>PNJK01000006.1 GCA_013821825.1 Rhodobacter sp.
CTGGCGGATTTTTCCTGATGGAACGGGCATGGCGCCCAGAAGTCGCCCTTTGCCAGGTTCGACTTGCGCATGTCCCAGGTGACCTTCTTTCCCACGACCGAGGAAAGGGTCACCCGCGTGCGCAGCTCGTCAAGGAATCCGTTGGGCAGGGACATGGGTCAGATATGGCGCCTGAAGGCCGATGAGTCGAGGGGCAGGGCCCGAGCCCGATCAAAGTCCCAGGCGGTCGCGCATCGAATACCAGGTCATCGCCAGCACCAGAAGCGGCAAGCGCAGTGTCGCGCCACCGGGAAAGCGTGGTTGCGGCAGGCTGGCCATCAGGTCGAACCCGGCCGACTGGCTGGCCGTCGCTTCGGCCATCAGCTTGCCCGCAAGCGTGGCCATCGCGACGCCGTGGCCGGAATAGCCCGAGGCCGACAGCACGTTCGGCCTGACCCGCAGGAAACAGGGCATCCGGTTCAGCGTGATCGCCAGAGTGCCGCCCCAGGCATGGTCGATCCTGGTGCCGGCAAGCTGCGGATAGACCTCCAGCATCGGTTTCGACACGGTCTTCGCGATATCGGGGAAACGGTAGCCATAGCTTTCGCCGCCGCCGAAAAGCAGGCGGTTGTCCTCGCTCAGGCGCCAGTAGTTGACCACGAACTTGGTGTCGGACACCGCGATCGGTTCGGCAAGGATGTCTTTGGCGCGGTCGCCAAGGGGTTCGGTCGCGATGATGAAATTGTTGATCGGCATGACCTTGGCCGCGACCGCAGGTTCCAACCCGCCAAGATAACCGTTCGCGGCAAGGATCACCGTGTTGCAGGTGACGCTGCCCTTAGCCGTCCGCACCACCGGGCGCGGGCCGTGGTCGATTCCGGTGACCTCGGATCCTTCGTGCAGCTGCGCACCAGCGGCTGTGGCGGCTTTGGCCAGCCCAAGCGCGAAGTTCAGCGGATGGATGTGCCCGGCACCCCGGTCGACCTCACCCCCCTGGTAGACGGTCGAGCCGATCATGCGGCGGATCCCGGCGCGGTCCAGTCGCTCCAGCTGGTCATAGCCATAGTCTCGGTGCAGCTTTTCGGCGTAAAGCCGCCCCTGTCGCACTTCGGCGTCGGTCCAGCAGGCATGCGCTATTCCGGGCTGGAAGGTGACGCCGGCCATCGCATGATCGGCGATCAGCCCGCGCACCAGCGTCTTGGCGTCTTCGGCCAGATCCCAAAGCCGGCGGGCGTTTTCCTTGCCCACCGTCTTTTCAATCCAGACCTGATCCTGCCGCTGGCCGCTGCCGACTTGGCCGCCGTTGCGACCCGAGGCGCCAAAGCCCATCCGGTGCGCTTCCAGCACCACCACCGACAGACCGCGCTCTGCCAGATGCAGGGCGGCTGAAAGGCCGGTATAGCCGCCGCCGACGATGCAGACATCGACCGTCACCGGCCCATCCAGAGCCGGGAACGCCGCCATGGGCACGGCCGTGGCGGCGTACCAGCTGGGCGGGTATTCCCCGGCCCGGTCATTGGCGTGAAGCAGGTTCAGGCGCATCAGACGTTCAACAGAAGATGCTCACGTTCCCACGGGCTGATGACCTGAAGAAACTCCTTGTATTCGTTACGCTTGACCGAATCGTAGACCTTGACGAACTCGATCCCCATCACCTCTTTCAGCGCCTGGTCCTCGTCCAGCATATCCAGCGCGTCGCCCAGGTTTACCGGGATATCCTCGCTGTCGATGTAGGCCGAGCCGATGAATTCAGGCCGCGCCCGGGTCTTGTTCATCAGACCCAGATAGCCGCAGGCAAGCGTCGAGGCGATACCGAGATAGGGGTTGCAATCCATCCCCGGCAGACGGTTTTCGATCCGCCGCCCGGCTGGGCTGGAGATCGGCACACG
Organism: Rhodobacter sp.; assembly: GCA_013821825.1. GTDB lineage: Bacteria > Pseudomonadota > Alphaproteobacteria > Rhodobacterales > Rhodobacteraceae > Tabrizicola. The sequence continues at coordinate 1,869 of PNJK01000006.1, forward strand.
CAGGCCGGTGGTCCGGTTGTCGCGGCCCCATTCCAGGTTGATGGGCGCGGCGAAGTCCGGGACATAGCGGCGGTAGCTGTTCACATAGGGCGCGAACAGCGCCACGGCAGCGCCGAGGTGTTTCTGCAAGCCGCCGATGAAGTGCTGAAAGGCCTCCGTCTCCACCCCCTTCGGGCCGGCGAAAATGTTCTTGCCCGTCTTGGTATCCACCACAGAGGTATGGATGTGCATCGCAGAGCCAGGTTCCCCCGCGATTGGCTTGGCCATGAATGTGGCGAAGCAGTCGTGCCGCAGCGCCGCCTCGCGGATCAGGCGCTTGAAGAAGAACACTTCGTCGGCCAGGCGGACCGGGTCGCCATGCGCCAGGTTCAGTTCAATCTGCCCTGCCCCGCCTTCCTGCAGGATGCCGTCGATCTCCAGCCCCTGCGCTTCGGCGAAATCGTAGATGTCGTCGATGACCTTGCCGTATTCGTCGACCGCCGACATCGAATAGGCCTGCTTGCCGGCCGCCCGGCGACCGGAACGCCCCATGGGCGGGATCACCGGCTGGTTCGGGTCGATGTTGCGGGCGGTCAGGAAGAATTCCATTTCGGGGGCGACGACGGGCTTCCAGCCCTGGGCGGCGTAAAGATCCATGATCCGTCGCAGCACGTTGCGAGGACTGTAGGGGATCGGGTTGCCTTGCTGGTCTTTGGCGTCATGCACCACCTGCAGGGTAATGTCGGCCGTCCAGGGCGCGGCGGTGGCGGTGGACCAGTCCGGCTCCAGGATCATGTCCGGTTCGGTGAAGGCATCGAACGGGTTGTCGGCCCATTCGCCGGTGATCGTCTGCAGGAAGATCGAATTGGGCAGGAAATAGCTGGTCTGCCTGCTGAATTTCGCGGCGGGCATTGCCTTGCCCCGCGCCACCCCGGCGATGTCGCCGATGATGCATTCCACTTCGTCCACACGGCGGTTGCCGATGTAGTCGCGCGCTGCCTCGGGCAGCTGGTCGGTCCATTTGGACATATGTCACACGTTGTTTGGGGGGTGGCCCCCGCGCACATCAGGCGCGGAGCTTCTCGGCCCCATTGGATCTTGCTTGGTGGGTCAGAAAGAAACTGGCAATGCGGCCCGCCATGCCGGCGTCGTCCAGCGGCTTGGCGAACTGGTCACGCGCTGCGGCCATCAGGTCGTCGGGCACCAGGCCCGGTCCGCGCGTCCGCATCAGCCCGTCCACAAAGTCGTTGCTGAATTCGGGGTGGGCCTGCACCGAGAACATGCGGTCATCGTAAAGCAGCGCTGCGTTCTGGCAAAATTCGCTGCTGGCCACGACCTCGGCGCTTTCCGGCTTTTCGGTCACCTGATCGCGGTGCCAGGCGTTCAGGCGCAGCGTTTCGTCACCGAAATCGTATTCGGTCGGCCCGACCGACCAGCCGCCCGCGAACTTTTCGACCTTGCCACCCATGGCCTGGGCGATGATCTGGTGGCCAAAGCAGACCCCCACAACCGGCACTTTCGCGTCGTAGGCGCTGCGGATGAACGCCTCCAGCGGCTTGATGAAGGGGTGGTCCTCATAGGCCCCGTGGCGGGATCCGGTGATCAGCCAGCCCTCGCACTCATGGACATCAGCCGGAAACTCCATCGCCTCGACATGATAGCGACGGAAGGTCAGGCCACGGTCGGCCAGCAGGCGTTCGAAGAAATCCGGGTAGTCGCCATGTTCGGCGCGCAAAGCGTCGGGCGAGGCGCCGGTCTGAAGGATGCCGATCTGCATGACTTTTTCCGTTCGGTTTCTTCGGCAGAAGGTGGGCGTTCGGCCCCCCTTTGGTCAAGGGGGGCGTTTGGTCAGACGGTATCGAGGTAAAGCTCTACCCGCTCTTCGGGCGAAAGCTCGGCCAGGTAGTGGAGTTCCTGCCGCTTGGTCTGCACCAGGTTGCGGATCAGTTCCTTGGGCAGGAAACGGTAAAGGACGTCGCTGTTTTCGCAAGCGTCGATCGCATCTTCCCAGGTGGAGGGGATCTGCGGCAGGTCCATCGCGTAGGCATTTCCGGTGACGGCGGGCGGCGGCTCGATCTCGTCCTCGATGCCGGTCAGGGCTGCCCCCAGGATCGCGGCAAGCATAAGATAGGGGTTCACATCGCCCCCGGCCACCCGATGCTCAATGCGCCGAGCTGTCGGATTGCCGGCGGGAATGCGGATCGCAGCCGTGCGGTTTTCATAGCCCCAGCTGATCGCGGTAGGCGCGTGCTTGTCAGGGACCAAACGCTCATAACTGTTGAAATGCGGTGCGAACAGCAGGGTCGAATCGTGCATCGCTGACAGGCATCCCGCCACGGCATGACGCAGCTGCGCGGTGCCTTTCGGGCCGCCGCTGTCGAAGATGTTATCGCCTTTCTCATCCAGAACCGAGAAATGCGTGTGCAGGCCGGAACCCGAGTAATCCGCATATGGCTTGGCCATGAAGCTGGCCGCAAAGCCGTGGCGGCGGGCCAGACCCTTGACCAGCATCTTGAAGAGCCAGGCATCATCGGCGGCGCGCAAGGCATCGTCGCAATGCATCAGGTTCACCTCGAACTGGCCAAGCCCGGTTTCCGAGGTCGTGGTGTCCGCCGGAATGTCCATCGCCTCGCAGGCATCGTAGAGGTCGGTGAAGAAGGTGTCGAACGCATCCAGCGCGCGGATCGACAGCGTCTCGGCGGCTTTGCGGCGCTTGCCGCTGCGGGGGCTGGCGGGGACCTGCATGGTCTTGCCGGAGTCGTCGATCAGGAAGAACTCCAGCTCCATTGCGCAGACCGGGGTCAGGCCCCTGGCCTTGTATTTTTCCACAACGGCGCGCAGTGCGTGGCGCGGGTCGCCGTCATAGGGCTGACCGTTTTCGCGGAACATCCAGATCGGCAGCAACGCCGTCGGCGCCTCAAGCCAGGGCATCGGCATGAAGCCGCGTTCGGTGGGTTTCAACACGCCGTCGGCGTCGCCCTGTTCAAAGACCAGCGGGCTGTCGTCAATGTCTTCGCCCCAGATATCGAGGCTGAGGACCGAGAAGGGGAAGCGCGTCCCGTTCTTGACCACGTTGTCGGCAAAGCGTGTGGGCACGCGTTTGCCCCGCGCCTGGCCGTTCAGATCGACGGCGGCCACGCGGATGGTGCGCACGTCGGGGTGCTTGCGGAGGTAGTCTTTCATCATCATCGTTGTTCAGGCAGGGCATGACCCGCCCACGCACAGGCACATGGCCCTGCAGGCGGGTGTCGGATCATGCCCTTGATCCTATCCCCTGGTTCTGATCACCGGCGCAGACCGTTGTGGCCACATCGCAATTTGATCAAATTCGAGAATACTATCGGATGATCTGCGGACGCAAGCGAATTCTGCTTTTCTGATTGCTGGGCAGGTGCCGGTTCAGATGCTTGTTCACCAGGCTGAAGGCAAAGGTCAAAAGCAGCGTCAGCGCGATGAAATATGCGGCAACGATGGGATAGGGCACAAAGGGGTTGAAGGTCTTGTCGGCGAAATAGTTGGCGTAATACAGCGCGTCACCCATCTGCCGGAAGGCCGGGAAGCCGCTGAAGAAGACCAGCGTCGTGGCATGGAACAGGAAGATCGCCTCGTTCGTGTAGGACGGCCAGGCCAGTCGCAGCATCGTCGGCCACTGGATGCGGCGGAACTTCTGCCAGCCGGTCAGGCCGTAAGCCTCGGCCGCCTCCAGATCGCCCTTGGGGATCGACCGCAGCGCGCCGTGGAAGATTTCCGCCGCATAAGCCGAGGTGTTCAGGAACAGGACAAACAGCGCCCCAGCCCAGGCCCGGGTGGTCCATGAGGTTTCCACCGTGATCCCAAGGAGGTTGATCCCGGCCTTGGGCAGCAGCTGCAACGTCTCATATGCCAGGAAGAACTGGATGAAGAGTGGCGAGCCCCGCAACACGAACACGAACCACTCGGCCGGCTTGCGCAGCAGCGCCCGGCGCGAGGATTTCGCCAGCGCCACCGCGACGGCCAGAAAGAACCCGAAGGCCAGCGCCAGAACGCCGAAGTAGATGTTCCAGATCAGTCCCGACCCGATCAGCGTGATCTGCTGGCAAAGGGTGAAATCGGTCCTGGGAAGCAGGTTTTCCCCCAGCCCGATCGACCGGAAGGCGTAGTCCTGCACGGTTTGCCAACAACTCATGCGGCCACCTTCCGCATTGCTTCGCCCGCCGCCGTGGCCTGACCGTGGCTTAGCCGGGCCGACAGACGCGCAAGCACGATTTCGGAAACCTTGGTGAAAAGCAGATAGAAGACCAGGAGGCCAAGGAAGTACCAAAGCCGCCAGTCGGGGTGCGGGTATTCATAGGCCTGGGTCTTCGAGCCCCCAAGCTCACGCGCCCAATAGACGATGTCCTTGACGCCCAGAAGGAACAGCAACGGCGTCGCCTTGATCAGGATCATCCAGAGGTTCGACAGCCCCGGCAGCGCATAGACCCACATCTGCGGCACAAGGATGCGGCGAAAGACCTGACCCTGGGACATGCCGTAAGCCTCGGCCGTTTCCAGCTGCGAACGGGGCACGGCGCTCATCGCTCCGTAAAGGACATTGGCCGCGAAGGCCCCGAAGACGATGGCAAAGGTAAAGACCGCCAGCCCGAAGCCGTAAGCCTGATGCCAGATCGCCGAAGAGGACCCGAGCGGCACCTTCGCCTGCGGGCAGACGCGGAATTCAAGGCCCTGACGGACCGGCTCGGTCCAGTCGGGGCAGACGATCTGATGCTTCATCCACTCGATCCCCTGATCAAGCGCGATGACGAAGAAGAGGAAGAACACGATGTCCGGCACACCCCGCACGATGGCGGCATAGGCCTTGCCGAGCAGGCTAAGCGGCAGGAAACGCGACCGGGCGGCGGTCGCCCCGGCAAACCCCATCGCCAGCGCCGCAGGCGCGGTGATCGCAAGCAGCATCAGGACGGTGACGAAAGACCAATAGAAATCAAGGTGCTTGCCCGAGGTCAGGTAGCACGCTGCCCAAGTCAGGCCTTCAATCGCTTTGGGGTCGGCGCAAGCGGCGAACATGGTGGATGGGGCGCGACCGAAGCCGCGCCCTGCCCTTGATCAGAACTTCGCCGTTTCCGGGCCGAAGTGCTTTTCGATCAGCGCATTCAGCGAACCGTCATCCTTCATCGACTGGATCGCGGCGTTCAGCTTGTCCTTCAGCTCGGTATCGCTTTCGCGCAGGCCAAGGCCCACGCCGCCGCCCAGCTGCACGGGCTCGCCCACGAACATCAGCTCGCCATTGGATTCCGCCACGATCGGCGCCAGGAAATCCTTGTCGGCGAAAACCGCGACAGCCTCACCGTTGCGGACGGCGGCAACGGATTCGTCGGGAGTCGCGAATTCCAGCAGGGTCGCGCCGGATTCCGCCACATAGCCCGCCTGGATGGTCGAGACCTGCGCCGACACGGTGCCTTTGAGGTCCGCATCCGCCGTCAGCGCAACGTAGGCCGAGGCAGCTGGCGGGAAGTAGTTCTGGCTGAAGTCGATGACTTCGTCACGCTCCTTGGTGATGCTCATCCCGGCGATGATGACGTCATAGTTTCCCGACTGCAGGTTCGGGATGATGCTGTCCCATTCGTTGGTCACCCACTCGCAGGTCAGTTCGGCACGGGCACAAAGCTCGTCGCCCACTTCGCGCTCAAAACCGGCGATTTCGCCGGCGTCGTTGATGAAGTTGAAGGGCGGGTAGGCGCCTTCAGTACCCAGGCGAACGGTCTGGCCGTGGGATTCGGCCAGCGCGGCGCCCGAGACCGCGATCAGCGCAGTGGCAAGAAGCAGTTTTTTCATCCTTGGTTCCCCTTTTATTGGATGATGGTCGCAGTTCGATCTTTCGTCAGTCGAACCAGCGAGATTCGATGGTGGTTATCGTCCCGTCGGCGCGCATCCCGTCAAGCGCCGCGTTCAAAGTGTCAAGCAACCCAGTATTGCCCTTGCAGACAGCCATCGCAACGCCGCCGTCAGGGATCAGGTCGGAATACAGGAAGTCGAACCCTTCGGCAGACATGTAGTCCGTGATGTCAGCCCGGGTCTGATAGGGCCCCAGCGCCAGGTCTACCTGACCGATCCGCAGCGCCTCCAGCACGTCGGCTTCGTTTGAGAAACTGACAAAGCGATGGCCCAGCCCGCGCAGATGCGCTTCGTGCACCGTGCCCGATTGCACGGCGGTCAGCGCGGCGGCCGGGGCCGGGGCGCCGGGACGGCCGATGTACCATTCCTCGGGGTCGGTGGCGCGATAGGGCTGGGTGAAGTCCACCAGCTGCTGGCGTTCCCTGGTCACCGCCATGCCGCCCAGCACCACGTCGAACTGCCCGGACATGACGCCCGGGATCAGCTGGTCGAAACTGGCCAGCTCCCAGGCGCAGATCAGGGCGGCGCGGCTGCAAACCTCGTCCATCACGTCGCGTTCAAAGCCGGTGATCGTGCCGGCCTCGTCCACGAGCACATAGGTCGGGAACGGCCCGTCGGTGCCGATGACCACTGTTTCGGCCGACACAAAGGTCAGTCCCGTGGCCAGTGCCGCAATGGTGCCAAGGCAGCTCATCAGGCCGCAGTTGCCGACAGGAACCCGCGCAGCCGGTCGCTGGAAGGGTTGCCGAACAGGCTGGCGGGCGGGCCTTCCTCTTCGATCCGGCCCTGATGCAGGAAGATGACGTGGTCAGAGCAATCGGCCGCAAGCTTCATGTCATGGGTCACAAGGATCATCGTGCGCCCCTCATCGGCAAGGGCCTTGATGACGCGAACGACCTCTTGCTCCAGCTCCGGGTCCAGTGCCGAGGTCGGTTCGTCGAACAAAAGCGCGCGGGGCTCCATGCACAGGGCCCGCGCGATGGCGGCGCGTTGCTGCTGGCCGCCCGAAAGCTGGGCGGGCCAGGCATCGGCCTTGTCTTCGATGCCGACCTTGGCAAGGTATTGCCGGGCCTTCGCCTCGACCTCTTTCGGGTCGCGCTTCAGCACCGTCACCGGCGCCTCCATCACGTTCTGCAGGATCGTAAGATGCGCCCAAAGGTTGAACTGCTGGAACACCATCGACAGGTTGGTGCGAATGCGGGTGACCTGCGCGCGGTCGGCGGGATGGCGGGCCAACCCTTCGCCCTTCCAGCGCACGGCCTCGCCTTCAAAGCGGACCTCGCCCTGCTGGCTGTCCTCCAAAAGGTTGCAGCAGCGCAAAAGCGTGGATTTCCCCGACCCGGACGAGCCGATCAGCGACACGACATGCCCGCGCGGGGCAACCAGATCGACGCCCTTCAACACCTCCAGCGGACCATAGCACTTGTGCAGGTCGCGGATTTCGATGACCGGGGTGTCGGGGCTGTCTGCTGGCATCTGGCTTCGGCTCATGGGCGGTTGGCGTGGGAGTAGGACCGAGATTCCTTGCCAATGCAACGTGCATTTGGCCGGAAAGCCGGGGTTTACGCTGCGATGTGATCAGTTCTCTGGCGCAATCTGGTCAGGCGAGGGGGGATTGGGCACTGCAAGATAAGCGGCCTCGGCGATGCGGACGATGCCCTTCAGGCGCAGGGTCGCCCGGTCACGCGGTGTCAGAGCGGCGATGGCGTCGGAAAGGGCGGCATGGATCAGATCGACCGGTGCATCCTTGGCCGCGATGAAGGGCAGGCCGGGGGTCGGGTCGGTCGTGCCGACCACGCGCAGCCGGTCGGTCACCGGGTCCTCGCCCTGCAACAGCGCCCAGGTCACCGCATCCAGCGCCGCGATATCGGCGCGACCCTCGGCGACCGCAAGGGCCGAAAGCCGGTGCCCCCCGGTTTTCACCACGGGCGGCAGGTGCAACTCCAGCTTGGCCGCATGGCTCTGCGGCGCGGCCCAACCGGACTGCGACAGCGCCTCGTTATAGGCGAAGGGCGCGCCGTCAAAATCGGCCACCCCATGACGAGGATCATCCGCCCGCACCACGAAGACCGACCGGTAATGGCCGGGAGGACAACCCTCGACCCCATAGTCCGGCGTGCCGACATAGGCGACACGGCCATGCAAACGCGCCCGGAACGGATAGCCGCAGGTCTGCGACAAAAGCAGGTCAGGCGCTTCCCAGGCTGGCCAGTATGCCGCCTCGCCGCGCGTCAGCGCGTCAGGCGCCGCAATCCCCTGCCCGCGCAGACGGTCCCGGACCAGGGCCCAAAGCCGGTCATTCGCGGCCATGGCGGGGCCGGCATCATACATCGCAAGGCTGGCGATCATTCCCGCACGGCCGCGCATTCCGCGCGCTGCCGGGCCTGGGCCGATTCCACATCCGTCAGGCCCAGAAGGTTCGCGACCAGCCGCAGCAGGCGGTCTTCCTCGGCGTCGCGCAATCCGTCGGCCAGCGCCACCGACCACAGCGCGACCATCAGATCGGCCCGGTCTTCAAGCCCGACCCCGGCCTTGAGCGCGCGCGTGAACCGTACCGTGTCCGGGGCCTGACGTTCCAGCTCTTCCGCCTCGGTCCGCAGCCGCGCGGCCTCGAACGGGCCAAGCCCGTGATAAAGCGCGAGCACCCGGTCGATCCGTTCAACTTCCTCGGCGGAATAAAGCCCATCGGTCCGCGCGATCCGCACCAGAAGGGCGGCCAGCGCCAGACGGGCGTCGGGTTCGGGCAGGACGGCAGGGGCGGGCGCCAGCAGGCGGCGAAGCAAAGCGTCGATCATCTGCCCTATCTAGGCCCCCTTTCCCGGTTTGGAAAGCCTCGCGAACCGCTGGCCCAGCGCCGCAAGTTCCCCCGCCAACCCGTAGGGCGCATTCACCACGAACAGGCCCGAGCCTTCCATCCGATGCCCTTCGCGCACCGGGGGAAAGCGCACCTCATGCCGCAGCCCTTCGGGAAAGGCGGTTTCCAGCGCTGCCAGCATGGGGCCGTGTGCGCCACCCTTCAGGATCGGATACCACAGCATCAGAACACCGACGTTCCACTTGCGGTGGATGGCGGCCATCTGCCGGGGGATCGCCTCGTAGTCCGCCTTCACCTCGTAGGACGGGTCGAACAGCATCAGCCCGCGCCGAGGGGTGGGCGGCGTGATCGCAAGCGCCAGTTCGAACCCGTCCTTCTGGTAGACGGACGCGCCCCAATCCTTTGCCACTGCGCGCAGATGCGCCACTTCCTGCGGATGCAGATCCGCCAGATGCAGGCTGTCGGTTTCACGCAAACCCAGGGCCGCGATCAGCGGCGAGCCGGGATAGGCCCGAGCGCCATAAGCCGCCCGCGCCTCTTCCAGCCGCTGCCGGTAAGGGTGGCTCTTGGGAAACCAATGCTCCACCAGCGCGATGCCCGCCGCCGCTTCGCCGGTCTTGACCGCCTCGTCGGCGCCAAGGTCATAGACCCCGCGCCCGGCATGGGTCTCGATGTAGCTCAGTGGTTTGTCCTTCTGCGTCAGGTAGTCCAGCATCCAGGCCAGGGCCGCGTGCTTGTGGACATCGGCCAGGTTCCCGGCATGGTAGAGATGTTGATAGGACAGCATTCCCCTGCCCTAGCCGCCTTTCGCTGACTTGGAAAGTCATCCCGCTTGCCCACCCCGAAACGAAAGCGTAGACAGGCCGCGCGCCAAAAGCCAACGGGGACCAAATGGAAATTTTCACGACCGAAGGGTTTACCGCGCTGATGCAGGTCATCGGCATTGACCTTGTGCTTGCGGGCGACAATGCCATCGTCATCGGCCTTGCCGCAGCCGGTCTTCCGAAAGAACAACGCGCCAGGGCCATTCTCGTCGGCATCATCGCCGCCACCGTGATGCGCATCGGCTTTGCCCTGGTCACCACCCAGCTTCTGGCGATCACCGGCCTGCTTCTTGCCGGTGGCATCCTGCTGCTTTGGGTGTGCTGGAAGATGTGGCGCGAGCTTTCGGTTCCGCACGAAGCCGAAGTGGCCGCCGCCGAGGCCCTGACAGATTCCGACCTCAACGCCGATGGCACCATTGCGGGCGGTGCTCCGCGCAAGACCTTTGCCCAGGCCGCGACCCAGATCGTCATCGCCGACGTTTCGATGAGCCTTGATAACGTCCTTGCCGTGGCCGGCGCCGCGCATGGCTACCCGAGCGTGCTGATCATCGGCCTTGTGCTGTCCATCGCGCTGATGGGCCTTGCTGCAGGCTTCGTCGCCCGGCTTCTCAGCAAATACCGCTGGATCGCCTATGTCGGCCTGCTGATCATCCTTTACGTCGCGCTGAAGATGATGTGGGACGGCTGGAACCAGGTGCAGCCGATAGTGACGGGCGCGCTCGGCTGATGGAGCAATGGGGCGGCGCGATCCGCCCTTTCCAGGCCCGCGATCCATGCTACCTCTCCTTCGCTGACAGGAGATGCGCATGACCACCTTCACGCTTTATGCCACCACGGCCGCTGTCTTCCTGATCCTTGATGTGATCATGCTGACGCTGGTGATGAAACCTCTGTTCACCCGCCACATCGGCCCGCTTCTGGCCGAGCCGATCCGGATTGCGCCCGCAGCGCTGTTCTACCTCGCCTATGTGGCGGGGCTGGTCTACCTGGTGTCGATGCCCGCCCTGAAAACCGGCGCGCCGCTGATCCTTCCTGCCCTGATCATCGGGCTGATGGCCTACGGCACCTATGAATTCACCTCATGGTCGGTGATGCGGGACTGGCAATGGCAGATGGTGGTCACCGATGTGACATGGGGTAGCGTGCTGACCGCGTTTTCGGCCTGGGCAGGGGTGACGTTGACCCGGATGATCCACGGATAGGGCCTCTGTCCCCTTGGTCTTTGCGGCCGGCGGGGCATGTGTTAGGAGCGGGTCAATGGTCCACCCAAGTCCTTGAAATCAAATGACCGGAAATGTGTCCTTGCCCGGGACACGGCCCGAAGGAGCCTGACATGATCCTCTACGGAATCTCGACCTGCGATACCTGCAAGCGGGCCCTGAAGACCCTTCAATCTGCCGGCAAGGAGGTCACATTCCGGGACATCCGCGCCCAGCCGCTGACCGACACCGAGATCGCCGCCATCGTCACCGAATTCGGATCAAGGGTCGTGAACACCCAATCCACGACCTATCGCGCCTTCAACGATTTCCTGAAGGCATCCGAGCCCGAGGCACAGATCGCCTCACAACCGACCGTCATGAAACGGCCGGTCATCCAGGATGCCAAACGCTGGTATCTGGGATGGGACAGCGCGACCGAAGCCGCGCTGACATCCTAAAGCAGCCGAAGATCCCCGGCCGATTCCTTCCCGTCACGGCCCGACTGAAGCTCGTAGCCGATCTTCTGGTTGTCGCTGAGTCCCTTCAGCCCGGCGCGCTCAACCGCAGAAATATGCACAAATACGTCTTTGCCGCCATCATCGGGGGCGATGAATCCATAACCTTTGGTCGAGTTGAACCACTTCACGGTGCCTGTCGGCATGCCGCTTCTCCTCTCAGAACCCCTCGCGGCGACATTGCCGCGAGCCGTGCCACCAGGTCTTCCAGGCCTTCGTTCCGAGAGCCATTCAGGAATTCTGTCGTCACTGTGGCGATGATGCCAAGGATTTGACGAAAATCAAGCCGCAAGGCGGAAATTTGCCTGCTTAAGCAACCGGTCCGCCGAAAGCGGGCCCGCGCCTTTCAGGATCAGCACAAGAAACAGCAGCATCCAGAAGGCCCGCTGGTCAAGGATCAGCGCATCCGACGCCCGGTCGAACCATGCCCCTGCCGCAATTCCATGGCCGTAGATATCGGTCAGGCTTTGCAAGGCCACGAACCCCACCATCCCCAGCGCCGCCAGCCGGGTGATCAGGCCCAGCACGATCAGCGCCGGCAAGATGTATTCCGCCCAGGCCCCGGCCAGCACCACAAGCCGGTGCCACAGACCCATCTGGCTTACGTCATAGCCCGCCGCCTCGAAGGCCTTGGGGTAGATCTGCGCGTAGGACCCCAGCGACGGCGTAAAGACCCCGTCCAGCTTGGTCCCCGCCGAGGCCCAGAAATACCCGAACAGAACCCCGGCAAACACCAACCGCGCGGCCGTCGGCAAAAGCCAATCCGCCTGCCGGTCAGCCAGACCCGCAGCGCGCGTGTAAAGAGACAGCAGTCCGTTCATTGTTCCACTCCAATAACCGCCCTGCCGGTAATCAGCAGCGACAGGATCGCGGGCAACGACGCCGAAGCGTCTGTCAGGTCCAGGCTTTGGCCAAGTGTCTTCCCCTTCAGCAGTCCCTCCACGAAGGCACCGCCCCCCGGGGGCAGCAGATGCGGTCGGGGGTCGAACTCCGGGCGCAGGATCAGCGCATCCTCGGGCCCCGGGTTTGGGGACGGGCCGCCCTCGGCATTCGCGGCCCAGATCGACTGCACCGGCCAGCGCGACCGCACCAGCCGAAGCGAGGGCGCAAGACGCAGGCGCAGCCCGGCGATATCGGTGGATAGCAGGCGCTGGAACTCGACCTCGGCCAGTGGCTCGCTGTCCGCCGCGTGATAGCTTTCGCGCATCGCCTGATCCAGCCGCGCGACATCCGGCAGGTAGCCCAGATGAGCGACTGGCGGGAAGCCTTCCAGAAATCCGGGCAGGTCATCGCCATAAAGCATCAGCATCCGCGACCGGGGCGGATGGGCGCGCAGGAAAATCACCGCCATGGCAGAGAAGAATTCGTCTCCGACCAGCTTGCGCACGGTCGGAAAAGCCGTCTCCAGCGCGCGGGTCAGCGACGAGGCCACATTGTTGCGATAGACCGAAAACCGCTTTGGCGCGGGGCGGCCTTCCGGATCGACGATCCCGTCAGGGACAGCCGCCCCGGGGTCCAGAAGCGCCCGGGCGAATTCGGTCTGGGTCATTTCGCCGGCTCCAGCAGGCGGGCGGCACGGGCGGCCTCGGCCGCAAGGACCGGCCATTCGGGCACGTCATTGTCCCACTCGATCAGGGTCGGGCGCGGGCCGCCTTTGACGAGGACATGGGCGTAAAGTGCCCAGACCGGGTCTACGACTTCAGCGCCGTGACTGTCGATCAGGAGGCGACGGCCGTGATCGTCGCGGTCCTCGTCATGGCCGCCAAGATGGATTTCGCCCACAAGGTGCAAGGGAAAGGCGTCAAGATAGGCCCTGGGATCATACTTCTGATTGGTGCCAGAGACATAGACGTTGTTCACGTCCAAGAGCAGGCCACAGCCGGTGCGGTTGGCAATCTCGGTCAGGAAATCGGTCTCGGCCATCGCGGTTTCAGCGAAGGCCACGTAGGTCGAGGGGTTTTCCAGCAGCATCCGGCGGCCAAGCACGGTCTGCACCTCGTCGATATGATTGGCGACACGGGCCAGCGTTGCAGATGTGTAGGGCAAGGGCAGAAGGTCGTTCAGATAGGCGCCGTCATGGGTGGACCAGGCCAGGTGCTCTGAAAAGCTGACCGGGTTCAACCAGCCGCAAAGCTGGCGAAGACGATCAAGGTGGTCGCGGTCAAGCCGCCCTTCGCCGCCGATAGACAGGCCCACGCCATGCACGGAAATCGGGAAGCGCTCCGCCAGATAACGCAGCTGCGCCAGCGGACGCCCCCCCTCGCCCATGTAGTTCTCGGCGTGAATCTCAAGCCAGCCAACCACGCCGGGATCTGCCATAAGCCCCGGAAAGTGCTGCGGTTTGTAGCCCACTCCGGGCCGGGCAGGCAGGCTTTGGCGGCTGTGGTCAAGCATCTGGCTACCCCAATGAAGGTCGCCCGCCGATCACCGGGACCGGAGGGCGGGTTGCATCAGGCGCTTGGCAGGTCGCGATCCAGCGCTTCCAGGCTACCCATGCGCGCTGTACCATCGGCAGCGGCGGGCAGTTCCATCGTGGTGCAGGTGCCAGCCGGGACCAGCGACCAGGAGTTGCCCTGATAGTCGACTTTCGAGGTTCCGGCGCAGGTGGTGCCCGGACCGGCGGCGCAGTCATTCTGCCCGGCAAGCGCCACACCGAAGCATTTTTCGGTTTCCTGGGCCGCAACGGCGCCGGCTGAAAGGGCGGCAGCCAATGCGCCGGCGATGACGAGGGTTTTCGACTGGTAAGACATCTGAGCATCCTTATTGCTGGGTTGGACTTGAGTGCGGTCGGTAATCTGATGGGTTGGTCGCTGCTGTGCGACACATTCAACAATTCGACCGGACCCGACGAAAGTTACAGGCAAAGATTACAGGTCCACGGTTTCGTGAAAAGCCTTCTTTGCGCGGGCAATTGCAAAGGCCCCGCCAACATGCGGAGGCTTTGCATTTCAGATCAATTGGTTGGATTAGGAAGCGGCGGGCGGAAGCGCCTCGAACCCGAAGGTGGCGACGGCGGAATCGAGGCTCATCGTTTCAGTCCGCGTCTCGCCCAGGCGGCGGACTGAAACAGTTCGCGCCTCGACCTCTTGCATCCCGATCGCCAAAATCGCCGGAACCTTGCCGACCGAATGCTCGCGGACCTTGTAGTTGATCTTTTCGTTCCGAATGTCCGCTTCGGCCCGCACGCCCGCCTTCTTCAGCGCGGCCACGACCTCATGCACGAAGGGATCGGCATCCGAGACGATAGAGGCGACGACCACCTGCCGAGGCGCCAGCCAGAACGGCAGTCTTCCGGCGTAGTTTTCCAGAAGAATGCCGATGAAGCGCTCGAACGAGCCCAGGATCGCGCGGTGCAGCATGTAGGGGCGGTGCTTGCCGCCATCCTCGCCCACGTATTCCGCACCAAGCCGGGTCGGCGTGTTGCCGTCGACCTGGAACGTCCCGCACTGCCATTTGCGCCCGATCGCGTCGGTCAGTTTGAAATCGAGCTTGGGGCCGTAGAAGGCACCCTCGCCCGGATCGATTTCATAGGCGTTGCCCGTCTTCTTGATCGCGTTTTCCAGCGCCGACTCAAGCTTGTCCCAGGTCTCGTCCGATCCGATCCTGACATCGGGCCGGGTGGAAAGCTTGATCTCGAAGCTGTCGAAGCCAAAGTCCTTGTAGACCGACGCCAGCAGCGCGATGAAATCGGCACATTCGGCTTCGATCTGGTCTTCAGTGCAGAAGATATGCGCGTCATCCTGCACGAAGCCGCGCACCCGCATCAGCCCGTGCATCGAGCCCGAGCTTTCATAGCGGTGGCAAGACCCGAATTCCGCCAACCGCAAAGGCAGGTCGCGGTAGGACTTCAGGCCCTGATTATAGACCTGCACATGGCAGGGGCAGTTCATCGGCTTCAGCGCGTTGATCCGCTTTTCCTTCGCACCTTCCTCATCCACTTCGACGAGGAACATGTTCTCGCGGTAGGCCTCCCAATGGCCGGAGCGTTCCCACAGAACCCGGTCCACCACCTGCGGGGTCCTGATCTCCTTATAGCCCGCCTTGCGCTGGCGACCGCGCATATAGTCTTCCAGCGTGCGGTAGATCGACCAGCCGTTCGGGTGCCAGAACACCATGCCGGGGGCTTCTTCCTGCAGATGGAAGAGTTCCATCTCGCGCCCCAATTTCCGGTGGTCGCGCTTGGCGGCCTCTTCCAGCATCGTCAGATGGGCCTTCAGATCGTCGCGGTTGCGGAAGGCGACGCCGTAGATGCGCTGCAACATGGGCCGCGTGGCATCGCCCAGCCAGTAGGCCCCCGCGACATGCGTCAGCTTGAAGGCATCGGCGGGGACTTGCCCGGTGTGCTGCAGATGCGGGCCCCGGCACAGATCCTGCCAGGGCCCATGCCAGTACATCCGGATATCCTCGCCTTCGGGGATACGGTCCAGAAGCTCCAGCTTGAAGGGCTCTTGCCGCCCACGATAATACTCCACCGCCCGTGCCCGGTGCCACAGTTCCGTCTTCACCGGATCGCACGCGTTGATGATCTGCTTCATCCGCGCTTCGATCTGGCCAAGGTCCTCTGGCGTGAACGGCTCTTCCCGGTCGAAATCGTAAAACCAGCCGTAGTCGCGCACCGGGCCGATGGTGACCTTCACGTCAGGCCAGATTTCCTGCACGGCACGCGCCATGATATGGGCAAGGTCATGCCGGATCAGTTCGAGCGCCGGGGCCTCGTCCTTCAGCGTGTTCAGGCTGATCGTCGCATCCGCAGCGATCGGCCAGGCCAGGTCCCAGTGCGCGCCATTCACCACGGCCGAGATCGAGGCCTTTGCCAGCGACGGCGCGATGGAGGCCGCGACTTCGGCAGGGGTCACGCCCGCCGGATAGTGCCGGATGTTGCCGTCGGGAAATGTCAGGGAAATCTGGCTCATGGCCGGCTCCTCGTCAGTTTGGCGCCTACGAAACGCCGGGTTGCGGGTTATGTCCGGCGGGGTGTGCCGCGCGGGGCCGGCCTTGTCAAGCCAACCCCGGGAAAGCCACAGGCAATTCTTCGCGCGTGGGTTGAACATGGCCTGCCGCGCGCGCGTCAGGGCTGCTATGCTCACCGGATGACAACCTATCTCACCACCCCGCAAGGCCGCCACATCGCCTATCATCGCACCGAAGGCCGCGCGC
This sequence comes from Rhodobacter sp., assembly GCA_013821825.1. GTDB lineage: Bacteria > Pseudomonadota > Alphaproteobacteria > Rhodobacterales > Rhodobacteraceae > Tabrizicola. The sequence continues at coordinate 18,232 of PNJK01000006.1, forward strand.
CGGGGGTGGTCTTTCTCGGGGGCTTCCGGTCCGACATGACCGGATCGAAGGCGCTTCACCTGCAGGCCTGGGCCGAGGCAACGGGCCGCGCCTTTCTGCGGTTCGACTATTCCGGGCACGGGGCATCGCGCGGGGAGTTTGCCGATGGCGCGATCGGCGACTGGCGCGAGGACGCCGCGGCGGTGATCGAGTCGCTGACCGAAGGGCCGCAGGTTCTGGTCGGCTCATCCATGGGTGGCTGGATTTCGCTGCTGCTGGCCCGCGACCTGCCCGCGCATGTCGCCGGTCTGGTCGGCATTGCCGCAGCCCCGGATTTCACTGAACGGATGTGGGAAGACGAGTTCTCCCTGGCCGACCGGGCCCGGCTGGTTGAGGATGGCGTGCTTTTGCGCCCCTCCGACTATTCGGACGAACCCTATCCGATCACCCGCCGCCTGATCGAGGAAGGGCGGCGCAATCTGGTGCTGGATCAGCCGCTGAAGTTGCCGTTTCCGGTGCGGCTGTTGCAGGGGACGGCGGATAGCGACGTGCCACCTTCCGTGGCGCTGGGGCTGTTGGACCACATCGAAAGCCCCGACTTGCGACTGACGCTGGTCAAGGGTGCCGACCACCGCTTCTCGACGCCTGCCTGCCTTGACCTCATCACGGAAGCAGTCGAGGACGCCTTGCACATTTCAGAGGCGCACCTGTCAATGGATCCGGCATGTTTGAAGAAATCGAACATCCGGTAACGCAGCACCAGGTGTTTGACCGTCCGCCACTCTCTCGATGCTGCCTTGAATCCATGAGCTTATAGACTAGAGTTGCGGGATGGTGACGCATCACGATCATCCATTTTCCTGCATTTGCGCCCGATGGTGCGTTCGGTGAACGAACCGGTGGTCCTGATCCCCGGCTTCATGGCGGATGCGCGGGGTTTCATGCCGCAAATCGTCCAGCTTGGTGCCACACGGCAGATCATCCTGCTCGCACCCGGCATGGCCGACACGGTGGAAAAGGTGGCGAGCGATGCCGCTCCGAACCTGCCCCCCCGCTTTGCCGTCATCGGCCACGGCCTGGGCGGCAACATCGCGATCGAGCTGTTGCGTCGCCGGCCAGAGGCGGTCAGCCGCGTCGCGCTGATTGCCACCGACCCATTGCCCGAAACGCCGCAACTTGCCGCCGCACAAGAGGCGTTGCTGGTCGCGGCCAAGACCGGCCACATGGCCGATTGCATCTCGCGGATGCTGCCCGAGACGGCGCTGTTTGAGGCGCCCTGGCGGGGCGAGGTGCTGGCTTTGGTGCATGACATGGCCTCGACGCTGGGGGTGGACCAGTTCCTGCGCCAGCTGCGCGCCATGCAGCGCCGCCCCGATCAGCAAAAGACGCTGCGCAAGGCCAATGTGCCGACCCTGATCATGACGGGCGAGGCCGACACCATCGTTCCGCGCCGCCGGGCCGAATTCCTGGCCGGCATGATGCCGCAAGGCTGCCTTGAGATTATCGCCGAAGCCGGCCACCTGCCCCAGCTTGAACGGCCCGAAGCGGTCACCCAGGCGTTGGAGACGTTCCTGTCCGGACGCCTCCCGCCCTTGATGCTACGCTGAAGCGAGCGCGATCTTCGCCTTCTTGGCGCCGCCGGAATTTGCGTCGATGAAGTTCAGGACCAGGGGGCGAATGTTCAGCCGCCAGCTTTTCCCGGCAAAGATGCCATAATGGCCCGCGCCCTGCTCCAGATGCTGCGCCTTCTTGTCATCCGACAATCCGGTCAACAGGTTGAGCGCGGCCACGCATTGGCCGGGGGCCGAGATGTCGTCATTCGCGCCTTCCACCGTCATCACCGCAACGTTGGTGATGGCGCCCAGGTCGACCTTGCGGCCCGCGACAACAAAGGAATTCGTCGCAATCTCGCGGTTCTTGAAGATCCGCTCTACCGTGGACAGGTAGAATTCAGCCGTCATGTCCATCACAGCCAGGTATTCGTCATAGAAACGGTTGTGCGCGTCGTGGTCCGCCCCCTCGCCGCGTGACACGCGAAGCACCTGTTCGGAAAACGCCTTGCTGTGCCGTTCCGCGTTCATCGTGATGAAGCTTTGCAGCTGCATCAGGCCCGGATAGACCAGCCGCCCCGCGCCCTTGTGCTTGAATCCGACGCGCTGGATTACCAGATGCTCCAGCTGGCCCATCGTCACGCGACGGCCAAAGTCGGTCACCTCGGTCGCGGCGGCATCGGGGTCGACCGGGCCGCCGATCAGGACCAGCGACTTCGGTTGCGCTTCGGGATGTTCGGCCGCCAGATACGCGGTGGCCGCAAGGGCAAGGGGCACTGGCTGGCAGACGGCGATGACATGGGTGTCGGGACCCAGTTCCTTCATGAACTCGGCCAGGTAAAGCGTGTAATCCTCGATGTCGAACTTGCCCGCAGAGACCGGAATATCGCGGGCATTGTGCCAGTCGGTCACATAGACATCGGCATCGGGCAGCAGCGAGGCAACGGTCGACCGCAGAAGCGTGGCGTAGTGCCCCGACATCGGCGCCACCAGAAGCACCTTGCGCGCCATGGGCGACCGGCGGCGGACGAAGAACTGCACCAGATCGCCGAACGGCTTTTCGACAACCGGCTTCACATCGACCAGATGGTCGGTGCCATCGGGGCCGACGATCGACCGGATGCCCCAGTCGGGCTTGGCGACCATGCGGCTGAAGGTGCGTTCCGTCACCTCACCCCAGGCGGCCATCAGCGGCAGCATCGGGTTCATCGACATCGCGAAGGCCGGATAGCTTGCAAAAGCCCTGGCCGAGGCCCCCAACCACTCATTCGTGTTGCGGGCGCTTTCCATAAGGTCGTAGGTGAACATATACTTCATGAGGTCTCCTTGCCCGCAGGGGGGCCGATCTGGCATGGCCGACCACGGCGTGGCTACGCTATGCTGCACAGCGGCGAAGATAGGGGGAAATCGTTAGCATGACAACAGAAGAGAATGCCCTCGATCCAGATGCCGAGGCCCGGGCCGCCCGGCTGAACGCCAATCTCGCCAAGGTTGACGAGTTGTCAAAGCGCCTGACGGCGGCCCTCAGCCATCGCCGCCAGATCGATCCGTCGCTGCATGGCCCTGCGCCCGACGTCTACATGAAGGCCGCCGCCGCCTATCTGGCCGAGATGATGCAGAACCCCGCCCGCGTGGTCGAACACCAGATCAACTACTGGGGCAAGACGCTGAAACACTACGTGGAGGCGCAGCAGACCCTTGCCAAGGGCGAATTCAAGGCCCCGCCGGATCCCACGCCGAAGGACCGCCGCTTTTCGAACCCCTTGTGGGAAACGCATCCTTTCTTCAACTACCTCAAGCAGCAGTACTTGATGAACGCGGAAGCCATCACCACCGCCGTCGGCGACATGGAGACGCTGGCTCCCGAAGACCGCCGCCGGGTGGATTACTTCACCAAGCAGATCGTCGACATGTTCAGCCCGACGAACTTCCTGGGCACCAATCCCGACGTCCTGGAGAAAGCCGTGGCCACCGATGGTGAAAGCCTGGTGCAGGGGTTGGAGAACCTGGTTCGCGATATCGAGGGCAATCAGGGCGACCTGCTGGTGACGCTCGCCGACCGCGAGGCGTTCAAGGTGGGTGAAAACCTGGCCACCACTCCGGGTGCGGTTGTCTACCGCAACCGGATGCTGGAGCTGATCCAGTACGAACCCACCACCGAGAAAGTCCACCAGACGCCCCTGCTGATCTTCCCGCCCTGGATCAACAAGTTCTACATCATGGACCTGAAACCGCAGAATTCGCTGATCAAGTGGATCGTGGATCAGGGATTCACGCTGTTCGTCGTCTCCTGGGTCAACCCGGACATGAGCTACGCCGGCACCAGCATGGATGACTACATGCGCGACGGCTATCTGCGCGCCATGGCCGAGGTCCGGCGGATCACGGGTGAAAAGCAGATCAACGCCGTCGGCTACTGCATTGCGGGCACAACGCTGGGCCTCACACTGGCGCACCTGCAAAGGGCCGGGGATGACACCGTGAAGTCCGCCACCTTCCTGACCACGCTGGCCGATTTCTCGGACCCGGGCGAAGTGGGCGTGTTCCTGAACAACGATTTCGTCGACGGGATCGAACGCCAGACCGCGCAGGATGGCATCCTGTCGCGGATGTTCATGAGCCGGACCTTCAGTTTCCTGCGCTCCAACGACCTGATCTACACCCCCGCCATCAAGAGCTACATGCTGGGCGAGGCACCGCCGGCCTTCGACCTGCTTTACTGGAACGGCGACGGCACCAACCTGCCCGCGAAGATGGCTGTCGAATATCTGCGCGGGCTGTGCCAGGCCGACGGCTTTGCCAAGGGTGAGTTCCCGGTCTTCGGACACCCCGTCAGTCTGGCCGACATCAAGCTTCCGCTTTGTGCCATCGCCTGCGAGACGGACCACATCGCCCACTGGCGCGGCAGCTTCAACAGCATCAAGCAGATGGGTTCTTCCGACAAGACTTTCATCCTGTCGGAAAGCGGCCATATCGCAGGGATCATCAATCCGCCTTCTAAGGACAAGTACGGCCACTACACCAACGACGGCCCGGTTTCCGGCGAACCCGACGCCTGGCTCAAGGGCGCAACCTTCCACAAGGGCAGCTGGTGGCCGCGTTGGCGCGATTGGCTGGCGGAACGGTCCGGCCCGATGATCAAGGCGCGGATTCCGGTTGATTCTCTGGCTGCGGCCCCCGGAACCTATGTGGTGGCGACCCCCGCCGTGACAACGGCGCTCTGACATTTCAGCTGCTTTCCCTTGGGTTAGCCAGCTGCAACCGGCAGTTTTGCTGCAATGCAGAAATAGACTTGAATTGCTGCGATGCAGCATCTATATAGCTTCTATCAGATCCCCGGCCGATACCCGGAAACACAGGAGCAAATGAAATGACCAAGACCCCAGATTTCGCCAAAGTCATGCAGGACATGATGGCTTCGTTCCCGGTTGACGCTTCGGCCTTCCAGAACGCATTCAAGACTCAGGCTGCTTTCACCGAGAAATTCTCGAAAGTCGCCCTGGAAGCTGCTGAAAAGTCCACCGAGATCACCTCGAAGTGGGCCAAGGACTCGATCGCCAAGCTTTCGGTCGTCTCCAAAGCCAAGACCGAGCCGACCGAGTACACCAAATCGGTGACCGACTTCGCTTCGGCTGCTGCCGAGATGGCTGCCGAGAACATGGCCGCTTTCGCTGAAGTTGCGAAAAAAGTGCAGATGGAAACCGTCGAGCTGATGCTGGCCGCTGGCAAGGACATGTCGGAAGACGCGACCGCCGCCGTCAAGAAAGCCACCGCCGAAGTGACTTCGGTGGCCAAGAAGGCAGCTGCCGCTGCCAAGTGATTGCTGACTGGTAACCAGTTCGCGCAGATTGCGCCGGGCGGGCATGGGGATGGACCCCGCGCCCGCCCTTTCTTTTTTCGCGGGCCTACCCTAAGCTTCTCTGCATGCGCACAATCCCTGGGGGGGCCATGGCCGACACTGATAAACCACTGCTGATCAAGCGCTATGCCAGCCGCCGTCTCTACAACACCGAAACGTCGGATTACGTGACGCTGGAGGATATCGCCGGCTTCATCCGTGCCGGGCGCGAGGTGCAGATCGTCGATCTGAAATCCGGCGATGACCTGACGCGGCAATACCTGCTGCAGATTGTGGCCGAGCACGAATCCAAAGGCGAGAGCGTCCTGCCGGTCGACGTGCTGACCGACCTTGTGCGCAGCTATACCAGCGGCGTGCAGTCGATCGTGCCGCAGTTCCTGGCCTCGTCGTTCGAGATGCTGCGCGAAAACCAGGCCAAGATGATGCAGAACCTGTCTGCCTTCCCGAACCCGATGGCTGCGGTGCCGGGCTTCGACGCAATCCGCAAGCAGCAAGAGGCGTTCCTGAAGACGATGATGGGCGGCGTGCCCGGCTGGGGTGGTTCCGGCCCCGCGCGCGAGGAAGAGGCCCCGGCCTCCACCGACGACATCGCCGACATCGCCGACATCAAGAAGCAGCTGGCCGAGTTGCAGAAGAAGCTGTCAAAGCTCTGAGCCATGGCTGAAGCCGAAGGCCGCGTCACGCTTTGGGGGATCGAGGTTTTCGTCGCCGCGGCCGAAGAAGGCTCGATCTCCGCCGCCGCCCGGCGCCTTGGGGTCAGCCCGTCGGCTATCAGTCAGCAGCTCTCGGGGCTTGAAGCTGCGTTGGGGACGTCGTTGCTGGACCGGTCGGGTCGGCCAGTGCAGGTCACGCCCGCCGGCGCCATGTTCCGGCGACACGCCCAGATCATCCTGAATGCCGCCAGTGAAGCCCGGGCCGAACTGGCGATGTCCGATCTGGCGGGCATGACGACCCTGCGCCTTGGCGTGATCGAGGATTTCGACAGCGACGTGACCCCTCGCCTGCTGTCGCTGCTGGCGCAAGATCTGAAAGGCTGCCGCTTTCTGCTGGAAACCGGCGCCAGCCACCGGCTTCTGGACCAGCTGGAGGCGCGGGCGCTGGATGTCGTCGTCGCGGCGGATTACACCACCGATCCGCATGGCGACAGCAGTTGGCGCGAAGTGCATCCCCTGATGTCGGAACCTTTCGTCGCCGTCTGCCCGCAAGGCGCGCGGATCGAGGACCTGCCGCTGATCCAGTATACCGCAAGGCACCTGATGGGCCGCCAGATCGCGGCGCATCTGGTCCGGCAGGGCGTCCGGCTTGGCCACCGTTTCGAACTGGACAGCTATGCCGCGATCATGGCGATGGTCGCGGGGGGCGAGGGCTGGACGATCCTGACGCCTCTGGCCCTGCATCAGGCCCGCGCCTTTCGTGCCACGGTCGAGGTCCGCCCCCTGCCCTTTGCCCCGCTGGAACGCACCCTGTCGCTGTCTGCCCGCGAGTGCATCCTGCGCGGCGTGCCCGGACAGATCGCCAACCGCCTGAAAGCCCTGATCGCCGAGGTTGTCATTGCCCCGGCACTGGCCGATCATCCCTGGCTTGCACCGGCGCTGCGCGTGCTCTGACCGCGCACACCGCCGGCGAAGGGGCCTCGATCAGCCCCGAACCTCGGCCGCCGCATCCGCGATGGCATCGGCGATATAGTCCAGTTCTGCCCCGGTCAGCCTGGTCGGCAGGCGGACATCGCAGGCCCGCATCAGCATGGCCCGGGTCTGCGGCAGATCGGGTTGCGGCCCCAGGAACTGCCAGTTCCAGAACGCCCGCGCGTTGCCCTCGCTCAATCCGAAGACCTGCACCGTCACGCCCCGCGCCTTGGTCGCGGCCTGAAAGTCCAGCGCCTGCGCGTCCGTCCAGTCGCCGGTCAGGTTGAACTGGATCGAATCCGGTGCCCGCAGTTCCGGCCCCAGCGGATCTGGCACTGTCAGATGTGCCGATGAGTTGAGCTTCGCCGCGACATGGTCATGGTTGGCGCGGCCTTTCTCCACCCGGTCAGCCACCAGCGGCAGCTGCGGGCGGATCACGGCAGCCGACAGGTTCTGCATCCGCAGGTTATAAAGCGGCAGCTTGTTCTGCCAATGTGCACAGGAGTTCGACAGGCCGGGGTGCTTTTTCCAGTTCGTCTCATAGGCACCCGACATGATGATCGCGCGCGCGGCAATCTCGGGGTCATCGGTGATCATGATGCCGCCTTCGCCGGCGTTCACCATCTTGTAGGACTGGAAACTGAAGCAACCGACCTTGCCAATGGTCCCGATATTGCGCCCGTCCCAGACCGTGCCCAACGAATGGGCCGCGTCCTCGATCACCGGAATGCCCGCCGCATCGCAAAGCGCCATGATCGCGTCCATGTCGGACGTGTGTCCGCGCATGTGGCTGATCATCACCGCGCCCGCGCCTGGCAGTCTGGCGGCGAAATCCTCGATGTTCACCCGGTAGTTCGCGCCCACTTCCACCAGCACCGGCTCACACTCGGCATGCACGACCGAGGACGGCACGGCCGCAAAGGTAAAGGCAGGGATCAGCACTTTCGCGCCCTTCGGCAGGTCCAGCGCCTTTAGCGCCAGAAACAGCGCCGCCGAACAGGACGACACCGCCAGCGCATAGCGACTGCCCATCAGCGCCGCGAACTCGGCCTCAAGCAGCGCCACCGGGGAATCCGACGGAGCGGTATAGCGAAAGAGGTCGCCCGAAGAGAGCAGCCTTTCGATTTCGGCCCGCGCGGCTTCGGGGATCGGTTCGGCGTCATACACATTCGGGGCGCCGTTCTCGACAAGGGTCTGACCGTCGGGGGCCATTCGTACACCTTTCCTTAAACTCCGTTTCAGGAAAGGTGTAAACATCCGTTCGATGACACGCCAGTGACAAGTTCCCCGGCTGGTGACTTTCCGCCTAGGGTTTCAGCGCCGCGCGCGCCGCCAATGCCTCGATCGCCACCCCGATCTCGTGCCAGGCAGTGCGCGCCATGGACCGGAAGACCATCAGTTCAAAGGCATATTCCTCGGTCCGCAGCAGCACGGCGTTCATGTGGTTCAGAGGCGCACGCACCGACTGCCCCACCGGAAAGGCCAGCAGCCGCAAGTCCATGGGGACCAGCCGCATCAAGGCGTCCACCGCCCCCAGCCCGGCGACCGACAGCACCGCCCAGCCGTCTGATTGATCGGTCAGGGCCGCCCCCTGCAGCGCCGGGGCCGGGGCTCCGATCAGAAAGGCCTGATCCCGTCCGGTCCAGACAATCCGGGCGCCCTTCTTTTCGGCAAAGCGGTTGGGCGCCGGGAACGTCAGCCCCAGCCCCTTCAACCCCTTCGCCAGTGCCTTGGCGCCGCCGGGAAAGACCGCGATGCTGGTGATCGGGCCCACCGGAACCTCGGCCAGGGTCACCCCCCCCAGCGTCAGCGGCGCGCGCCCTTGAAGCGCGGATTTGGCAATCAACTCAGGCACGCAGCTTCTCCCCTTCCGGATCGTGGAAGACCGGGTTGCAAACCTCGCAGATCACGTCGATCCCGCGCAGATGGTCAACCAGCCGGATCCGCTCGCCGATCCGCGCCCGCCCGTCCTTGAGTAACCCAAGGCCCAGCCAGGCCCCGACCGTCGGCGACCAGCAGATCGAGGTGACAAAGCCCTGATCCGTCTCGCGGTGGACCTCTGCACCCGGCACGAACAGGTGCGCCCCGGCGGTGATCGCTTCGCCCGCCTTCAGGCCGACCAGTTGCTCGCGCTCTGGTCCCCAAAGGCCGGGACGCGTCGCGGCGGACTTGCCGATGCAGTCCTTCTTCGCGCTGACCATCCTTGCCATGCCGATGTCGTGCGCCGATACCCGGCCATGTATCTCGGCATGGGTGATGAAGCCCTTTTCGATCCGCAGAACGTTCAGCGCCTCCATGCCGTAGGGTCCGCCGCCCAAGGTTTCGGCCCGGGCCAGCAGGTCACGGAACAGCGCCTCGCCAAAGCGGGTGGGCACCGCGATTTCATAACCCACTTCGCCGCTGAACGAGATCCGGAATAGCCGCCCCTCAACCCCACCGATGCGGACCGGCGCGACACCCATGAACGGCAGGTCGACCGGCGCCTCCAGGAAGGAATTCACCAGCTCCCGCGCCTTCGGGCCAGCCACGGCAAACTGCGCCCAGGCCTCGGTCACGGAAATGAAGCGCACCTGCCAATCGGCACAAGAGGCCTGATGGACGAAATCCAGATGCCGCATTACCAGCCCCGCCGCCGCGGTGGTGGTGGTCATCAGGTAGTGGTCGTCCCCCAGCCGGGCCGAGGTGCCGTCATCCAGCACCAGCCCATCCTCGCGCAGCATCAGGCCATAGCGGACGCGGCCCACCGGCAAAGTGCTGAAGGTGTTGGTGTAAACGAAATCCAGGAACCGCCCTGCATCCTTCCCCTGAATGTCGATCTTGCCAAGGGTCGAGACATCGGCCACGCCCACCGCCTGCCGAACCATCATGACTTCACGGTCACAAGCCTCACGCAAGGTGCTTTCCCCGGGTTTCGGGAAATAGGACGGGCGGTACCACAGCCCCGCCTCGATCATCGGTGCGCCCCGGTCACGGCTGGCCTGATCGCTGGTCAGGAACCGCTGCGGAGCAAAGCCTTCGGCCCGGCCACCGGCCCCCATAGCCGCAATCGACACCGGCACATAGGGCGGCCGGAAGGTCGTTACCCCGGTCTCGGCAATTCCCCGCCCCGTCGCATCGGCCAGCACCGCAAGCGCCGCGACGTTCGAGTTCTTCCCCTGATCCGGCGCCATGCCTTGCGTCGTGTAGCGCTTCATGTGCTCGACCGACCGGAAGCCTTCCTGCGCGGCCAGTTTCACGTCCTTCGTCGTCACGTCATTGGCAAAGTCAAGCCAGGCGCGGCTCTTGCCCTCTACCGCCCAGAGGGCCTTTATCCTGTAAGGTGCATCCTCCGCCTGCGGCAGATCCAGCGACACCTTCCGTCCCAGCCCCTGCACGATCTTCAGGGCTGCCGCATGCCCGGTGGCCAAAGCACCATGGGTCGACATCGACCCGTTCGCCGCCCCCACGGCCACCAGCCCCGGCACCGCGCCCGACATCGGCACGAAGGCCGCAAGGTCTTCGTCCCAGCGCGGCCTGCCATTCATGTGGCAGGTCAGATGCAAGGCCGGGTTCCAGCCGCCCGACATCGCGAGGCAATCGGTCTCGACCTCGAAGGTCTCGGCCCCCTTGCGGACCGTGATCGCCGACAAGCCCAGCCGCCCCCGGCTGCCGACAACCTCTGCCCCCAGATGCACCGCGCAATCCTCGACCGAACTGGCATCGGGACGCGGATCGATGATCGCCGCCACCGTCACCCCGGCCGCCATGAGATCCCGCGCCACACCTCGCGCGGCGTCGGTGTTGGCGAACAGGGTCACGCGCTTTCCCGGCACCACGCCATAGCGATTGAGGTAGGTCCGAACGGCGCTGGCCATCATGATGCCGGGACGGTCGTTGTCCGGGAAGGCCACCGGCCGCTCCAGCGCTCCGCTGGCCAACACGGCATGCGGTGCCACGATCCGCCAGAAACATTCGCGCGGGAGGTTGGGGCGCGCAGACTTGTGCAGCCCCACCCGCTCCAGCGCGCCATAGGTGCCGTGGTCATAGGCGCCGGTCACGGTGGTCCGCGTCATGATCCGGACGTTGGGCAACGCAATAAGTTCCGCCACGACCGCAGCCGCCCACTCTCCGGCTGGCATCCCGCCGATCGTGCCGCCGTCCGACAGAAGCCGTCCGCCCGGCGTGTGACTTTCCTCGGCCAGGATCACATCCGCCCCGGCGCGGCCAGCGGTCAAGGCCGCCATCAACCCCGCCGGACCGGACCCGATCACCAGCACATCGCAAAAGGCATAGGCCTTCTCGTAGGTGCCCTCGTCATGCTTGCCCGACAGACTTCCCAAGCCCGCCGCGCGGCGGATGATCGGCTCATAAAGCCCTTCCCAGAAGGCGCGCGGCCACATGAAGGTCTTGTAGTAGAAACCCGCGCTCAGGAACGGCGAGAGGTAGTCGTTCACCGCCAGAAGATCGAACCGCAGTGACCCCAGCCGGTTCTGGCTCCGGCAGTCCAGCCCTTCAAACACCTCTTGCACCGTCGCCCGCACATTCGGCGTCTGGTTCTTCGCACCCACCACCTCGACCAGAGCGTTCGGCTCTTCCGACCCTGCGGTCAGCACGCCGCGCGGCCGGTGATACTTGAACGACCGCCCCACCAGCCGCACGTCATTGGCCAAAAGCGCCGAGGCAAGCGTGTCGCCCTTGTAGCCCGCGTAATCCTTGCCGTCGAAACGGAAGCGGACCGGCTTTGTCCGGTCGACAAGGCCCTTGCCGTCGATCCTCATTTCGCCCTCTCCGCCACCAGTTCCGTCGCGATAATTTCATGCGTCACCGTGTTCCGCGTGACGACCAGCCACTGCGCACAACCCATCTCGTGATACCAGAGGTCTTTCGTCACCCCCGCCGGGTTGTCCCTGAGGTGCAGGTAGTTATCCCAAGCGCCCGGCTCGGCGTCGGCTGCTGGGCGGTTCAGAAAATCCTCCGCCCCATAGTAGTAGAACTCTCGCCGATCCCGTTCACCGCACAAAGGGCACATCAGCCGCATTTCCCTGCCCCCGATTTCATCTGTCCAAGAATACCCCCGCTGGAGGTTTCCGCACGATCTGCAAGCCGCAACAGGTCAATCATCACGCGCCCCGTCAATGCAGGTTATGCTGGCTGCCGGTGCCTTCTTCGTCCAGAAGATGCCCTGTCGCAAAGCGGTCCAGCCGGAACTTCCCCGCCACCTCATGACTTTCTCCGGTCGCCATCAGATGCGCCATGCACCAACCGGAGGCAGGCACCGCCTTGAACCCCCCATAGTTCCAGCCGCAGTCAAGGAACAACCCCTCGACATGCGTCTTGTCGATGACGGGCGACCCGTCCGGCGACATGTCCATGATCCCACCCCATGAGCGAAGCACCTTGGCCCGCCCGATCATCGGCATCAGGGTCATGCCGGCTTCCATCACATGCTCGACCATCGGCAGGTTGCCCCGGGCGGCGTAGCTGGCGTAGAAATCCAGATCGCCGCCAAAGACAAGGCCCCCCTTGTCTGACTGGCTGATATAGAAATGCCCCATGCCAAAGCTGATCACATGGTTGATGACCGGCTTCAGCCCTTCGGTGACAAAGGCCTGCAACACATGGGATTCGATCGGCAGCCGCATCCCGGCCATCGCCGCCACCTGGGAAGACCGCCCTGCGACGATGATCCCGACCTTCTTCGCCCGGATCGCGCCGCGTGTGGTCTGCACGCCCCTCACCACGCCGTTCTGAATGTCGATCCCGGTGACCTCGCAGTTCTGGATCAGGTCCACCCCGCGCCGGTCCGCCCCGCGCGCGTAGCCCCAGGCCACCGCGTCGTGCCGGGCCGACCCGCCGCGAGGGTGCAAAAGCCCGCCGTAGATCGGAAACCGCGTCTGCTCGAAATCGAGATACGGCAGATGCTCCCGCACCCCGTCCCGGTCCAGAAGGATCGCGTCATCCCCCTGATTGATCATCGCATTGCCGCGCCGGACAAAGGCGTCACGCTGGCCGTCAGAGTGGAAGAGGTTGATCAGCCCGCGCTGCGAATGCATCACGTTGTAGTTCAGCTCCGACTCCAGCCCCTCCCACAGCTTCAGACTGTGCGAATAGAACTCCGAGTTCCCCGGCAGGAAGTAGTTGGCCCGCACGATCGTTGTATTTCGCCCGATGTTGCCCGAGCCGAGATACCCCTTCTCCAGCACGGCGACATTGGTCAGACCGTGGTTCCTGGCCAGGTAATAGGCCGTCGCCAGACCATGCCCGCCACCGCCGATGATGATCGCATCATACTCGGCCTTCGGAGCCGGATCGCGCCAGGCCGGCTTCCAGCCCGTGTTGCCGGTGAGGGTTTCCCTGACAATGCGAAAGGCGGAATAGGTCATGGTCGCTCACTCTCCGCTACTCGGCGTATCCGGCCAAATCAGACTTGTTGCCCAGGCGAAAGCCGCATGTCCGAAGGCGACATTTGCCGTCGGGAATGGCTTTTTGCCGCAGGTCATAGCCCGATTTCATAGCTTGGGCGGGGCACCGCCTCAACCGGATAAGTCAAAGAACACGCACAGCGACCGTAGCACCCGGTGCCTGCCCGGCCACCGATACTCACAAATGAAAAAGGCAGCGCGACCGGCGCTGCCTTGCTGGAAAAACGGCTTTTCTGCTACTGGACCAATCGGAAGTAGGGGAGCGTCAGGTTGTCTTCCATGCCGGTCCCGCAAAGACCCATTTCCATGTTCGACGTTCCCGAAACCGTATCGCCCGAGATGATCGAAGTGCCCTTCAGGCCATCGCCATTCGCCGCAAACGCGATTTCCTTGAGCGCGATGAGCTGCCCGCCCTGGATCGAAACACCGGATGCAAAGTTCATACCGCCAAGTGAGACGAGTTGCGCCCCGCCGCCGACGGCGCAATCATCGTTCCTGCCGATACGGGCATCTGCCGATCCGCCGATCGAAGACAGGCTTGTGTGCAGCGTCGCGATAATCCCGTCTTCGATCGCGCCACCCGATCCGAACTGGATCTGGCAGTTGGTGATGATCACCACATTTGTCAGCACGGTCTTGATCGAAACCTGTGTGCTCGAGCTCGAGCAGTAGACATAGTTGACGGCGTTCTGGCGCAGACCCGAGTTCCCATTCCGATCCAGGAGGTCTTTGGTCGCTTCGACCGTATCGGACGAAGCGGTGCTATTGGACGGCTTGCCGTTGACGATATTCAGGGTGCGTTTGGCTTTGGTGATATCGTCAAGCTGCCCGTTGCGGGCCGCGAGCTGGATGAATTCCCACATATCATCCTTGCCGGAGCTCCAGACCGTGCTCACTTCGCTGAGCGCGTTGATAAGCCGGATCTGCATCGCGCCATAGCGAAGCGCTTCGGCAAGACCCTCATTGGTATCGTAGCCTGACTGCGGCAGTTCGAGGCTGCTGAGGTCCGGCATGGACACCACTGTTCCCGACTCGAAGAAGTTGTTGCTGTTAAGCGAGACAACATCGTTCGAATGGAGACAGAAGCCCTTGAAGTAGCTGTTGTTGCTTTGGATATCGACCATGTTCTCGGCCACGAAGCCCTCGCGCAGGCAAGGCGGCTCGTAGGTCTCGAAAACTGAATCGGCGCTCACATCCCATGAGGTGAAGCCCGCAAACTTCAGAAGATAGGTCGCGACTTCGTTGCCACCGCCGCCGCTGCGCCGCGCGACAGCCCGCGCTGCCGTCCTAGAGTCGGGATCGGGGCTGAAGGTTCGGGTCGCCGCATCCCAGACGCCAAACTCGATGTCGTCAGCGTCCAGCACGTTGCCGTAAAGCGACTCGGGCATATTCTCTTTCGCCAAGGCAACCGCTGCGGTCTTGGCGTCGTCCTCGGTGGCGCCCAACTCGAGGTTGCGCACATAAAGGGCGGAGTGGGCGGTCGCGTCGGCAGTCAACTGCAGGTGGGTGCGCTGGGTGATTGCGTTCGACACGTCGACAGCCAATCCACCGACCATCAGGAAAACGATCACGAAGATCAGGCCGCCGCCTGTGATCCCACCCTCCCGGTCACGCAGAAAAGTCGGAACGCGCTGCGAGAAATTCTTCATCTCAGAACTCCACCCTGTACTCTGCTGCGACGAACATCGTTGTGTCGATAAACACGCCAAGAAAGCCGATCTGGGCGATTTCACTCGTCTCCAACGTTGCTTCCGTTCGAACGACACGACTGTTCTCGGTTGTTACTGCGGTCGCGCTCGCCGACATCGGACGCAATCTTGCGAGCGCGTAATCTTGTGCTTTCTTCAGTCTTTCCGACGCGTCCCCGGTGAACTGACCTACGGAATAAAGCCGATTGGTATCCTGCAGGACGCTGATCGCCTGAGTGCGGCCCATGAAGAGCATGCTTGCGTCCACGATCAGGGTAAGAACGAGAATGACGATCGGCAGCCAAAGCACAAACTCGATCGTCGCGGACCCATCTTCCCGGCCGAGCAGCAGCCGAGGGCTACGTTTCTGGCTATTCTTCGCGCCGAACATTGCTTCACCGTGAGGTCAGAGGATTCCGACTCCACAACTAGCAGTGTACTTTGGCATCAATTTGGCGGGAACATTAACCCAAGATTAAAGGTCGGAAAATCTTCAGTTTACATTCCACCGGAAGAAGGGGCGTTACAGCCCCTTCGACCGATAGGTCTGCGCCACCCTGCCGATCGACACAATATAGGCCGCAACCCGCAGATCCTCGACCCCTTCACGCCCGTGCCAGACCTCACGCATGGCCTGATAGGCGGTGCGCATCGTGTCATCCAGCCCAGAGCGAACCAGCGCCAGTTCGTCCGAGCCTTGCAGGAACTTGTCCTTGAAGCCTTCGGCCAGCGTCCAGCCAAGGTTCTGGTCGGCACTCAGCCGTTCCAGCTCCTCCACGATCAGCCGCGACCGCGCTTCTTCGGCGCGGCGCTGCATCCGGCCAAAGCGGATGTGGCTCAGGTTCTTGACCCATTCGAAGTAGCTGACTGTCACCCCGCCCGCATTCGCATACATGTCGGGGATGATCACGCAGCCCTTTTGACGCAGGATTTCATCAGCTCCGAAAGTGATCGGACCATTCGCCGCCTCGACGATCAGCGGGGCCTTGATCTGGGCAGCGTTGTCCTTGTGAATCACCCCTTCCAGCGCCGCCGGAATCAGGATGTCGCAAGGCTCCTCAAGAATTGCCACCCCGTCGGCCACGTACTTGGCGTCCGGATAGCCCGCCATAAGCCCTTCATGCCCGTTCATCCACTGGCGCACATCCTCGACGTTCAGACCGCGCTCATCCAGCAGCGCCCCGTCCCGTTCGATGACGGCGATGATCTTGCAGCCGTCTTCCTCGGACAAGAACTTCGCGGCGTGGTACCCGACGTTGCCAAGCCCCTGCACGATGACCCGCTTTCCATCGAGCCCGCCCAGGAGACGCGCCTTTGACACATCCTCGCGGTGGCGGAAGAATTCGCGCAGCGCGTACTGCACGCCGCGGCCAGTCGCCTCGACCCGGCCTTGAATGCCGCCTGCATGCGGCGGCTTCCCGGTCACGCAGGCCTTGGCGTTGATGTCCGTCGTGTTCATCCGTGCGTACTGGTCCGCGATCCAGGCCATCTCGCGCTCGCCCGTCCCCATGTCCGGGGCGGGGACGTTCTGCGCCGGATGGATCAGGTCGCGCTTGATCAGCTCATAGGCGAAGCGGCGGGTGATCTGTTCCAGTTCATGCTCGTCCCAGGCGCGGGGGTCGATGCAAAGCCCGCCTTTCGAGCCCCCGAAAGGCGTTTCCACCAGGGCGCATTTGTAGGTCATCAGCGCCGCCAGCGCCTCGACTTCGTCCTGGTTTACCGACAACGCAAAGCGGATGCCGCCCTTGACCGGCTCCATATGCTCGGAGTGGACCGACCGATACCCGGTGAAAGTCTCGATCTTGCCGCGCAGACGCACGCCGAAGCGAACCGTGTACGTCGAATTGCAAACGCGGATCTTCTGTTCAAGACCTGGACTCATGTCCATCAGCTTTGCGGCCCGGTTGAACATAAGATCAACTGACTCGCGAAAGCTTGGCTCTCCGGTGACTTGCATGCCTTCCCTCCCTGTCCGGCAGGGCGCTGTCGCTGCGCCCTGGGGGCACCCTAGCGCGCAAATCCCATCTGTGAACCCGAGAACTGCACCCCGAACCGATGCTAGCGTTAACAGACGGGGACGCGACCCATTGGGGCAATGGCAAAGACGAATCGGTTAACTTCGCACCCTGGGTGATAGATGGTCTGGGGCATGGGGATTTCTCACGTTTGCAGGCAAGTCCCCGTGATTCCACGATGAATTGTTTCCAAATGGCGGCTTTACCGCCGGGCCTGCTGCAAATGCCTTACTTCTGCCAGAAATTGGGTCTTAATGAAGTTGGGAAATCCTGCCAGGTGGCGGGGTTAGTAGCCATTGCTGGAAGGTCGCGATGATGTCTGGATCGTCCTTTGTTTTGGTCTGCGGACAGATCACCTCCTCCATGAGACGTTTCCGCGACGACGAACGTGGCGCGATGACCCTGGTCATCCTTTTCGTATTCCTGGCCATGATCATGTTTGGCGGCATTGCCATCGACGTGATGCGGTTTGAGACCCGTCGCGTTGCCTTGCAGCAGACACTGGACCGCGCCGCCCTGGCCGCCGCCAGCCTGACTCAGGAGCGATCGCCTACCGAAATCGCGCAGGAATGGTTCGACAAAGCCGGTCTTGGCGAAGATTTGGTCACGGTCGACTATTCAGCCCCGACCGTTTCGGCCGTGTCCGACGCCGGTCTGCGCCGGGTCAACATTTCAGCACGAGTCCGGTCCTACAACTTCTTCATGTCCATCTACTCGGACAACGACTACCTGGAGGCCCCGACGCTCTCCGAAGCCGCCCAGGGTGTTTCAGAGATCGAGGTCATGCTGGTGCTCGATATCACCGGCTCGATGGGCAGCAGCATTGGCACCGGCAAGACCAAGATTCAGGCTCTTCGCGAAGCGGCGACCGAATTCGTGGACATCGTGAAGGCCAATGACACAAAGAATGGCATCTCGATCGGGCTTGTTCCCTATGCCGCCCAGGTGAACATCCCGGAAACCCTGCGCCAGCAGTTCAACGCCGTGAACGTCTCGTCCTGGAACTTCATCGACAACGTCGGCGTGCCGAACATCAACTGCTTCGAGATCCCAACCAGCGCCTACAACTCGACGGCATTGTCACGCACCACTCCCATTCGCATGGGCGCCGTGGCCGATGCCTCAAGCAACATGTCGTCGACAACCAACTACGTTGCCGCCGCAAGCGTTCAGCCAAACCCGACCGCGCGCAACTGCACCACAACGGCTGATGTCGCGTCGACACCTTATGACGATGCGACCGCGAACCAAGTGTTCCTGCCCACCAAGGACGGTGAGGCGGTCAAGACCCGGATCTCGCGGCTGCAAGCGGCCGGCAACACCGCCATCGCGATAGGCATGCGCTGGGGCACGGCCCTGATCGACGAAGCGGCACGGCCGATCTACACCAACATAGGCGATCCGAGCGTGCTTGGGCGCCCGGCGGATAATGACTCTATCCAGACCCGCAAGATCATCGTTCTGATGACCGATGGCTCGCATGTGGTGAACAACCATGTTCTCGACGCCTACAAAAGCGGCCCCTCGCCAATCTGGAGAGGAAGCGACGGCAAATATGCCATGCGTTTCTGGTCCGGGGGCTTTGACCTGAACGACAACGCCCGCCCGACCAACTGTTCGGGTTGGAACATCCCGACCAGCGCCAACCGCGAATACTTCGTGCCACATCTGAAGCGCGATTCGGTAAAGGCAAAGGTGAAATCGACTGAACCCGAAGGTCAGGGTACCGGCACCAGCGTAGCAGGCGCCTGCGATCCCCTTGCCTGGAAGACCTCGCCAAGCTGGCCTTTGCTTAACGCCGCGGGCGCTCCGGTGCTCGACGCTGCGGGTGCGCCAATCATTGTAAACGCGACCCGTCTGGATTGGAGCGAAGTCTGGCGCTATCTGACCGTGAACTACGTGTCGCGACAGCTGTACATGCGATCGGGCGTCAGCGGGGCAACCAACAACACAACCAACATGAACCTGATGCGTGCGACCTACCTGAGCAGCGTCAGCAACCTTGACGCCCTTTTGCAGCAGAACTGCACGGCGGCCCGTGCTGCAGGGGTCGAGATCTACGGCATCGCCTTTGCGGCTCCCGATGCAGGGCAGACCCAGATCAGAGGGTGTTCTTCATTCCCGAAGGAAAACTACTACTACAACGCGGCCGACAACGGCAAACTTCTGTCCGCGTTCAAGCAGATTGCGACTGACATCTCGGATCTGAGGCTGACGCAATGATCGGGCTTCGCGGCTTTCTGAAAGATGAAACGGGAACCGCAACGATCGAACTTATGTTCGTTCTCCCTATCACATTGACGATCTTCTTCGCGTCTTTCGAGACCGGCCTCGTCATGCTGCGCAGCGTGATGCTTGAACGCAGTGTCGACATCGTCGTGCGCGACATCCGCCTCGGCAACCTCGAAGGGACCCAGCCACCGGAGCTGAAAAAGCTCATCTGCGAAACCAGCGCCTTGGTTGGATCCATCCAGACATGCGTCGAATCAATGAAAATCTGGATGCAGCCGATCGACACCGCTGACTTCGCCATGATTGCCCCGCCGCGCTACTGCATCGACAAAGGCGAAGATATCGCAACCGAAAATCTGGGCGAAGACGCAGCAGATGTCTTCGCCTACGGCGATGGAAACCAGATCATGCTGATGCGCATCTGCCTGAAGGAAAGGCCGTGGTTTCCGACCACGGTCGTGGGCGCTGGTCTCATTTCCGGCGGTGAGGACGACGGAACCTATGCCTTGCTGGTGACATCCGTCTATGTGAACGAACCGGGATGAGTGGCGCCATGCTTCGCCTTCGCCAAAGCCTGCAATCGTTCGCGAATGACGAAAGCGGCGTGCTGCTTGCAGAATTCCTGATACTTCTGCCTCTGCTCTTGTGGGCATTCGTGGCACTTTTCATCTATTGGGACGTGTTCCGCACCATCAACGTGACGCAGAAGGCGGCCTATGGCATCGCGGACCTTCTGTCACGTCAGGTGGTGGTGACCGAAAACTTTGTCGATGGCCTGCAGAACGTGCTGGATTTCCTGACGCCGGGTGCGCCGGATTCGCGGATGCGGATCACCAGTCTGGAGTTCGATGCAGGCGATCCGGCCGACGTCGCCGATGACAGATATGTCCTCCTCTTTTCGCGGTCGCCGGGTAACAAGGTGCTTCCCCTTACGGACGTGACCATTCAGGATCTGGATGAGTTCATCCCGACCCTGGACGATCTGGACTCTGTCGTCATCGTCGAGACCTGGGTCGACTATGTTCCCGACTTCGACACCGGCCTGCTAAATGTCGCGCCGGGTATCACGGACCAGACCTTCACGCAGTTCATCGTGACCCGTCCGCGTGACCGGAGGGTGTGCCTGGACGGGACTCCCGGCTGCGCTTGACCTGATCAGTGCGCGGCATGCTGCCGTCAGCATCCCTTGACCCAACTATGGGGACTGAAGTGCAACGTCACACTGTCGCTTTCTTGGCGAGCCTGTTTGCGCTTGGCGCCTGTGCATCCGGGACGGATCGCGGGGCCTTCCCCGAGCTTGCGCCGATTGATGATCTGCTGGCGCAGGCTGGCCTCGCCACGGCCACCGATCCCGGCCCTGCCCTTGCCGCACGCGCGGCCGCCGTGCGGGCCCGGGCGGCCAACCTTGTGCCCTGACGGCGTTGCACCCCGCCCGGCTTCCGGCTAACAGACGGGGGCCAGAAACCCAGCCGAGGTCCCCCATGTCCGTCGCCCCCCTGCGTCTTGGCCTTGCCGGCCTTGGAACCGTCGGCATCGGTGTGGTCAAGATCGTCCAGCGCGAGGCCGCGCTGATCGCCGCACGCTCTGGCCGTCCGGTGACAATCACCGCCGTCTCTGCCCGCGATCAGAAAAAGAACCGTGACGCCGACCTGTCGGGCTACGCCTGGGAAACCGACCCCGTCACCCTGGCCCGCCGCGCTGACGTCGATGTGTTCGTCGAGGTGATGGGCGGCCACGACGGCCCGGCCAAAGCCTCGACCGAGGCCGCGATTGCCGCTGGCAAACATGTCGTCACCGCCAACAAGGCCCTGCTGGCCCACCATGGCCAGGCGCTTGCCGAAGCCGCCGAGGCGCAGGGCAGCGCCCTTCGGTTCGAGGCCGCTGTGGCCGGGGGCATCCCCGCCATCAAGGCCCTGACCGAAGGCCTTGCCGGCAATCGCATCAAACGCGTGATGGGCGTGATGAACGGCACCTGCAACTACATCCTCACCCGGATGCAATCGGCAGGCCTGCCCTACGACGTGGTGTTCGAGGAAGCCCGCCAGCTTGGCTATCTGGAGGCCGATCCGAACCTGGACGTCGGCGGAATCGACGCCGGACACAAGCTTTCGCTTCTGGCCGCAATCGCCTTCGGCACCCGCGTCGCCTTTGACTCGGTGGAACTGGAAGGCATCGGCAATGTCTCGATCGACGACATCCGCCTGGCCGAGGATATGGGCTACCGGATCAAGCTTCTGGGCGTTGCCCAGATGACCGGGCGCGGCCTGGAACAGCGCATGACCCCCTGTCTTGTCCCAGCCGACAGCCCGCTTGGCCAGCTGCAGGGCGGCACCAATATGGTGGTGCTGGAAGGCGACTCGGTCGGCCAGATCGTCCTGCGCGGCCCCGGCGCGGGGATGGGCCCCACGGCCAGTGCCGTCATGGCCGACGTCATCGATCTTGCGCGCGGCGCCCGCATCCCGACCTTCGGCATCCCCGCCACCCAGCTGGTCCAGCCGACCGCCGCAATGTCCGCGACGCCCGCCCCCTATTACTTGCGGATGACGCTTCTGGACAAACCCGGCGCGCTGGCCAAGATCGCCACCTGCCTTGGCGAGGCCGGCATCTCCATCGACCAGATGCGCCAGTTGCACCGCCCCGGCGACCGGGCCGAGGATGCCGTGGTCTTGATCGTCACCCACAAGGCCGCCCCTTCCGACATTGGCCACGCTCTCTCGCGGTTCGGCCCGACCGGCGTCCTCGTCGGCAATCCGGTCGCAATCCGGATCGAGGAAGTCTGACCCCTACCGCAGGTCCGACACCATCATCGGGCACAAGGGGGAGAAAAGGATCTCGTCGATCCCGATGCCCCCGGGGTCGAGGTTCTGGATCGTCACCGCCAGAATCTGCGCCTCGCCGCCGCTGGACTGGATATAGGCCAGCTCCACCAGCCCCTGATCGGTAAAACGCCGGAACTCGCCGATCTTGTCGCCATCCCGGCGCCAGAAGATCAGGTTCAGGTTCCCCTCCGGCTGGTCGCGCATCACGGTGTTTTCCTGCCCGCCGTCCAGCGCCGTCCGCAAGCCGAACAGGCATTGCGGCTCGTCGAACAGCACCGTTACGATCCCCGACCCCAGCCGCGCCCGCCCGGCCACCTGCGGCGGCCCGATCCCCGCCAGCGCCTGCCGCCCGGCAAAGGCTTCGTCCCGCACCACCGCAGCGAAGGACTCGCCCGGGGTCTGGTCCAGCGCCAGCGGCACCTGCGGCGCGCGGGCGTCCAGCACCCAATGCCGGTCCCCACCGCGCCCGGTGCGATAGCGCAGCGTCTGCCCCGCCAGCATCTGCGAGACATCGGCGCCCTTGATCCGGAACGGACGGTCAAACCGCTGATTGGCCAGGCTTTCGAAATCCTCAACCACCGGCTCCAGCGCCAGCGCATCGGCATGCGGGATCTCGTTGATCCACAACGCCTGTGGCACGGCCGCTGACCCAAAGGCCGCCAGCCCCAGCAGAACTCCCGCCCACACAGCCCGCATCGCAGCGCCTCCCCGCTACGGTCTGCCATAACCGAACCGCCCGGCCCGCGAAAGCGCCCACCTGTTAGCGTCACCACGCTTGCCGCCCTGCCCCGGCCCCGCTACACCGGGCCGAACCAGGAGGCGCCAGATGTCCGAAAAATCGCAATTCGAGGACAGGCTCCTCAGCCTTGGCCTCGCCCGTGTCTCTGAGGCCGCCGCCCTTGCCTCGGCCCGTCTTATCGGTCGCGGCGATGAAAAGGCCGCCGATCAGGCCGCCGTCAACGCGATGCGCGACCAGCTGAACCTGCTGGACATCAAGGGCGTCGTCGTCATCGGTGAAGGCGAACGCGACGAGGCCCCGATGCTTTACATCGGCGAAGAGGTCGGCACCGGCAACGGCCCCGCAGTCGACATCGCGCTCGACCCTCTAGAAGGCACCACGCTTACCGCCAAGGACATGCCGAACGCGCTGACCGTCATCGCCATGGCCCCGCGCGGCTCGCTGCTGCACGCCCCCGACGTCTACATGGATAAACTTGCCATCGGTCCCGGCCACAAGCCCGGCACAGTCACCCTGTCGATGAGCCCGTCCGAACGCGTTTCCGCCCTTGCAGCCGCCAAGGGCTGCTCGACCGAGGATATCACCGTCTGCGTGCTTGAGCGCCCCCGCCACGAAGACCTGATCCGCGAGCTTCGCTCCACCGGTGCCGCGATCCGGCTGATCACCGACGGCGACGTGGCCGGCGTCATGCACTGCGCCGAACCGGAAATCACCGGCATCGACATGTACATGGGGTCCGGTGGCGCACCCGAGGGCGTGCTGGCGGCTGCGGCCCTGAAATGCATGGGCGGCCAGTTTTTCGGCAAGCTCCTCTTCCGCAATGACGACGAGCGGGCCCGCGCCCGCAAAGCCGGCATCACCAACCTCGACCGCGTCTATACCCGCGACGATCTGGTCCGCGCCGACGTGATCTTTGCCGCCACCGGCGTCACCAGCGGCTCGCTTCTTGCCGGGATTAAGCGCGAACCCGGTTGGGTGACGCTGGAAACCATCCTGATGCGGTCCAAGACCGGCACCGTCCGCCGCATGACCTACCGCAGCCCGGTGCGGTAGGTCGGCATACCCCTGGGACCACCGGCGAGGTTGCACTCGGTTCATTCTGGTTGCCCGCGCCCGGAATTGGCGCAAACCGACTAACCACCGCTTTGTTCTTGATCGGATTCTCCGGATCGCCCGCACTGGTGCTATGTAGCTGGACCTGCCCGAATAGTTCGACCACTGGTCGAGCGTCTGCCGGCAGTTCCGACGCTGAACGCTGGCGAGGTCATGAGAACACCTCGTTCATAGGCCTTTCGTCGGCACACGGCATGATTCACCTGAACTCGTGCCGGATGCTGGCGTTTCGCGATTGCGTTGGGACGTGCTAGGGTTGAACTGCGGTTCTGGCATTTCCGGAAGACTCCAGGGGTGGACCAGCATGAGCGCGACAATCTTTGAGATACTGGAGAAAGTGGACCACCTTGGCTGGGCCAACGAAAAGGACTTTGTTCTGGGCGACGAAGAAGAGGTTTCGTCGCAGGTGGTTTCCGACCAGAAAAACTGCTCGCTCTACTCGCTTGACCTGACGAAGAACCTGGCTTGGTTTGTAGAACTTCCGGACGGGTTCGATCTTTCGCCAAGCGCGTTTGCCTTCCTTGATCAGCACAAGGAGGCCCGCAGGGTTCTCCGCGTACCGCTGGATGAACTTGAGACGGTGGCGCAGCAGTGTCCCTTGCCAAGGCACGTCATATTCGTATTCAGCATTGGCCGTTGCGGCTCGACCCTGGTGTCGCATGTGCTGAATTGTTGCCCAAAGGTTTGGAGCCTGTCAGAACCGATCGTCTTTCCTCGGTTGATCCAGCAGAATTTCGATGTCAACCAACGGCTGGAATACCCGCGCGAGAAACTCGTCAAGCTGATCCGCGCCTGTAGCCGGCTTCTGTTTCGCCCTCCAACGGCCTCTGAGCATGAGGTTCTCGCCATCAAGTTTCACAGCCAGTGCCTGTTTCATGCCGATCTCTACCGCGAGGCGCTTCCGGAAGCGTCTTTCGTGTTCCCGTATCGCGACGCAGTGGGCTGGACGAAATCGTGGTACCAGATGGCTCAGAAATACGGGTTCGCGGCGCAGTTGACCGGCGAGGCCAAGACCTCGGTCTGGAACGCGGTGACCGCGGCCGACGATTTGGCTTATCTCGGCCCCTACGTCGACCTCGACGCCGCGGCGCTCCCGCTGGAAGACGGTATTGTGATCGGCTGGGCGCGGAACATGGAAGAATATGGCCGGCTGTTGGGGGAAGGCGTGCCGTTTCTGGCCCTGCGCTACAACGAGTTGAACCGGGACCGCGAGGCCTCGCTGAGGCATCTGTTTGCACATTGCGGCTTGCCGACCGAAGATGTAGAAGGCGGGCTGGCCGCTTTCGATCAGGATTCGCAGGCCGGGACCATGGTGTCACATGCCGTGGAGGCAGAAGGGATGACGGAAGATCAGGTGGCCAGGGCACTGTCCCTGCTCGCCAAGCATCCGCGACATGGCAATCCGGATCATCGCCTGGCGGATATCTATTCGCCCGGGCCGTAGGTCGGGGTCAATCGCCGCAGGTGCTGACCGGCAAATGTCGGTTGTCGAATGAAGCCCGACTTCCGATCCGGGCTCTCAGGTTGCCATTCCGTATTTGTGCCGAAGGCTTCATGGCACATCCGCCCTACCCCATTTCACCCTGCAAAGCCTTGCCAAGACCTTAACGCCCACAACTAACCCATTGATCTCACTCACTCCCACCAACCTGTCCTGCGTGGACACTCCCCCTCCCCCCTTGCGCGGCCCGCGCCTTTGCGTCACCCCTTGAGGATGACCGCCTTCCTGAACGTTGAAACCTCGCTCACCGGCCGCCGCTGGGTCGGCCCCGACCCCGTCCAGGACCGTCTGGCCGAGGGCATGGCCCAGCAGACCCGTCTCCCCCTCCCGCTCTGCCGGATCCTGACCGCGCGCGGGGTCGCGCCCGAGGACGCCCCGGCCTTCCTCACCCCTGCCTTGCGCGACCTTCTTCCCGATCCCCTGTCGCTGAAGGACATGGCCCCCGCCGCCACGCGCCTGATCCGGGCCGTCACGGGCCGCGAAAGGATCGCGATCTTCGCCGACTATGATGTCGACGGCGGGTCTTCCGCTGCCCTCCTGATCGTCTGGCTGCGGGCGATGGAATGCGAGGCCACTCTCTATATCCCCGACCGGATCGACGAAGGCTACGGCCCCAATGTGCCGGCCATGACCGAACTGGCGGCCCGGCATGACCTGATCCTCTGCGTCGACTGCGGCACGCTTTCGCACGATCCCATCGCGGCGGCGGAGGGGGCGGATGTGGTGATCCTTGACCACCATCTCGCACTTGAAACCCTGCCGCAGGCGCTGGCCGTGGTGAATCCCAACCGGCAGGACGAGGACGGCGCGCTGGCCCATCTTTGCGCGGCGGGGGTGGTCTTCCTGTTGCTGGTCGAAGCGAACCGCCAGCTGCGCAATGCCGGGCAACAGGGCCCGGATCTGATGGCCATGCTTGACCTCGTGGCCCTTGCGACCGTCGCCGATGTGGCCCCTTTGGTGGGGGTCAACCGGGCCTTCGTGCGGCAAGGCCTGAAGGTCATGGCCCGACGCGAACGGCCGGGCCTGCGCGCTCTGGCCGATGTTGCCAGGATGGACAAGGCCCCGACATCCTATGCCTTGGGGTTCCTCCTTGGCCCGAGGGTCAATGCCGGCGGGAGAATCGGGCAAGCCGACCTTGGCGCGCGGCTTCTGGCCACAGACAATGATGCCGAGGCTTCGGCCATGGCGGCGCGACTGGACCAGCTGAACACCGACCGGCGCGAGATCACTGAACGGGTGCGTGAAGAGGCGATGGCCCAGGCTGACGCGCGCGGACTGGATGGCCCCCTGGTCTGGGCGGCGGCAGACGGCTGGCATCCCGGCGTGGTCGGCATTGTTGCCGCCCGACTGAAAGAGGCGGCGCACCGGCCTTCGGTTGTCATCGGCTTCCAAGGTGACGAGGGCAAGGGTTCAGCCAGATCCATTCCCGGCGTCGACCTTGGCGCGGCCATCCAGCGGCTTGCAGCTGAAGGCATGATCGTCAAGGGCGGCGGTCACAAGATGGCGGCCGGCCTGACCCTGACCCGCGCGCAGCTTGAACCGGCGATGGCGCGGCTGGCCGACCTTCTGGCCCGGCAGGGTGCCGGCGATGGCGGGCCGCGCGATCTGCGGATCGACAGCTTGCTGACCACCACTGCGGCCACGGTCGCCCTGATCGAGCAGATCGAGGATGCGGGCCCCTTCGGCGCCTCCGCCCCCGCCCCCCGCTTCGCCTTCGCAAATGTCGCTGTAAGCCCCCGCCGAATGGGTGAGAGCCACCTGAAGCTGACGGTATCCGACGGGTCGGGCCCTGCGCTTGACGCCATCGCTTTCGGGGCTTTTGACGGCCCGCTTGGCCCGGCACTTGAGAACCCCGGCCACAGGCGCTTCCATCTGGCCGGGAGGCTGGAGCTGAACCACTGGAACGGCCGGACCCGGGTGCAGCTTCGCCTTGAAGACGCAGCCCTTGCCTGACGCGGCTGCCGCGCAAGAATCTGCTTGCACAACATCTGCACCCGTTCTAGACACCGCCCCACCGAAAGCGCGGCCCGTTCGTCTATCGGTTAGGACACCAGGTTTTCAACCTGGGAAGAGGGGTTCGACTCCCCTACGGGCTGCCACTTTTTCCACATAACGTGACTTGACACCACATCGCACCGCGGTGTGTCTGATACCGTTGCGCCGGCCATTCTGGCGTCGGAAGCAATTTGATAGGTAGGTCCCGTGACCCTGTTTTTTCGCGTTGCCGCCCCGGTCGTTTTGGCTTTTCTGCCCCTTTCAGCACATGCCGCAAGCTGCAGCGATACTGGCGGCAAGTATGAAGCCTGGAAGTCCGAGATGGCGGTCGAAGCAAAGGCCATGGGCGTCGGCAAGCGCGGGATCGAGGCCTTGATGGCCACCAGCTATTCCAAGGCGACCATCGGCGCCGACCGCAACCAGAAAAGCTTCAAGTACAGCCTTGAGAAATTCCTGCAGGTCCGCGGTGCCGACACGATCGTCTTGCAAGGCCGGTCGCGCAAGGCGAAGAACGCCGAGTTCTACGCCGCGCTCGAGGCGCGCTTTGGCGTCCCCGCCGGCGTCCTGATCGCGATCCACGGGATGGAGACTGCCTTTGGCGGCTTCATGGGCGATACCAATGTCGTGTCCGCCATCGCGACGCTGACCTATGACTGCCGCCGGTCCGACTTCTTCAAGCCCCACCTGATCGGCGCGCTGAAGCTGGTGGACCAGGGCTCGATCAGCATGGGCACCTTGGGCGCGAAACATGGCGAGCTTGGGCATACCCAGTTCCTGCCCGGCAACGCCTTCACATATGGCGTCGATGGCAATGGCGACGGGGTGGTGGATTTCTACAACATGACCGATGCCCTTGCCTCGACTGCAAATTTCCTGCGGCAGAAGGGCTGGAAGCCCGGCAAGGGCTATCAGGAAGGCGAACCGAACTTTGCCGTGATCAAGGAATGGAACGCGGCGAAGGTCTATCAGCAGTCCATCGCGATCATGGGCGCAAAGATCGACCGCTGATTGCCCCTTGCACCGGACCGCGCCTCCCCTTAGGAAGCGCCGCAGTGGCCCGTTCGTCTATCGGTTAGGACACCAGGTTTTCAACCTGGGAAGAGGGGTTCGACTCCCCTACGGGCTGCCACTTTCCCGGCTCTGTTACACTGCGTCAACGGGCATGTGACTGGCATTCATCGCCGGGATCGGCTTGATGGGCGAGACTCCTTTGCCAGCCGGGATCCTGATCATGCTTCGCAGCCTTGCCGCCTTTCTCCTGATGTCCACCGCCGCTTTCGCCGATACCGCCGATGGCGAGGCGCTGAAAGCCATGAGCTGGGATCAGATCCTGGAAGAGGCGCGGGGCGACACCGTCAACTGGTTCATGTGGGGCGGCGCGGACAACATCAACCAGTATGTCTCGGACTATATCGGCGGGATCCTGAAGGCCGAATACGACATCACCCTGAACCGGGTGAGCATCGCCGATACGGTCGATGTAGTGAACATCGTCCTGACCGAAAAAGAGGCCGGCGTGACCGATGCCGGAACCGTGGACCTGATCTGGATCAACGGCGAAAACTTCCGGTCGATGAAGCAGGCCGACCTGGTGTTCTGCGGCTATACCGATGCCTTGCCGAACAATGCGCTGGTGAACTGGGGCAATCCAGCGATCGCCAATGACTTTGGCGTGCCGGTCGACGGCTGCGAGGTGCCGTGGAACACAGCTCAGTTCGCCTTTGCGTATGACAGCGCCTTGGTGGCCGAGCCGCCCCGGTCGATGGCTGATCTGCTTGACTGGATCAAGACCAACCCCGGCCGCTTCACCTATCCCGCGCCGCCGGATTTCACCGGATCGGCCTTCGTGCGGCATGTGTTTCTGTATGCGGCTGGGGGGGCGGATGCCCTGCTTGGGCTCTTCGACCAGGCGAAGTTCGACGTGGCGGCGGCCAAGACCTGGGCGATCCTGAACGAGATCGAGCCGTTCCTCTGGCGCGAGGGTCAGACCTATCCGAACACCGTCGTCCAGATGAACGAGCTCTTCGCGAATGGCGAAGTGGCGTTCACCTTCAACTACGACCCCGCGCAGTTCGGCCTTGCCGTGCAGGCCGGGACCTATCCGGACACCACGCGGTCCTTCGGACTGAACGATGGCACCATCGGCAACACCAACTACACGCTGATCCCGTTCAACTCGCCCAACAAGGCGGCGGCGATGGTGGTGCAGAACCTGCTGCTGTCGGGCGAGGCGCAGCTGGAAAAGGCCAAGCCCGAGGTCTGGGGTGCCGCCCCGGCGATAGAGATCTCGCGCACCTCGGATACGGTGCAGGCGGGCTTTGCCGCCATCGAAGGCCACCCCTCGGTGGTCCCCGCCGAAGAACTGGCCAAGGCAGCGCTGCCGGAACTGCAGGCCGACTGGCTGACCGCAATCGAGGCCGGGTGGAGGGCAAGCGTCGGGAACTGATTCCGGCGCGCCCCCGGTCCGGTCGATCCCTGCTTGCCCCGCCCCCTCGTTTTCGCGCAGGCTGAAGCCTGAACCCAAGGGAAAATACGTGACCGAGCGGACCCGGATCATCCTCATGCTTGCGCCGGCGTTCTTGCTGTTAGGAGGCGTGTTCTTCAGCGCGCTGGGCCTGACGCTCTTGCGGTCGTTTCGCTATATGCCGGTGATCGGGCTGACCGAACCCGACCTTGCTGCTTATGCCACGATCCTCGCCTCTCCCGGTTTTCTGGGGTCACTGGGGCTTTCGTTATGGATTGCCGCTGTCTCGACGCTGACCTCGGCGGGGCTTGCTCTCGCGGCGGCGCTGTTGTTGCGGCAGACCTTTCCAGGGCGGCGGCTGATCGGGTTTCTGTTCCAGCTGAACCTGACTGTGCCGCATGTGGTGGGAGCCATCGGCATCCTTTACCTCTTTTCGCAGTCCGGTGCCTTTGCCCGACTGGCCTATGCCGGCGGGCTGATCGGCGGACCGGCAGAGTTTCCCGCGCTCGTCCATGATCCTTTCGCCGTCGGCATCATCCTGCAATATGTCTGGAAAGAGGTGCCCTTCATCGGCCTGATCCTCCTCGCCAACATGCAGGCCATCGGCGAGGATCACGAGGCCACTGCCCGCAGCCTTGGCGCGACCCGCTGGCAGGCCTTCACCCATGTCCTCTTGCCAATGCTGATGCCCGGCCTGATTGCCGCCTCTGCCCTGGTCTTCGCCTTTGCCTTCGGCGCCTACGAGATCCCGCTTCTGCTTGGCGCCAATGCGCCCGAGGCGCTGCCGGTGCTGGCCTATCGCAGCTATACCGATGTCGACCTTGCCGCCCGGCCCGAGGCGATGGCCATGGCGATGATCATCGCGTTGATCGGGGGGGCGATGGTGCTGGTTTATGCCCGCTTCGCACGACCAATGGGCCGGGGCCGCCATGCGGGGTAACGCACTTCGCCTTTTCGCCGGGTTGGCGCTGGCGCTGTGGCTGGTGCTGCCGCTGGTGCCCCTGGCCATCTGGTCGGTCGCACATGGCTGGCGCTTTCCGGATCTGCTGCCGCAGCAATGGTCGGGGAACGCCTGGGCCTATGCGTTTTCGCCCGGCTCGGGCGTGCTGGAAAGCCTTGGGCTGACCGTGTTCATCGCCACCGCGACCACGGTGCTGGCAGCACTGGTGGGGGTGCCTGCCGGGCGCGCGCTTGGCCTGCATGAGTTTCGCGGCAAGGGCATCGTCACGCTGATCCTGATTGCCCCCGCCATCGTGCCGGGGATCGCGGTGGCGCTTGGGCTGCACGGGGTCTTCCTGCGCCTTGGCCTGACCGGCACGGTCGGCGGCGTGATTCTGGCGCATCTGATCCCGGTCATCCCCTACATGACCCTGATCATGGCCTCGGTCTTCTCCAGCTTCGACACCGACGTCGAGGCACAGGCCCGAAGCCTTGGCGCACGGCCAGTGCAGGTGTTCATCCATGTCACCCTCCCCGCGATCCTGCCCGGCCTGATGACCGGGGCGCTGTTCGCGTTCCTGGTGTCCTGGTCGCAATACCTGCTGACGCTGTCGATCGGCGGCGGGCGGGTGCAGACGCTGCCCCTGACGCTGTTCACCTTTGCGACCTCCGGCCGCAACGACGTGACCGGGGCCATTGCGATCCTTTACATCCTGCCCGGCGTCCTGATCCTGCTGTTTACCGCACGGCACCTGACCGGGCGCAACCAAAGCCTTGCGGCAAGGGTCGGCGCATGACCGCGCTTGATCTGGCTGACCTCACCAAGTCCTACCCCGACGGGGGGGCGCCGACGGTCCGGGGCTTAAGCCTGAGTGTGGAAAGCGGCAGCCTGACAGCGCTCCTTGGCCCCTCCGGGTCCGGCAAGACCACGGTGTTGAAACTGATCGCCGGACTACTGACGCCGGATACGGGGGATATCAGGCTGGGCGGCCGGTCGATCCGCGACCTGCCCCCGGAAGGTCGGCGTGTGGTGATGGTATTCCAGAACCCGCTGCTATTCCCGCATATGACGGTGGCAGAGAACGTGGGCTTCGGCCTGCGGATGCGGGATGTCGCCCCGAATGAGGTTGCCGCCCGCAGCGCAGCCATGCTGGAAAAGGTGCGCCTTGTCGGGCTTGGGAACCGCCGCCCGGTGGAACTGTCCGGCGGCCAGCAGCAGCGCGCCGCCCTGGCCCGTGCGCTGGTGCTGGAGCCGGAGGTGCTGCTGCTGGACGAACCACTGTCCAGCCTGGACGCGTCCCTGCGCGACGAAATGCGCGCCTTGATCCTGGATCTGCAGCGTGAAACCAGGGTGACGACGCTGGTCGTGACCCATGACCAGACCGAGGCCGTCATTCTGGCCGACCGCATCGCCCTGATGCTGGACGGGCGGCTTGTCCAACATGCGACGCCGGAAGTGATCTACGGTCGTCCGGTCACGCTGGCCGTGGCAAGGTTCTTCGGCGGGGTGAACTTCCTGCCCGGTCGCGCGGCGGGGGGCATCTTTCACACGTCGATTGGGCCACTGGTACTGCCGACCGGGGTCACAGACGGGCCGGGAACGCTGACGATCCGGCCCGAAGCGGTCCGGCTTGGTCCGGGACGGGAGGCGCGCCCGGCAAGGCTTGTCAGTTGTACATTCCTTGGCACCCAGACCCGGATCGAGCTTGATCTGGCGGGAACGCGCCTGCAGGCGTTGACTACTCCCGAAGCGCTGCGCGGGCTGGCCCCGGGGCAAGAGGTCGGCGTGACCCTGCCCACCGCAGCGCTTTGGGTGCTGCCAGAGGTGTGAGCCCGCCTCAGCTGCCGTCGGTCACCAGCAGCACCGCCTGACTGCGCCCGGCATGCTTGGCGGCATAAAGCGCACGGTCGGCAGCGGCCATAAGCTGCGGCGCGTCCGGGGAAAGCCTGTCGACCGATCGTACGATCCCGATGCTGGCCGAAACCCGGCAGAGGTTGCCTGCAAATTCAAGCGGCTCGGACACCTGGGCGATGATCCGACCCGCGACGGCCTGAAGTGTCTGGGGGTCGATGGTATTCGGCAGGACGATCACGAATTCATCGCCCCCGATGCGGGCGACGCAATCCTCGGCGCGGACCTGTTCACGCAGGATACGACCGACGCTTTCCAGCACGAAATCGCCCGCAGCATGGCCCAGCGTGTCATTGACAGCCTTGAAGAAATCGAGGTCCATCTGCAGCAGTCCGAAGGGCACCCGCGCGCTGCACATCCGTTCCAGAAACAGGTCGGCGGCGCGTCGATTTCGCAGACCGGTCAGCGGATCGGTCATCGCCTCTTCCTCGGCCGCCATCCGCGCGCCTTCCAGCCGCAGGTTCAACCCGCGCAATTCGCGCGTGACCGAGGCGTTGGCTTCGGCCAGATAAAGCAGTTCCATCGCAAGGTCCGTGGCCGCGAAATCGGCGTCGGTCAGCCCGAAGTCACGCACGGCACTGACCAGGTCGATGCCGAAGGTCAGGTTCAGAAGTACGCCCTCCTCGCCCGGCAGGCGCATGCCAAGACCGCGCAGGCCAATCCGGGGGCGATGGCATGGGGCAAGCCGAAACCGCTGGCCCGCCCGGTCCAACACCTCGGCGACCGTGACCGCACCGCCGGGAGAGCGGACCTCGAACAGGTCATGGAAACGGGCGCCGATCACCTCCTGGCCTTCCAGCACCCGAAGCAGAGTGGGGCCGGCACTGACGACATGACCCGCAGCATCCAGCAGCAGATACATCGGCATGAATTGCGACAAGCCCGCTATCCCGATGCCGATGTCATGCCCAAGAGGCGCGGCGTTCATCGCCTATTTCTCTGGCAGGGCAAGGTCGAAGCGACGACCGGACCCGTGAAAGCTGTCCAGAATGCGGACCGAAATGCAGTCCCCGGCATCGGGGTCGATCAGGCAGAGGGTGCCATAGTCGTCGGCCATCGCGGTCAGCATGCCCACAAGCACCCGCAGCATACCCTTGAGCCGAGATTGGCATTGCACCTCGAACTGGTCGGGGCCGATTTCGCGCAAGGTGACCATGGGGAGCACAAGGTCAGGCATGGCAAGACGGGCGCGACCGGGCATCTCTTCCAGCGAATGCAGGAAATCGGCAAAGCTGCTGCCGCCGAACCGCAACAACCTGCGTACGCCTTCATGACGAGGATTCGTGACCAGATAGGTCCCCATGTCCTCCCATACGGTTTCGACGGGCCGCCCCAGTACGTCTGCCGCATGGCTTGCAACACGGTCCGCCATGCCCGGATCATAGCGCAACATCGGTTCGAATGTCTCGACCGAGAGCGCGGCATGACAACAGATTGCCTGCCAGATCTGCGGCCCGAAGGTATCGCGCACATATCCTTGCAAAGACCGCAGCATAAGCGCGTCCATGTCAGACCCCATGGTGGTTTCCGAACAAAGCCTAACCGGCATGGGTTAACAAACCCCAAGGGGCTATCATGGCCGGATCATCAGGCCAGCCTCGCCCGTGCCAAGCTGGTTGACTAGCGCCGGGGTCAATGGCGGTGGTGCCTTTGCCCAGGCGCGCAGCAGCGCCGCCGCCTCGGCCGAAGTGGGATAGCTGCCATCCGGGCGCATGGCCGGGCGCGTCAGGAGCATGCCGTCCTCGGCGATGAACAGGCCCAGAAGCTCGACGTAATCGTCGCTGCGTTCCAGGATCACGACCGCTTCTTCGCCGGGCAGAGTCGGCAGAAGATCGGCGACCAGCATCAGGCAGGCCGAACTGCCATCCTCAAGCTTGCGGTCGCAGACGCTTTGCCAGTCGTTCAGTGTATAGCCCTCGGCCGCGGCCAGCAGCGTGTCGCGGGTTCCCACAGCACTGGCGGGCTGCACCGGCATTGCCGCCGCCAATGCCCTGGCCAGTGCGTCCCGGTCCTGGCCTTCGCCGGCGCCCTCTCCGGCCAGCAGCGCGGCGAGCGCCTCTTGCCCCGGCTCCTTGGCAAGGTCTTCCAGCCGGCTCAGCGCCGCAGTCCCGGGATTGCCCCAACCTTCCAGCGCGCGGGCGTCCAGATCGGCCAGCGCTGTTTTCCCGGCCTCGAACCGCGCAAGCTGGCTGTTGGCGGAAATCCGTTCGGCGTTCAGCAGCGGCGTCAGCCACAGCGCCGCCAGCGCGATCACCAGCAGCGCCATGCGGATGTTGCCTTGCCGGATCCGCTCCATCCAGCCGGCACCCCGCAGCACGATCCCCGCATAGACTGCGCCATAGATCAGCCCCAGACCGACCAGCAAGGCCACGAACAGCCGCTCTGGCGTCCAGCCATGCTGGGCCACCCGCAGCCAGATCGCCCAGCCAGCAAGACCCGCCAGAACCGGCAGGATCAGCGCCATGCCCTGCGCGGCGCGGCGCAGCAGCGGGCTTTGCGTCGCCTCCTCATCACTTTGGTCGATGGTGATCGACACCAAAGACACTCCGGCTGCGACCATGGTCAGCAGCAGCAGCGCCGGCGACAGACCGTTGAACAGGCCATCCAGCCCCCGGAACGGCAGCGCGACCAGGAAAACGGCCATCACCGCAAGCACCACCGGCAGCAACAGCCGGAACAGCCGCAGCACCAGATAGGGTGACAGAAGTTCGGCCAGTTCGTAGACCACCGCCATCCCAAGGCCCAGCACCGCCCCGGTGATGACCATCAACACGATCCAGTTCTCCAGAAGGTCGCCAATCGCGGTAATCCCGACGATCTGCAGCACCTGGTCGGACAGGAAGATCACCAGCCAGACCAGACCGGTAAAGGCCCACGCGGCCGCATAGCGTACCACGATCGACCAGGCCTCAAGAAACAGCGCCGGATAGTCGCGCCAGTTGCCCCGCGCAGCAGTGATCAGAAACGGCACCGGCAGCGCCGCCAGGGTCAGGGCGGCCAGTGTCAGCAAAGGATTGCTGAAGAAACCGTCTGCTGTCGGATAACGCTCACCCGCAAGCCAGACCAGACCTGCCACGACCAGCGCCAGACCAAGAGCGCGGGGCAGCGCACGCGCCAGCCCGATCGGACCGGCCATCGCCAGCGCAGTCGCAAAGAATATGCCCAGCAGCGCCACCAGAACCAGCGCAGCGCGGTCGCCGACAAGGTCCCGCTCTGCCGCCTCGACCAGCGCCCATAGCAAGGCCCCGCCCGTGGCACCGGTCACTGCCAGCCGCCACCGTTCCGCCAGTTGCCCGGTCATCGCTGTCTCCTTCTTCTCTCGTCGCACCTTATGCGTGCTGGCGCTCGGCGCCCATAGTCAGGATTTGCCGCCAGTTGCCAAGCCCTTCGGCAAGCGCCGGAGTCTCGGCACCCCGGAAAGGAACGATCATGCGAACCGAGATCCGCGCGCTGCGCCCGGAGGACCGTACCGATTGGCACCGGCTTTGGACATCCTATCTGGAATTCTACCAGACATCCGTGCCCGAGGCCGTCTGCGCCTCGATCCATGCGCGGCTGCTCGGGTCCGATCCAAGGGATTTCAACGGGTTGATCGCCACCGTTGACGGCAAGGCGATGGGGATCGCGCATTACCTGTTTCACCGGCATTGCTGGAAGATCGAAGAGGTCTGCTATTTGCAGGACCTCTATGTCGCGCCCGAGGCGCGGGGCACCGGCCTAGGCCGCGCCCTGATCAAAAGGGTCTACACCCCTGCCGATGCGGCGGGCGCGCCGTCTGTCTACTGGCTCACGCAGGACTTCAACCATGAGGCCCGCCAGCTTTATGACCGGGTGGCCAAGGTAACACCTTTCATCCGCTATAACCGGGTGCTCTGACCGTTCTTCGCGGTGCAGACTTAGCGCCCCTGCAGCGAACGCAAGTGTTCGGCCAGTTGCACCAGCCGGACCGGCGTCGGAGTGGCGATGCCGTCGCTGCCGTCATAGGGTACAAGCTCGCCTTGCAAAAGCGGCCCGAACTGCGGCATGGGCGAGCCGCCGTCACCCGCGCCGGGCGTCAGCCCGGTATAGCCCCAGATTTTCGCCATCACCGTCGTTCCGGGGAACACCCCGCCGTTCCGCATCGAAAGCCGGGTCAGATCGGCGGGACGCTTGTCCAGGCCTGCTGCGGCCGGGCCATCGCCCTTGCCGGAAGGGCCATGGCAGGCGGCACAGAAGGTCGCGTAATCCTCGGCCCCCGTCGGCTCATCCGTCTCGACGCAGGCGGCCAATGTCACAAAGGCCAGGATGGTCAGGTTGCGCATGTGCGGTCCTCCTTCGATCAGCAAAGCGTCGCGCCGCCCTTGCCGCCTTGATCTAGGTCACCTGCCCGGCAGAAAGCCGGACCACGCGGTCCATCCGCGCGGCAAGCTCAAGGTTGTGGGTGGCGATCAGGGCAGAAAGGCCCGTCTCGCGCACCAGCGTCATCAGCACGCCGAACACCTGATCCGACGTGGCGGGGTCAAGGTTCCCGGTCGGCTCATCGGCCAGAAGAAGCTTCGGGCCATTGGCCAGCGCACGGCAGAATGCGACCCGTTGCTGTTCGCCCCCCGACAGAGCTGCCGGACGGTGGTCCGCCCTTGGCCCGACCCCGACACGGCCCAGAAGATCGCGGGCCCGCGCCTCGGCCTGCGCCTTCGGCACGCCGTTTGCAAGCTGCGGGATCACCACGTTTTCGAGGGCACTGAATTCGGGCAGAAGATGGTGGAACTGGTAGATGAACCCTACTTCCGCCCGCCGCGCCTCGGTCCGCGCGCGGTCCGAAAGCCCGCCCATCGCCCGCCCGTCCAATTGCACTGTGCCATCGTCCGGCACGTCCAGAAGCCCCGCGATGTGCAGAAGCGTCGACTTCCCAGCCCCGCTGGGCGCCACCAGCGCCACGATTTCACCCCGGCGCACCGTCACCGAGGCCCCGCGCAGCACGATGACTTCCGAGGGCTTGCCCCGGTTGTAGCCCTTGGTGATCCCCGAAAGCTCCAGCATTGCTTCACTCATAGCGCAGCGCCTCAACCGGGTTCATCCGGGCCGCGCGCCGTGCCGGGAAGATCGTGACCACGAACGAAAGGCCCAGCGACAGCGCAACGGCAGAGAGCACGTCCGGCAGCTGCAACTTCGCAGGCAGCGAATAGATGCCCCGGATCGAGGGGTCCCAGACCTCGGCCCCGTTGATCCAGTTGATCGCGCTCATGATCGCGTCGATGTTCAGCGCGGTCAGGCTGCCAAGGATCACCCCGGCGATGGTCCCCAGAACCCCGGTGAACGCCCCGCAGATGAAGAACACCCGCAGGACCGACCCCTCGGTCAGCCCCATGGTTCGCAGAATGCCGATGTCGCGGCCCTTGTTCTTCACCAGCATGATCAGGCCCGAGACAATATTCATCGCCGCTATCAGGACGAGCACCGACAGGATGACGAACATCACGTTATCCTCGATATCCAGCGCGCGCAGGAATGACCCCGAGCTGTCCTTCCAGGTCCATAGCATCGCCGACGGCCCCGCCGCGTTCAGGATCGGCAGGGCATAGACCTCGATCTCGTCCGGGTTTTCGACCATGACCTCGATCTCGTCGGCCAGACCCTCCTTGTTGAAGAAGGCCTGCGCCTCAACGAAGGGCATGTAGATGCGGGTCGTGTCGATGTCATAGCGCCCGGCGGTGAAGACATAGACCACCTCGTAGGCTTTCACCCGGGGGCTGGTGCCCATAGCGGTCTTCACGCCACCAGGAGCAATCAGACGCACCCGGTCGCCGATGGTCACGCCCAGCTCACGCGCGACACCTGACCCCAGCGCGATCCCTTCCGGGAACCGCGCCAGGTCGCCTGTCGCGTCCGCCCCTTCCCCGACGCGCGGGATCGATGCGAGCGCCTCGGGCGACAGCCCGAAGACCTCGGCCCCCGTGGTCCGCTCGCCATCCGTGACCATCAGCTTGCCCCTGATCAGGGGCGCGGCCCGGGTCACCCCCGGCACCTCCAGCAGCGCCGCGGCCATCTGATCCGCCGCCGTGAAACCGCGCACGAACTGGCCTTCGCTACCCACCTCACCCGCCGAATAGACTGTGACATGCGCGTTCGCGCCAAGGATCGTGCCAACAAACTCTGCCCGGAACCCGGCCCGCACTGCCAGCGTCAGGATCAGCGCAAAGACCGCGAGCGTGATACCGATCAGGCTGATCCAGGTCATGATGCTGACCCCGCCTTCCGCCCGCCGCGCGCGCAGATAGCGCCAGGCGATCATGAATTCGAAGCCCGAGAAAGGTGCTGTTCTACCCGCCATCTGCCCGGCCCCTCTTGATTGCGCGCAACCTGAGGGACCGGGGCCGAAACGTCAAGGCATCGGCGCCCTGGGGCGGAAACGCGCCCACGCCGGCGCGGGCTTCGGTTCAAGCCCTCAAGCCGCGGGCAACCTCAGGCCCGGACAACCTTCAGGTTGATCATCGGACTGCCTCCGGTCATCCAGAGCCGGACCCAGATCGGCAGGACCGCCTCCTGTGCCCGCGCGCCCGTGATGTCGCCCAGATCGACCAGCGACGTCCAGCCAAAGCTGCGCGCGATGCCTGCGGCCACCGCTTTCGCTTCGGCGTCATTGCCCGACAGGAACAGATCATGCGCGCCGGGAATCAGGCCGGGGTTGACCATGACCGCCGCCGCAATGGTGTTGAACGCCTTGACCACCCGCGCTTCGGGGAAGGCGGCCTGGATCGCCTCGCCCAGACTGGTCGGACCGCTGAGGGCCCGGTCCAGAAAGGGTGGCATCCCGGCAGAGAAGTCGAGCGGGTTCGCCACATCGATCAGCACCTTGCCCGCAAGGTTCTTTGCCCCCGCCGCATGCAGCGCCGCGACCGAATGCTGCCCTTGCGTGACGTTGAAGATCACCTCTGCCCCTGCCGCCGTCTCGGCAAAGCTGGCAACCTTGGCACCGGTACGCGCGCGCCACTCGGCCAGAGGCACTGCCTGCGCCCGTGGTTTCGCCAACTCTTCCGGCGAGGGGTTGCGGATTCCGATCACCACGTCTTGCCCCTGCGCAGCCAGGGCCGCGCCCAGCGTCTGCGCGACGCCCCCGCCGCCAATCATGCCTATTCTCATCGTTCCATTCCTATGCTAAAGACAGACAGGTTCGTCTCGTCACGCACGACCAGTACAGACAGGTCTGTCTACATGTCAAGCGAAATGCCCGTATCCGCCGGAAAACCCACCTCGCCAAGGGACCGCATCCTCGACGTCGCCGGCCCCTTGTTTTACAAGGACGGTTACCGGGCAATCGGCATTGATCGGGTGATCGCCGAGGCAGATGTGGCCAAGGCCACGTTCTACAGGCACTTTCCGTCAAAGGATGCCTTGATCGTCGCCTGGATCGACCGGGCCGAGGCGCGCTTCGACGCGGCCCTGCCGCCAGAAGACGGCCCGGCCCCACTGACCGCCTATGCCGATGCGATGATCGACATAGCAAGCCGCGCGCATTGCCTTGGCTGTACCTACCAAAGCTCTGCGGCAGAGTTCGGCGATCCCGCGCATCCGGCCCATGCCGCAGCGCTTGGGGTCAAGACCCGCGTGATGGACGCGCTGGAGCGTCGGGCCCGCAATCAGGGCCTTGCGCCGCCCCGCGCCAAGGCGGAACAGGTATTCCTGCTGCTGGAGGGCGTTTGGGCCTCGGTACGCATGTTCGGCCCCAAGGCGCCACTCTCGCATGCCAAAGCCGCCGTCCGCGCCCTTCTCGCCTAGCGCGCCGCCCAGATCAGCCCGCGCCGCATCAGCTCTGCCGCCGGGCCGGTCCCGATCACCGAAGCATGATGGCCGAGCGCGTTGTAATAGATCCGGCCTTGCCCCCAGCGCTTGGTGAACACCACCGGCATCGCAACCCGCCCGTTCGGCGAATGCGGGCCCTCGACGACCGGGAAATCGCAGACGGCGTGGACCTTCACCGCCGGATCGATGTGTAGGTAATACTGTTCGGTCTTCACCGCGAAGTCCCCCACCCCCGAAACCAGGGCATCGTTGGAGGTGATGCGCACCCCATACTCCACCCCGTCATTGCCGGGATGCGCCACCCACTGTGCGCCGGTCATGAACTGCCAGTCCACGTTCTCGCGGAAGGCATCGCACATGCCGCCATGGCACCCCGCCAGCCCCACGCCCGAAGCGACTGCAGCACATGCGTTCTGGGCCTGCTCCTTGCCGATCCGGCTCATCGTCCAGACCGGGACGATCAGGCTGAGGTCGGCCAGCGCTGCGGGATCGTCGAAACAGGCCAGCGTGTCGGTGACCGTCACCGCAAAGCCGGCGTCCCCCAGCCAGCCAGCGAAAAGCGCGGCGACCTTGTCCGGCTCGTGCCCGTCCCATCCGCCCCAGGTGATCAGTGCCTTGGCCATCCCGTGCCCCCATCGCTTCGCCAGCCCACGCTAGGCATCGCCCTGGCTTCGGTCAACAAGGTCAGGTATTCCTGACATGATGTAATGAATCCTTGACCTAAGGTCCGCCCGACCATACCCCTTCGCAAGAACGGAGACCCACAATGCCCTATGGCGAACGCGAAGCCCTGACTGGCCTCATCACCACCCTGATCGTCGCCGTCCTCTTCTTCTGGCGGCTCTCCGGCCAGGCGGCCGATGGGCTTTTCGACAGCCCCGAAGCCCTGCAGACCTGGGCGCGGTCGGTCCTGCTTCTGGTCGCTGTCTCGATCG
This sequence comes from Rhodobacter sp., assembly GCA_013821825.1. GTDB lineage: Bacteria > Pseudomonadota > Alphaproteobacteria > Rhodobacterales > Rhodobacteraceae > Tabrizicola. The sequence continues at coordinate 59,777 of PNJK01000006.1, forward strand.
GCGTCGCCGTCGCCGTCACTGTCCTTTTCCACACCGTCTACGCCATCCTGACCGGCGAGAAGACAGACGACCGCCGTGACGAGCGTGACCACCAGATCGAACGCCGCGCGCTGACCTGGGCCTGGTATCTTCTGTCCTTCGGCATCCTTGGCGTGATCATCGACCTCGCCCTTGGTGCCAGTGCCTTCCGGGCGATGAACCTGATCCTCGCCCTCTGCGCCGGGTCCGAGATCTTCAAGGACGGGGTCAAGCTCTGGCTTTACCGGCACGGGGCCTGAGATGGCCCGGGGACGCATCGAAAACCGCATCCGCCGCCTGCGCTTTGACGCGGGCGAGATGACGCAGAAGGACCTTGCAGACCGCGTCGGCGTCACCCGCCAGACCATCCTCGCCATCGAAAACGGCAAGTATTCCCCCACCCTCGAACTTGCTTTCCGCATCGCCCGCGCCTTTGGCGTCCCCCTCGATCAGGTCTTCACCTTTCACCAGGACTGACCCGCTACCCATGGAGTTTCTGATGTTCCGCCTTCTTGCGCGGACGGTCCTGCTTGTTCTGGCGCTGGCCGTCTGCACCTTCATCCCCGTCTTGATGGCTCTGGTCCGCGCCGTACAGGTCCCGACCGGCACCTGGCCCGAGGTCAGCGCCCGCTTCGCCCTGTGGGTCGTGCGCAGTCTTTCCCCGTCCAGATCAGGAGTCCCCGCATGAAAATCGCCAGCTACTCAGCCTATGGCGGACCTGAAACCATCGCTATCACCGATGCGCCCATCCCCAGGCCCGCAGCGGGCGAGGTTCTGATCCGCGTCCGCGCCGCCCCTGTCACCGCCGGAGACGCAAGAATGCGGTCGGGAAAGGTGCCGCGTGGCCTCGGCCTCATGCTGCGCCTTGCCATCGGCCTCCGCCGCCCGCGCGTCGCCCCTGGCTGGGCCTTTGCCGGAGAGGTCGCCGCCCTTGGGCAGGGCGTGACCACCTTCACCCCCGGCCAGCGCGTCTTTGGCCTGACCGGCTTCAAGGGCGGGTCGCACCGCGAATTCCTGGTGATCAAGGCCGCAGGCCCGCTTCTGCCACTACCCGAGACGCTGACCTTCGAAGAGGGCGCCGCCTTCTTCTTCGGCGGCCTGACGGCGGCGGAATTCCTGATCGACCGCGCCGGACTCGCGCCCGGAGAGAGGCTTCTGGTCGCAGGGGCCACCGGTTCGGTCGGTGGCGCCGCTGTCCAGATCGGCCGCCACCTAGGCGCCCATGTCTCGGCCACGGCCTCGCCCGCGAACCATGCCCTTGCGCGAAAGCTGGGCGCGGATGAAGTGACCGATTATCGCAATGGCTCGCCCCCCGGCCCCTTCGATGTGATTGTCGATGTGATGGGCGCGCTTGGCTGGCAGGGGGCAAGGCCGCTTCTGGCACCGAAGGGCAGGCTTGTCCTGATCACCGCTGACCTTGCGCAGATGCTGGGATCAGCCCTACGCCCCAACCGCGACGGGCGCCGGGTTCTGACCGGGACCAACAAGGATGACCTGCCGTCGATGCGGCGCCTTCTCGCCCTGCATCAGGCCGGGGGCTACACCCCGGCTCTTGGCCCGATCCTGCCCTTTGCCGACATCGCCAAGGCACATGCCATCGCCGAAAGCTTCCACAAACCTGGCAATCTCGTGGTGGTCATGACGGCGTAGGTCGGGACCAGCCCCGACGTTCCCTAAGCCACGGCCACCGCGACAGCGCCAAAGTGCAGCCCGGCGGCAACCGCCACGAAAGAATGCCAGATCGCGTTCTGGAACTGCAAGGCATGCCAGACATGGAACCCCACACCCGCGATATAGGTCAGCCCGCCTGCGGCCAGCAACCACAGTGACTCCTCCGGCAAGGCAGCCGAGACCGGGCCAATGGCGATCACACCGATCCAGCCCAGCAGGATGTAAGCCATGATCGACAGACGGTCATAGCGCCCCGGCAAGACCACCTTGACGATGATCCCAATCGCGGCCCCGGTCCAGACGACAAGGCCCAGTGCCCAGGCCCAGGCCGGGTTTTCCAGATGCGGGATCAGCGCGGTATAGGTTCCGGCGATCATCACGTAGATCATCGAATGGTCGAACCGGCGCAGCAACCACTTCAGCGCGCTTGGCGGCGTCATGTTGTGGGCCAGCGAAAAGCCCCACAGCAGGAAGAACCCGGCCGCATAGACCGCAAGTGCCACGAAAGTCCCGGCGTTCGCGGTCTGCAAGGCGTGAAACAGCAGCAATGGAAACGCGATTACCCCGGCAAGCAAGGCCAGCGCATGCACGATCCCGTCGGCAAGAAGCTCGTGCAGCGACAGCTCGCGCCTGGTCAATTTGTAATGATCGGTGGGCAGGGTCATGGGCTCAGTCTGTCAGGAGCATCTTGGGAAAAGATGATCGCACGACCCGGGAGATCAGGCCATGCGCCACCAGCCCGACCCCACGTCAGGGGCAGATCCCCTGCCGTCGCCGCTTCAGAAACGCTGCGGCGGTTCGGGGCGGTTCTGCACCACGCCTTCGATAGCGGTCATCAGGTCTGGCGTCATCGCCGCCTTCCGGCCCAGCGCGGCCAGGTTGTCGGTCAGCTGCGACAATTGCGAGGCACCAAGGATCACGGTCGACACATGCGGGTTCTGCAGGCACCACAAAAGCGCCAGGTGGTGGATCGGCATCCCCGCCTGATCTGCAAGATTGGCCAGTTCCTTCACCTGCTTGACCCGACGGCGGCCCTTCGGCCCTTCGATGATGTCGCGCAGCCACTCATAGCCCGGCAGGGCCGCCCGGCTGTCCTGGGGGACGCCGTCATTGTATTTCCCTGTCAGAAGCCCCGACGCCAGCGGCGACCAGATCGTAGTTCCAAGGCCGAAGGTGTCATAGATCGGCAGATAGTCCCGCTCGACCTTGTCACGCTCGAAGAGGTTGTATTGCGGCTGCTCCATCACCGGAGGGGTCAACCCGTCGCGCCGCGCCACCAGATGCGCCTCGGTGATCTGCTGGCCCGACCATTCAGAGGTTCCCCAGTAGAGGACCTTGCCCTGCACGACCAGATTGTGCATCGCCCGAACGGTTTCCTCGATCGGGGTGTCGATGTCGGGCCGGTGGCAGAAGTAAAGGTCAAGGTGATCGACGCGCAGCCGTTTCAGCGCGGCGTGGCAGGCCTCGGTCACATGCTTGGCCGACAGGCCCCGCTGCGTCGGCTTTTCCCCGCCCCAGAACACTTTGGACGAGACGACATAGCTGTCCCGGCTCCAGCCCAATTCCTGGATCGCCTGACCCATTACCAGCTCGGATTTCCCAGCCTCATAGCCTTCGGCGTTATCAAAGAAGTTGATGCCCGCGTCATAGGCGGCCGTCAGCAAGGCCTTGGCCGGGGACAGGTCCACCTGCTTGGCGAAGGTGACCCAGGAGCCGAAGGAAAACTCGCTGACCTTCAGACCCGATTTTCCAAGGCGGCGATAGTCCATGATGTTTCCAATCTATTGGTTCGGGACGTAAGGTGGTCAGCAGAACGCAAAGGTCAAGGCAACCGGCGGCAATCCGCCGGCTCCGGGGATCAGACCCCCGCGTAGATCTGCGCCACGCGGTCGACGGCGGCTTCGGGGGTCATTTCCTCACTGACGCCGGTCCGGCGGCTGGTCAGTTCAACCACCCCATTCGCAAGGCCGCGTGGCCCGACAGTGATCCGCCAGGGCAGGCCGATCAGGTCCATCGTCGCGAACTTTGCCCCGGCCCGTTCGTCGCGGTCGTCGTACAACGCTTCCAGCCCCTTGGCCTTCAACGCCTTGTAAAGCCCCTCGCAGGCCGCATCCGCGGCAGTATCGCCCTGCTTCAGGTTCACGATGCCGACCGGGAACGGCGTGACGCCTTCCGGCCAGATGATCCCCTTGTCGTCGTGGCTGGCCTCGATGATCGCGCCCAGAAGGCGGGATACTCCGATCCCGTGCGACCCCATCTCGACCGGCACGCGGCCGCCCTCGGCGGTGGTCACCTCAGCGCCCATCGCTTCGGAGTACTTGGTGCCGAAATAGAATATCTGCCCGACCTCGATGCCCCGGCCAACCTTGCGGTGCGCCTCCGGGACCTGATCGAACACCGCCTGATCGTGCGTCTCGTCGGTGCGGGCGTAAAGGGTGGTGAACTCCTCGCAGACCTTGGCGACCTGGGCGCGGTCGTCATAGTCGATGTCGCGCTGGCCAAGCTTCAGGCCGGTCACCCGGTCGTCGTAGAAGACCTCGGACTCGCCCGTCTGGGCCAGCACGAGGAACTCATGCGTGTTGTCCCCGCCGATGGGCCCAGAGGCCGCCCGCATCGGGATCGCCGTCAGGCCCATGCGTTCGTAGGTCCGCAGATAGCTGACCATGTGCCGGTTATAGGCGTGGAGTGCTGCATCGCGGTCCACGTCGAAGTTGTAGCCGTCCTTCATCAGGAACTCGCGCCCCCGCATGATGCCGAAGCGGGGCCGCATCTCGTCACGGAACTTCCACTGGATGTGGTAGAGGGTCAGCGGCAGGTCTTTGTAGCTGTTGACGTGGGCGCGGAAGATGTCGGTGATCATCTCCTCGTTGGTCGGGCCGTACAGCATCTCGCGGTCCTGCCGGTCCTTGATCCGCAGCATCTCCTGCCCGTAGTCGTCATACCGCCCGCTTTCGCGCCAGAGGTCGGCGGGCTGGAGGGTCGGCATCAGCAGGGGGATGTGGCCCGCGCGTTCCTGTTCCTCGTTCACGATGGCCTCGATCCGGCGCAGGACCCGCAGGCCCAGCGGCAGCCAGGAGTAGATCCCCGCCGCCTGCTGCTTGATCATGCCCGCCCGCAGCATGTAGCGGTGCGAGACGATCTGCGCCTCGGCGGGGTTTTCCTTGAGGACGGGAAGGAAGTAGCGGGTCAGACGCATGGGAAGGCCTTTGGCGATGGGGTCCCGGGTTTCCTAGCGGCTTCGGTGAGGGCAGGCAAGGCAGCGAGGGGGGGGAGACCCTTTCGGGCGTTGCGGGGCATGGGGGAAGGCTGGCACGGGCGGTGGCGGGCCGCAAGGGACCTCCGCTTCTGTCCACGGTGGGCAGCGGGGCTGGGGTGAGGGATTTCAAGGGGTTGCGTGTGGGTGTTAGGGGGGCGTTAAGGGTAGGAGAGCACAACAATAGGATACCTTATGACTTGCTCCCCCGATCGATTGATCGCCTCTGTACTCCAAGAATAGCTGGCGCATCGGCTCGGGCCATCCCAAAAAAGCGCGTCTGGGTCTATTCCAGTAGAACAGACCGAGTGACCGGCCTGATCATTACCCATGACCTCATATACGCCCACTGACACCTCAAGGACTGGAAATTCTCAGCCCGGTAACTCCGGATACCTTTTGCCCATGGAAGTGACCCCACCTGATAACCACCCTCAACCAGCGCGTCAGGTGATGCGTGAGCTCTGCACTGGGTTCCCGGGCCTTCAGGTCACCACCTGCCAGAACAAGCCGACGACGCAGAGAAAGCCCAGAGTGAAGACAATGGTGCGCACGTAAGGCACTGCAAACCAGTAAACCACTGCGTGGATAAGGCGCAGCCAGAAAAAGGCCATGGTCAGGAATGCAGTTGTGCCATTGGACTGGCTGGTGACGTGGATGATCAAGACCAAAGCAGCAAACGGCGCAAAAGTCTCCACAGCATTGAGATAGGCGCGGTGGGCGCGCTTGCCCCAGAGGGGAACCGGGCGCGGCTCCGGATCGACGTAGTCTTGCGGGCTGAGGAAGCCGTTGGTTTGGACCTGGCAGGCAATATAGACAATCCACAAGGCCGCAGTCAGCATCGCCGTCAAGGCAAGATAGGTGAGTTCAGTCGTCATCGCAGTTTCCCTCCCAAGTGCTGCCCAGGGAATGCTCATAGCACAGTTTGGATGCCGCGCGGCACTGGTTTTCCACCTCTGTAGCAAGAAAAGCCGGAGCAGTTGCCTGGCCCGGCATTAGCGCAACGCGCCATCATGCTAACCGAAATCAGCCTCCGGAAAGCCCGGCGCGGTTCAGCAAGGGTCACTCGTTGAAGGCTTCCACCGACGGACAGGGGTAGGTCAGGACCTGCCCGGCGGTGGGTAGCAAGTTCCAGACCTTGTCCGCGCCGAGTGCAGGCGCGGTGCTTGCAAAAGGGCAGGCGCAGCCCGCTCCCCTTGCGCCGGGGCGCGGCAGCGGCGATATGTGTGGCGAACGTCAAGGAACCCGCCATGGCCCTGCCGAACCGTGACCAGATCCGCTATTGGGGCATCGCTGCCGCAGTCTTCATGCTGCTTCTCTGGTTCCTTGGCGATGTGCTCTTGCCGTTCCTTGTCGGCGGGGCGATCGCCTATTTCCTTGATCCCGTGGCCGACCGGCTGGGGCGCGCCGGGATGAGCCGGGTGGCGGCCACGACGCTGATTTCGCTTGTGGCGCTGATGCTAGCGATCCTTTTGGTTCTTGCGGTGATCCCGACGCTGGTCAACCAGCTGACGGCGCTGGTCAATGCGGCACCCGACATCGCAAAGCGTCTGCAGGGTTTCCTGCTCGAGCGGTTTCCGGAACTGGCCGACAGCACCTCGACCATCCGCCAGACCCTGGCCGAGATCGGGGCCACCATTCAGTCACGCGGGGCCGAACTGGCCAATGGGCTGCTTTCTTCCGCCCTTGGGGTAATCTCGGCCATCGTCTTCATCGTGGTGGTGCCGGTGGTGGCGTTCTATCTGCTGCTGGACTGGGACGAGATGGTAGCGCGGATCGACGCGATGCTGCCATTGGACCATGCGCCGACCATTCGCCGCCTTGCGCGCGAGATTGACGTGGTGCTGGCTGGGTTCGTGCGCGGACAGGTGTCGGTCTGCATCATGCTGGGGACGTTCTATGCCGTTGCGCTGATGGCGGCGGGCTTGCAGTTCGGGCTGGTCGTGGGGGCGATTGCCGGGGCGATCACCTTCATTCCTTATGTCGGATCGATCATCGGCGGCACGCTGGCGGTGGCGCTGGCGCTGTTCCAGTTCTGGGGCGACTGGGTGCAGATCGGCATCATCGCGGGGATCTTCGCGCTTGGCCAGTTTATCGAGGGCAACGTCTTGACGCCGAAACTGGTCGGCAAGTCGGTGGGGCTGCATCCGGTCTGGCTGCTCTTCGCGCTGTCGGCCTTCGGGTCGGTGTTCGGCTTTGTCGGCATGCTGATCGCTGTGCCGGTCGCGGCGGCCATCGGGGTGCTGACGCGCTTCGGGGTCGAACAGTATCAGGCGAGCCTGCTGTTTCGCGGCGCCGTCGCGCGGGGCGAAGTCGCCCCGGCGCCCGAGCCCTCCCCCCGGCCAAGGCGCAGCCGGAAGGCGGCAGGCGGTGACGGGGCAAAGGATGGGGCGAAGGATGGGGCCAGTGATGGGGGTGGGGCGTCGACGTGACCCGCCAGCTGGCCTTCGATCTGCCCGGGACCGAGGCTTTGACGCGTGCGGATTTCTTCGTTGCCCCGTCGAATGCGCTTGCGCTGCAGGCGGTCGAGGGGTGGCGTGACTGGCCCGGCCACAAGCTGCTGCTGATCGGGCCGGAGGGGTCGGGCAAGACTCATCTGGCGCATGTCTGGGCCGAAGCCACGGGCGCGGTGATCCTGCAGGCAAGCGCGCTGGCCGGGGTCGACATCGCAGCACTGGCCGGAAGATCCGTCGCGGTCGAGGATGCGCAAGAGATTGGCGCGGCAGAGGCGGCGCTGTTCCACCTGCACAATGTGGTCACGGCCGGAGGCGCGCTTTTGCTGACCGCCCCTGCCCCGCCGCGCGACTGGGGCTTGCAGCTGCCGGATCTGCTCAGCCGGCTTCAGACCGCACAGGTGGCGCGGCTGGACTCCCCCGACGATGGGCTTCTGTCTGCCGTTCTGATCAAGCTGTTCGCTGACCGTCAGGTCGCGGTGGCGCCGAACCTGATCCCTTATCTGGTCAGCCGGATGCCCCGGTCAGTCGGGGCTGCGCGGGCACTGGTGGCGGCGCTGGATTCCCATGCGCTGGCGCTTGGCCGCCCGGTCACGCGGGCGCTGGCGGGAGAGGTTCTGGACAGGGTGGAGAACGGGTGAAACAGTGTCACAATCCTGTCACGAGATGCGCGGCATAACCCGGCCATGACCCAAGCTGATTTCCTGAAGTCGCCCTTCCCCGTCCCGGTGGAGCTGCCCTTTGCCGAAACCGCCGGGCCGGCGCGTTTCTTCAACCGCGAGCTCAGTTGGCTGGCCTTCAACTGGCGCGTTCTGGAAGAGGCGGCAAACCCGGCGGTTCCGTTGCTGGAGCGGCTGCGCTTTCTTTCGATCTCGGCGACCAACATCGACGAGTTCTACATGGTCCGCGTGGCGGGCTTGCGCGCACTGGTCCGCACCGGCAACGCCACCTTGTCCGAAGATGGGCGCAGCCCGGCGGAACAGCTGCAGCTGATCAACGCCGATGCCCGTAGCCTGATGCAGACACAGCAAGCCACGTTCAACCGCCTGCGGCGCGAGATGGAGGCCGAAGGCATCAGCATCGTCCCGCGCTCAAAGCTGACGGCGCGTGACCTGAAGCATCTTGAAGCGCATTTCCTGAACAACGTCTTTCCGGTCCTGTCGCCGCTTGCCATCGACCCGGCCCATCCGTTCCCCTTCATCCCCAACACCGGCTTTTCGCTGGCGCTGGAACTTGAGCGGCGATCGGACCATCGCAGCCTGAAGGCGCTGCTGCCGATCCCGCAGCAGATTGCCCGCTTCGTGCCCTTGCCCGGCAAGACCGGCGAACTGCGGTTCCTGCCGCTGGAAGAGTTGCTTCTCCTGCATCTGGGAATGCTGTTCCCCGGCTATTCCGACAAGGGCCATTGCAGCTTTCGCGTGCTGCGCGACAGCGACCTTGAAGTCGAGGACGAGGCCGAGGATCTGGTCCGCGAGTTCGAGACCGCGCTGAAGCGTCGCCGCCGGGGCGAGGTCATCCGCCTGAAGATGAGTGCCGGCGCACCGGAATCGCTGCGGGCACTGATCATGGAGGAACTTGCCGTCACCGAAGACGAGGTGGTCGAGGTCAAGGGTCTGCTGGGTGTGGCCGACCTGAAGGAATTGATCCTGCCCAGCCGCAAGGACCTGATGTGGCCGCCCTTTACCCCCCGTGTGCCGGAACGGGTGCAGGATCACGACGACGACCTGTTTGCCGCGATCCGGCAGAAGGATATGCTGCTGCATCACCCTTACGAGACTTTCGACATGGTGATCCGCTTTCTGGAGCAGGCGGCGCGCGATCCGAACGTGCTGGCGATCAAGCAGACGCTGTATCGCACCAGTTGGGACAGCCCCGTCGTTTCGGCGCTGTGCGAGGCGGCGGAGGCCGGAAAGTCGGTAACGGCACTCGTGGAACTGAAGGCCCGTTTCGACGAGGCCGCCAACATCCGCCAGTCCCGCCGTCTGGAACGGGCCGGGGCGCATGTCGTCTATGGTTTCGTCAACTACAAGACCCATGCCAAGATCAGCACGGTCGTCCGGCGCGAAGGGGACCATCTGGTCACCTATACCCATTACGGGACCGGCAACTATCACCCGATCACCGCGCGCATCTATACCGACCTGTCGTTCTTCACCTGCGATGCAGCTTTGGGCCGTGATGCGACCAAGGTCTTCAACTACCTGTCCGGCTACGTGCAGCCCGAGGGGCTGGAGAACCTTGCCATCAGCCCGATCACCCTCAAGCCCCGGCTTCTGGAACTGATCGCCGCCGAGGCGGGGAATGCCCGCGCCGGGCGGCCTGCGGAAATCTGGGCGAAAATGAATTCGGTCATCGAGCCCGACGTGATCGACGCGCTTTATGCGGCGTCGCAGGCCGGGGTGAAGATCAGCCTGGTGATCCGGGGCATCTGCGGCCTGCGCCCCGGCGTGAAGGGGCTAAGCGAGAACATCCGCGTCAAATCCATCGTCGGGCGGTTTCTGGAGCATTCCCGTATCGTCTGCTTTGGCAACGGCCACTCGCTGCCGGCCAAGAACGCGCGGGTGTTCTTCTCCTCGGCCGACTGGATGGGGCGGAACCTCACGCGGCGGGTGGAAACCCTGGTCGAGGCGCATAACCCGACCGTGAAAAGCCAGATCCTAAGCCAGATCATGGCCGCGAACCTGGCGGACGAGGCGCAAAGCTGGGTGCTGGCACCGGATGGAAGCGATCACCGCGATCTGGCGCCGCAGAATGGCAAGCTGTTCAACTGCCACCAGTTCTTCATGGAAAACCCGTCTCTGTCCGGGCGAGGCACCGCCGGGGCCAAGGACGCGCCGCGCCTTGTGTCGGTGAAGGACGACGACGCCGCAGGTGCCACCGCCGCACAGTGATGCCCGGGGTATCCTCCGGGCAACCTCCCACCGCGCCGTCCGCCGGCAGAGCGTCTTTCTCTGGGCCGGGTAGGCCCAAAATGCAGCGCTCAGGTCCGGGCTGTCCGTTGCAGACCTTGTCATTCGCGGCGGGAAGAAACTGTTCGCGGTGCCGCTGTTCTCGTGCAGGCACAACGGTTGCAAGGGACGCGCAGTGTTGACCCGCTGTCCTGTGGGCGGCATGGTGCGGCCTGCGCGTATGAGGGGGATTCTGCCATGGCACCTGATGGACCCAGACCCTCGGACTATGACGAAGACGACAACGAAGGGCCGTTTGGCCGCCCGTTGTTCAATGACCCGTCCGTTCGCGCCCTGTCCCGCGTCGGGGTGATCGACGTCGGCTCGAACTCGGTCCGGATGGTGGTGTTCGACGGCGCGGCGCGCAGCCCTGCCTATTTCTACAACGAAAAGATCATGTGCGGTCTGGGCAAAGGTCTGGCGGAAACCGGGCAACTGAACCCGCAAGGCCGGGTCCGGGCACTGTCGGCGCTGCGGCGCTTCGCGCTGCTGGCCGAGGGGATGGCGATCAATCCCTTGACCGTGGTCGCCACCGCCGCCATGCGCGAAGCGACGGACGGGCCGGAGTTTCAGGCCGAAGTGCTGCGCGAGACCGGCCTGAAGCTGCACGTCATCGACGGCGACGAAGAGGCGCGGCTTTCGGCGCAAGGCGTGCTGCTGGGCTGGCCGGATGCCAAGGGGATCGTCTGCGACATCGGCGGCAACTCGATGGAGCTGGCGCGGATCAGCGACGGAAAGGTGGGCAAGCGCGTCTCCACCCCGCTGGGCCCGTTCCGGCTGCTGCAGGTGTCTTCCGACCAGAAAGAGCGCCGCGCCCATATCGCCAAGGTGCTGAAAGATGCACAATCGGTGCTGAAATCGAAGGGCGAGCGCATCTATCTGGTCGGCGGCAGCTGGCGGGTGATTGCCCGGCTCGACATGGAACGGCGGAACTACCCGCTGACGGTGCTGCATGAATACCGGATGACGCCGAAGGGTCTGGACGACACCCTTGACTGGCTGGCTGTGGCCGATCTGCCGGTCTTGCGGGGAAGGACAGGAACAAGCGCCGAGCGCATGGAACTGGTGCCGCTGGCCTGCGAGGTGCTGCGCGAGCTGGTGGCGCAATTCGACCCGTCGGAGATCGATGTGTCGGCCTATGGCATCCGCGAGGGGATGCTGTACGAGCACATGCCGGAAAAGCTGCGGGCCCGCGATCCCCTGATCGAGGCGGCGCGGATGGCCGAAGTGGTGCAAGCCCGCATCCCCGGCTTTGGCAAGAAGCTGTTCGATTTCCTGCTGCCACTGTTTCCCGACGCCGAGAAAGACCAGTTGCGGCTGATCAAGGCCGCCTGCCTGCTGCACGACACCACCTGGCGCGCCCACCCCGATTTCCGGGCCGAGGCCTGTTTCGACAACGCCACCCGCGCCAACCTTGGCGGGCTTGACCACCCCGGGCGGGTGTTCCTGGGCCTGGCGCTTCTGCACCGCTACAAGAACAGCCGGTCCGGCTCGCGGCTGGAACCGATGTTCAGGCTGTTGTCCGAGGACGAAATTCAGGCCGCGGAAGTGTTGGGCAAGGCCATGCGCTTCGGGGCGATGTTCTCGGTCGGGGATCCGGCAAAGGCCGGGCGACTGATCTGGCAGGCGAAGAAGCGGGTGCTGGAACTGGAGTTGACCGCCGCCGGTGGCGGGCTGTTCGGCGAAGTGGCGCAGGCCCGGTTCCAGTCGCTGGCGGTGGCGCTGAAGGCATCGACCCTCGTGACCATGGCCGCCTGATGCTGCGGCTGGATCATCTGGCCGTAGTGGCCGGGCGGCTGGAGGAAGGGGTGGCCGCGGTCGAAAAGCTGCTGGGCGTGACAATGGCGGGCGGGGGCAAGCACCCGCTCATGGGCACCCACAACCGGCTGCTGGGACTTGGAGACCTGTATCTTGAAGTGATTGCGGTCGATCCCGATGCCCCTGCCCCGGGCCGCCCCCGCTGGTTCGACATGGACCGCTTCACCGGATCGCCCCGGCTGAAGAACTGGGTCGCGGGTTGCGATGACCTTACGGCCGAACTGGCGCTGGGGCCGGTCGGGATCGGCAAGCCAATGGCGCTGCAACGTGGCGACTATCGCTGGCGGATGGCGGTGCCGGACGACGGTCGATTGCCGTTCGATGGCGGCTTTCCAGGGCTGATCCAGTGGGAAGGTGCGGCGCACCCGGCCCGCGCCCTGCCTGAAACCGGCCTGCGGCTGGCACGGCTGGAAATAGCCCACCCAAGCTCTGCGGCGCTGCGTGCCGCGTTGGCCGGCCGGCTGACCGACCCCCGCGTCACTGTGACGGAAGGCCCGGTTGTCACCCTGCGGGCCACGATTGACACGCCGCTAGGGCCGCTGATCCTGTCCTGATCCGCCCTGCGACCAAACGCCGCCACCGGACCGCATCAGGGAAGTGCCGGCAGTCGCTGCAGGGCGTGATCGGACCGGTTTCCCTCGGGCAATTGGCTTTGCGGGCCGTAGGGCCACGGGGTGGGCGGCAGGACTCACCTGTCGATCAACCTTTCGCGGGTGCAGAAATTCCTCTGACATCCTGCGCGGGGGCGGCTAAGATCGCTGCATCATGTCGATTTGGACCCGCATTGCCGACGCCCTTTCATCCCTCGCCAAAGGCGAGCCTTTGTCGGTTGTCTTCGACCGGCTGAGAGGAGGCTCGGCGGCCGAGCAGTCGGTGGGCTTCACCATCGCGGTTCTGGCTCTGGGCGCCAAGATGGCCAAGGCCGACGGCACCGTCACCCGCGACGAGGTGACCGCCTTCCGCCGCATCTTCACTTTCCCCGAAGGCGAAGAGGCCCATGCCGCGCGGGTTTTCAACCTGGCCCGGCAGGACGTGGCGGGCTTTGATGTCTATGCGCGGAAGATCGGTCGCCTGTTCAACCCCGAAGGCCGCCGCATCTGCGCCGATGACCACCACGTGCTGGTCGACATCCTTGAGGCGCTATTCCAGATCGCCATTGCCGACGGGTCCTATCACGCGGGCGAGGATGCGTTTCTTGGCCACGTCGCCGACGCTTTCGGGGTGGATGAAGCCTGCTTTCGCATCGTCCGGTCGCGCCTTGTGGAAGGCGCGCCGCGGGATCCCTATGACGTGCTTGGCCTGAAGCGCGGCGCAACGCGGACCGAGGCGCGCAAGGCCTGGAAAGCGCTGGTCCGCGACACCCATCCCGATGTGATGCAGGCCCGTGGCGTCCCGCCCGAAGCGATGAAACTGGCGCAACGGCGGCTGCAGCTGATCAACGAGGCCTGGAAGGAAATCTCGGCCAGGGAGGCGGCGTGACCGCAGATCTTCGACCACCGCCCCTGCGGCTGGCGACCTACAATGTCGAGTGGTTCAACAATCTGTTCGACGATCTGGGACGGATGCGCGCCGACGACAAACCCTCTGCCCGCTACAAGATCACCCGCGGCGAGCAGTTGGGCGCGCTTGGCATTGTCTTTACCGCGCTGAACGCCGATGCAGTGATGATCATCGAGGCGCCGGACACCAACGGCCGTCGGTCGACCGTCACAGCGCTGGAACGCTTTGCCCGTCACTTCGGTCTGCGCACCTCCAAGGCGCTGATCGGCTATGCCTCGGACACCGAACAAGAGATCGCCTGCCTTTACGACCCCGACCGGTTGAGCCTGCGGCACGATCCCATCGGGAACACGGTGGGCAAGCACGGATCCACCGATGCGCCGCGGTTCGATGGAACCTTCCGCTATGATCTTGATAACGACAGCGTCTTCGAGACGATCACCTTCTCGAAACCCCCGCTGGAACTGGCCGCGACGACGACCAGTGGCACCGAATTCCGGCTGATCGGCGTTCATGCGAAATCGAAGAATCCCTACGGCGTGACCGGGCGCGAGGCGCAGATCCGGCTGTCGATCGAAAACCGCCGCAAGCTTCTGGCGCAATGCCTGTGGCTGCGGCAGCGGGTCGAAGGGCATCTGGCGTCGAAGGACAGCCTGATCGTGATGGGCGACTTCAACGATGGTCCGGGCCTGGACGAGTTCGAAAAGCTGTTCGGCCATTCCGGGGTGGAAATCGTGCTGGGCACGGTGCCGGACGATAGCCTGCGCCTTTACGATCCACATGCCGCGATGGCGCTGCAAAGCCGCGTTGCCATGGCGCCGACCACGGCGCGGTTCTACCTTGCGCCGCAAAAGCGCTACTTCGAGGCGCTGCTGGATTTCATCATGGTTTCGCCCGATCTGGCGGCGAAGAACCCGGACTGGCGCATCTGGCACCCGTTCAACGATCCGCACGTCGTGGAAGTGCCCGAGTTGCGCGAGGCGCTCTTGCAGGCGTCCGACCACTTCCCGGTGACGATCGATCTGCCAGATGTGATTTGAATTTTCGGGGTGGCAATCGCATATTAAGAGAATGAGACTCATGCTTGTCCTTTGCGTCGCGGCTGCTCCTGCGTTTGCGCAGGATATTGATCGTGCGCCCAAGTCTGAGGCTGATGCTGATGCTGACGGCTTCAGCCTGATGGAAGAAGGCGCGAAGCTGTTGCTCCGCGGGTTGATGACCGAGATGGAACCCGCGCTGGACGAGATGAGCAAGGCCCTGTCCGACCTGGAACCCGCGCTGAGGGAGCTGGGACCGAAGTTCCAGCAATTGATTGCGATGATCGGCGATTTCCGCAATTACGACGCCCCGGTGATGCTGCCGAACGGCGACATCCTGATCCGGCGCAGCGAGCCGATCTTGCCAAGACCGGACTTCCTGCCCGGGCCGAACGGCGAGACCGAGCTGTAATCCGCCCCCGACAGTCACGCTGCCGAATTGACGGGGGGCCAAGTTGCTCCGCCTGCGGCTGCGGCGGAAGCCTTCGGCGCAGGTATTCTGGAAAAGAGCAATCGCATTTGCTCTTTTTTCCAGACGCTCTGGGGGAGGCCGCTGGCAGAAGCCCCCCACGCGACGGTTCAGGCGCGTGCGGCGCGGATCAGGTCGAGTATCTCTTTCGCGGCTTCGGGAATGTTGGTGCCCGGCCCGAAGATCGCCTTCACCCCGGCGGATTTCAGGAAGTCATAGTCTTGCTGCGGGATGACGCCGCCGCAGATGACCAGAATATCCCCTGCCCCCGCGGCCTTCAGCGCCTCGATCAGCTTCGGGGCAAGGGTCTTGTGGCCGGCGGCCTGGCTGGAGATGCCGATGACATGGACGTCGTTGTCGATGGCGTCCTGCGCGGCCTCTTCCGGGGTCTGGAACAAGGGGCCCACGTCGACGTCGAAACCAATATCGGCAAAGGCGGTGGCGATGACCTTGGCACCGCGGTCGTGGCCGTCCTGGCCCATCTTGACGACCAGCATCCGCGGACGGCGGCCTTCGGCTTCGGCAAAGGCCTCGACATCCTCTTGGATGCGGGCAAAGCCCGCGTCACCCTCATAGGCCGCGCCATAGACCCCGGCGAGGGTCTTGACCTCGGCCCGGTGGCGGCCGAACACTTTTTCCATCGCCATGCTGATTTCCCCCACGGTTGCGCGTGCGCGGGCGGCCTCGACCGCCGCTGCAAGCAGGTTGCCGCCTTCGGATGCATGGCGGGTCAGGTCGGCCAGGGCCGCATTGACCCGCGCCGGATCACGGGAGGCGCGGATGACGGCGAGTTTGGCCACCTGCGCCTCGCGCACTGCCACGTTGTCGATGTCGCGGATGTCGATCGGGTCTTCCTTGTCCAACCTGTACTTGTTGACCCCGACGATCACCTCTTCGCCCCGGTCGATCATCGCCTGACGGCGGGCGGCGGATTCCTCGATCCGAAGCTTCGGCATGCCGGTGGCGACGGCCTTGGTCATGCCGCCCATGCCCTCGACCTCTTGGATGATCTTCCAGGCTTCGGTCGCCATCTGGTCGGTCAGGCTTTCGACATAGTAGCTGCCTGCCAGCGGGTCGACGACATGGGTGATGCCGGTTTCTTCTTGCAGGATCAGTTGGGTATTGCGCGCAATGCGGGCGGCAAAGTCAGAGGGGAGCGCAATCGCCTCGTCCAGAGCGTTGGTGTGCAAGGATTGGGTGCCGCCAAGGACCGCGGCCATCGCCTCATACGCGGTGCGGACGACGTTGTTGTACGGGTCCTGTTCCTGAAGGCTGACGCCAGAGGTCTGGCAATGGGTGCGCAGCATCAGCGAGCCGGGTTTCTTCGCGCCGAACTCGGCGATGATCCGGTGCCAGAGCAGCCGCGCGGCGCGGAGCTTGGCGGTTTCCATGAAGAAATTCATGCCGATGGCGAAGAAAAAGCTCAGCCGCCCGGCGAAATCGTCAACGTCCATGCCGCGCGCGATGGCGGTTTTGACGTATTCCCGGCCGTCGGCAAGGGTGAAGGCCAGCTCCTGTACCAGGTTCGCCCCGGCTTCCTGCATGTGGTAGCCGGAGATGCTGATCGAGTTGAACTTCGGCATCTCGGCAGCGGTGTATTCGATGATATCCGCCACGATCCGCATCGAGGGTTCGGGCGGGTAGATATAGGTGTTGCGCACCATGAACTCTTTCAGGATGTCGTTCTGGATGGTGCCTGAAAGCGCTGCGCGGGGAACGCCCTGTTCCTCACCCGCAACGATGAAGCTGGCCAGAACCGGAATCACCGCACCGTTCATCGTCATGGAAACGCTGACTTTTTCCAGCGGGATACCGTCGAAGAGGATCTTCATGTCCTCGACTGAATCGATCGCCACTCCGGCCTTGCCGACATCGCCCACAACGCGCGGATGGTCACTGTCATAGCCCCGGTGGGTGGCAAGGTCGAAGGCCACCGAAACGCCCTGCTGTCCCGCCGCAAGTGCCTTGCGGTAGAAGGCGTTCGAGGCTTCGGCGGTGGAAAACCCGGCGTACTGGCGGATCGTCCAGGGACGCCCGGCATACATTGTCGCGCGCACGCCACGGGTGAAGGGGGCAAGCCCCGGCAGGCTGTCCATATGGGCCAGCCCGTCGGTATCGGCGGCGGTGTAAAGCGGCTTGACCGCGATCCCTTCCAGCGTGTTCCAGGTCAGGCTGTCCGGGCTGGCGCCCTTCAGATCCTTCGCGGCCAGCACCGCCCAGGTTTTCAGATCGTCGCTCATGCTGTCCCCTGACCGATGCGTCGCATCGTCCCTTTTGAATTTCCGCGCTTGCGCCTATATGCAATGGAAAGAGAGGCCCGATGAGACCCTTGCACGCAGTTGTTTTCGCAGCCCTTCTGCCCTTCGCCGCACTGGCCGAGGGCGCAGCGGTCGATCCCCCGGCTTTTGGCCCTTTGCCTGCGGCCGAGGTCGTCCTCGCCGACCAGATGTACCTGAAGCGGCCCGTCGCAGTTTTCGCGGATTCCCCGAACGATCCGAACTTCATCCGGCAGATGGACCTGCTGGCCCGCGCCTATCCGGCGCTGGAGGAGCGCGACGTGATCGTTGTCACCGACACCGACCCCGAGGCCCGCAGCGAGTGGCGGCAAAAGCTGCGCCCGCGCGGATTCTCGCTGGTCATCATGGACAAGGACCTGCGGCCGGTGGTCAGAAAACCCCTGCCCTGGGACGTTCGCGAGATTACGGCGGCCATCGACAAGCTGCCGCTGAGGCGGCAGGAGATGCTGGAGCGTAATCCCGCGGGCCGGTGACATCACTCGAACTCCAGGATGACATCGTCGACCCGCAGGCTTGCGCCGGCGCTGGCCCGGACCGCCTTGACCACGCCCCGCCTCTCGGCCTTGAGGATGTTTTCCATCTTCATCGCCTCGACCGTGGCAAGCGCCTGACCTTCTTGCACCACGTCCCCCTCGGCCACATTGATCTTCACCACCAGCCCCGGCATCGGGCACAGCAGGTATTTCGACGTGTCCGGCGCGGCCTTTTCCAGCATCAGGCTTGCCAACGCATGCTGGCGCGGGGTGCGGACGTGGACCTTGAGGTCGGCGCCGCGCAGACGAACGCGAAAGCCCATCGGGATCTTGGCAACCTTCAGCGCGATCGGCTGGCCGCCCACGTTCAACCGGGCAAGCGGCTGGCCCGGGGTCCAGTCGGAGGTGACGCGAAGCGCGGTGCCATCGGCGAAGGTGACGGTCGATCCGTCGTGGTCGGCGGCAATGGTGACTGCGTGCTCGGTGCCTTGCAGGGAAACCACCCAGGCATCGCCGACCCGGCGTTCGTGGTTGTCCATGGTGCCGGAGATCCGGGTGCGGCGAATCTCGGCGACGCGGTTCATCGCGGCGGCGGCGGCGGCGACGCGGACCAGCACGCCCTCCGCCAGGGTCGCGCCCTTGAAGCCGTCGGGATATTCCTCGGCGATGAAGGCGGTGGTGATGTTGCCGCTGACAAAGCGCGGATGGTCCATCACCGCGCCGACGAAGGGCAGGTTGTGGCCGATGCCTTCAACCTCGAATGTATCCAGCGCCAGGCGCATTTCTTCGATGGCTTCGGCACGGGTCGGGGCCCAGGTGCAAAGCTTGGCGATCATCGGGTCGTAGAACATGCTGATCTCGCCGCCCTCGAAGACGCCGGTATCGTTGCGGACAATGCCGACGCCGGTGCCGCCCTCTGTCGGGGGGCGGTAGCGGGTCAAACGCCCGATCGAGGGCAGGAAGTTGCGGTAGGGGTCTTCGGCGTAAAGGCGGGATTCCATCGCCCAGCCGTTGATCCTGAGGTCTTTCTGCGCGAAGGGCAGCGGCTCTTTGGCAGCGACGCGGATCATCTGTTCGACCAGATCGACGCCAGTGATCAGTTCGGTCACCGGATGTTCGACCTGCAACCTGGTGTTCATTTCCAGGAAATAGAAGTTGCGGTTGCCGTCGACGATGAATTCGACGGTGCCCGCGCTGGTGTATCCGACCGCTTTCGCCAAAGCGCAGGCCTGTTCGCCCATCGCCTTTCGGGTGGCTTCATCCAGGAACGGCGAGGGCGCCTCTTCGATGACCTTCTGGTTCCGGCGCTGGATCGAGCATTCGCGTTCGTGCAGGTAGACGCAGTTGCCATGGCTGTCGGCCAACACCTGGATCTCGATGTGGCGGGGTTGGGTCACGAACTTCTCGATGAAGATGCGGTCATCGCCAAAGCTGGCGGCTGCCTCGTTCTTTGACGACTGAAAGCCCTCGGCGGCCTCGGCGTCGTTCCAGGCGATGCGCATGCCTTTGCCGCCGCCGCCGGCCGACGCCTTGATCATCACCGGATAGCCAACCTGGTTGGCGATACGCACGGCCTCGGCCGCGTCAGAGATCAGGCCCATGTAGCCGGGAACCGTGCTGACCCCGGCCTCCATCGCCAGTTTCTTCGAGGTGATCTTGTCGCCCATCGCTTCAATTGCCGGCGAAGGCGGGCCGATGAAAACGACGCCTTCCTTTTCCAGCGCGGCAGCGAAGTTCATGTTTTCCGACAGGAAGCCATAGCCGGGATGCACTGCTTCAGCCCCGGACTGGCGGATCGCTGCCATGATCTTGTCGATCACGATATAGGACTGCGCGGCGGGGGACGGGCCGATATGCACCGCCTCGTCGGCCATCTTCACGTGCAGGGCGCCCCGGTCGGCATCGGAATAGACCGCGACCGTCTTGATCCCCATCTTGCGCGCGGTCTTGATGACGCGGCAGGCAATCTCGCCCCGGTTGGCGATCAGGATCTTCTTGAACATGCGGTTCCCCCTCAAGGCGCGAAAAACAAAGGACCACCCAGGCGGTTGGCCCGGATGGTCCTTGGTGGTGGTAAGGACCGCCCGCGGGCGGTCAGATCAATAGCCGGAGGCGCAGGGCGGAAGGCCCACATTGATCCCGCAGGATGCGGCGCCTGCGAGGCCGCCAATGACGGCACCGGTAAGGACGTCGCCTTTGGTGGCATCGGCGATGACGGCACCAGCGGCCGCACCCGCAAGACCGCGCGACGCGGGGTCCTGCAAGCAGCCGGCAAGCGGCGTGGAAAGAGCGGCAAGAAGGATAAGCGACTTGAACATGGAGAACTGCCTCGTTGGTTTGTTGCTATTGCAGCGAATTCTACCGCAATACGCCCTGAATCAAAGCTGATTTTCGCCCGGCTTGGGCAATTGGCAGTCCGCAGTTCATTAAAAAGGGTCGGTCCGGCCTGGGATGGGCCGGACCGTAGGGAAGGGGTTTTACGGTAGTTGCGCAAGTCATGGCTGTGACACCGCTGACCCACCAAGAAACTATGCCGCGCAGGAATTGGCATTGCAAACCAGTTGAGAACGCCCAACGAGACCTGAGCGAAAGCCTGCCAGATGCTGCGGGTGTTCGGCGCGTTCATGCCTATTCGTCCTCGTCTTCCCAGTCGTCGGTCAGGACCGACGGCGCATCGGGGGCAAAAACCTGGGGGAAGGCCGCCTCGGCGCGCTTGACGTCAATGCGCAGCAGGGCGTCATAGCTGGCGGGGTCAAAGGGGTCTTCGGCGGGCACCACCTCGCGCCCGAACAGCCAGGACAGGCGCCCGGCGTCGAGGTTGCCGCGTTCGAAGGGCTCATCGCCGAACTGCTGCCAGAGCGCGGCCATGAAGGCCTGATCGGCCAGCCGGTCCATGTGCTTACGGTCCTTGAACCGTTCGCGCCGGATGATTCTGGCGGGACCGTCCTTCAGGTTGGCCCGGCGGATGGTGAACTGGAAATCGGTCCCGGTCAAACGTCCGGGAAAGCCGCGGTGCTTCAGCATCTGTCCTGTCCTCTGTCAATGCAGTTGGCAGGACGGATAGGCCAAAGCAGTGCCGTCGCCCAGAGGGGGACACGCAAGGATCGGACCGATATGCGGGGAATTTCTGTCCAGGCATCCACTTTGGGACGCTTCAGACCAAGGGATGGTGCGGGCCCGGTCAGCCGGGGCTGCCGGGCCCGCGCCTTTAGATTACTTGTACTTGCCGGTTTCGGTCGGCTCGACAGTGATCGGCTCAACCGGGGCTTCTTCTTTCTTGGCGCAACCAGCAATGGCAGCAGCCATTGCGATAACCAGAATGATACGTCCGCTCTTCGACATCCTCTACTCCATCTTTTTTGGGGTGCGTGTGTCCGCCCCATATACGACATTAAGGCCGCAAGTTCTCGACCAGGCCCAACGATATCCGAACGGATATCGGAATGACACTGGCGCAAAATCAAGTTCCCGACCTGTGGCGTTCCTACATCAGGGCCTTGCATCTGACCAGCGGGAAAACGGCGTCCAGGCTGCAGCATCAGAACGCCTCCCACTGGCAGGCGCCGTCTTCGGGCCGGTAGGATTCGAAGAACTGGACGACGTCGGGAGCGGCCTCGCCAAAGGGAACCTCGGCCCCGGCCAGCGAGATAATGATCTGCTGCGGCTCGGGCACGAAGCCGTCGATGCGAGCGAGGGCGAAGCTGTCGCACAGCGCCTGCAGATCGTCGGCCACCGTTTCGGCGTCGGCCTCGGTCAGGCCGGGGGCCAGAAAGCGAAAGCGCGCGGTGGCCCCTGCCGGACCGGGGGAGTTGGTCACCACCTCGATCAGCCGCACCTCGCGGCCGGACGGAACCGGAACCAACTCGCCCGAGGGGGCTGCCTTCTCGCAGCCACCTGCGGCGGCCAGAACCGCGAACAGCATCGCTAGGGCAAGACGGTGAGGAGTGTTCATGGCGATCAAAGTGGGATGTTGTCGTGCTTTTTCCATGGGTTGACCAGCTTCTTGCTGCGCAGGGCGGCGAAGGCGCGGGCTACCCGGCGGCGGGTGGAATGGGGCATGATCACCTCGTCGATGAACCCCTTTTCTGCCGCCACGAAGGGATTGGCAAAGCGGTCCTCATAGTCCTTCACCCGGGCGGCGATCTTGTCGGGGTCGCCCAACTCGCTGCGATAAAGGATTTCGACCGCGCCCTTCGCCCCCATCACTGCCACTTCGGCCGTGGGCCAGGCATAGTTGAAGTCGCCCCGCAGATGCTTTGACGACATCACTACATAGGCCCCGCCATAGGTCTTGCGGGTCAGCACGGTCACCTTGGGTACCGTCGCCTCGGCGTAGGCGAAGAGCAGCTTCGCCCCGTGCTTGATCACGCCGCCATACTCCTGGCTGACGCCGGGCAAGAAGCCCGGCACGTCGACCAGCGTCAGGATCGGGATTTCGAACGCATCGCAGAACCGCACAAACCGCGCGGCCTTGCGACTGCTGTCGATGTCAAGGCAGCCGGCCAATACCATCGGCTGATTGGCGACAACGCCGACTGACTGGCCTTCGATCCGAATGAAGCCAGTGATGATGTTGCCGGCGAAATCGCGCTGGATCTCGAAGAAATCACCCTCGTCCGCGATCTTGGTGATCAGTTCCTTCATGTCGTAGGGCTGGTTCGGGTTATCCGGCACCAGCGTATCAAGGCTGGCCTCGACCCGGGCCGGATCGTCAAAAAACGGTCGCACCGGCGCCTTTTCGCGGTTGTTCAGCGGCAGGAAGTCGATCAGCCGGCGGGTTTCGGCCAAGGCCTCGACATCGTTTTCATAGGCCGCATCGGCGACCGATGACTTGCGGGTGTGGGTGGTGGCGCCGCCCAGTTCCTCGGCGGAAACCTGTTCGTTGGTCACGGTCTTCACCACGTCGGGGCCGGTGACGAACATGTAAGAGCTGTCCTTCACCATGAAGATGAAGTCGGTCATCGCCGGCGAATAGACCGCCCCCCCGGCGCAGGGGCCCATGATCAGGGAAATCTGCGGCACAACGCCGCTGGCCATGACGTTGCGCTGGAACACCTCGCCATAGGCAGCGAGGGAGCCGACGCCTTCCTGGATCCGCGCACCGCCCGAATCGTTTATCCCGATCACCGGGGCGCCGTTCTGGATCGCCATGTCCATGATCTTGCAGATCTTCGCGCCATGGGTTTCCGAAACCGAGCCGCCGAACACGGTGAAATCCTGAGCAAAGACATAGACCATGCGACCGTTCACAGTACCCCAGCCGGTCACGACGCCGTCGCCTGCCGGGCGGTCCTGCTCCATCCCGAAATCGATGCATCGGTGGGCGACGAACATGTCGAACTCTTCAAAGCTGCCTTCGTCCAGCAATAGCTCGATCCGTTCGCGCGCGGTCAGCTTGCCCTTGGCGTGCTGCGCAGCCACGCGCTTTTCCCCGCCCCCGGCGCGGGCGGTTTCGCGGCGTGATTCCAGCTCTTGCAGGATGTCTTTCATCGTCCCCCCCATTTGCCCGATGGCCCCGTCACATTAAGCGATGGTTGGCGGTGGGAGAAGCGCGAATGAGAAAATTTGCAAAGACCTTCGAATGCGGCGCTGTCAAATCGCAAATCTGCGAACTTTCGATAACGGTTGCGGTCTTTTCGTCCTGCCCAACAGGCCATGAGGGCTGCCAATCCGCACCCTTTCCCGAGCGCAGCCACAGTGGACATTCCGGCGTGGCAGGCGTAGCCGGAAGGCATGCAACATTCCCCAGCCCGTTTCCTTGACCGGACCACGCCGCCGAAGATCCTCACGTTGATCCTGCTGGCCGGGCTGTCGGCCTTGGCAATGAACATCTTC
Source organism: Rhodobacter sp. (assembly GCA_013821825.1). Lineage (GTDB taxonomy): Bacteria > Pseudomonadota > Alphaproteobacteria > Rhodobacterales > Rhodobacteraceae > Tabrizicola. Next base: position 83,549 of record PNJK01000006.1, read on the forward strand.
CTGCCGTCTCTGCCAGGAATGGCCACCTATTTTGACGTGCCTTACGGCCTCATGCAGCAATCGGTGGCGCTGTACCTGGCCCTGTCGGCGGCGCTTCAGGTCATCATCGGCCCGATTTCCGACCGTTTCGGGCGCCGGAAGGTGCTGATCGGATCGCTGGTGCTGTTCCTGCTGGCCACGGTCGGCACGCTCTTGGCACCGAATGCCACCGTGTTCCTGATCTTCCGCATGGCGCAGGCTGTTGTCGCCTCGGGGATGGTCCTGTCCCGCGCCGTGGTGCGCGACATGGTGGCCGATGCCGAGGCGGCCAGCATGATCGGCTATGTCACCATGGGGATGAGCCTGGTGCCGATGGTCGGCCCGGTGATCGGCGGCGTGCTGGACGATCTTTACGGCTGGCAAGCCAACTTTGCCTTGCTGCTGGTGCTTGGGGTCGGGGTTCTGGGGCTGGTCTGGGCGGATCTGGGCGAGACGGCGGTCCTGCGCCGCGCCAGCCTGATGGATCAGGTTCGAACCTATCCGGGGCTGCTTACCTCACGCCGCTTCTGGGGCTACACGCTGGCGGCGGCCTTCGCCTCTGGCAGTTTCTTTGCCTACCTAGGGGGCGCACCCTATGTGGGCGACAAGGTCTACGGGCTGAGTTCAACCGAAGTCGGCGCGTTGTTTGCCCTGACCGCCATCGGCTATGCGGCGGGGAATTTCCTTGCGGGCCGGTATTCGGTGCGGGTTGGGATGAACCGGATGATCCTGACGGGCACGCTGGTGACGACGCTCGGCCTTTCGGTCCTGGCGCTGCTGACCCTTGCCAGGCTGTCGGGGCCGACAGTTTTCTTCGGGCTGACCGTGTTCATGGGTCTTGGCAACGGCATCTGCCTGCCGAATGCCAATGCCGGGATGCTGTCGGTCCGGCCCGAGCTTGCAGGCACCGCCTCCGGCCTTGGCGGCGCAATAATGATCGGTGGGGGGGCTGCCCTTGCGGCGGTGGCGGGGGTGCTCTTGGGACCGGGGACCACCGAAATGCCGTTGATCCTGCTGATGCTGGGGTCTTCGGTGGCCTCGGTGGTCGCGATCCTGATGGTCATCCGGCGGGCCCGGCAGATCGGCGCTTGACGCCGCGGGTTTGCAAAGCCACGTTCAGCTTTGCAAACAGAGGGCGGGGATGGCCACGCAGAAGCTTTATGCCGGCGTCAAGCTGCGCGAGATTCGCGGGCGGCTGGGGCTGACGCAGAAGGCCTTTGCCGACAAGCTATCCGTGTCCCTGCCCTATCTGAACCAGATGGAGAACAATCACCGGCCGGTTTCAGCGGCGGTAGTGCTGGCGCTGGCGCAGGAATTCGGGCTGGACGTGACCGAACTGACGGTGGGCGAAAGCGAACGTCTGGTGACCGACATGCGCGAGGCCTTGGCCGATCCGGTCTTTACCGCCGCAACTCCGCCCGTTGCCGACCTCAGGCTGGCGGCGTCGAACGCCCCGGCGCTGGCGCGGGCCTTTCTTGACCTGCACCGGGCCTACCGGCAGACGCATGAGCGCCTTGCCTCGCTGGACGAGGCACTGGGGCGCGAGGATGCGGCCCTGCGCCCCTCGGCCTGGGAAGAAGTACGGGACTTCTTTCACTATTGCGACAATTACCTTGATGCGGTGGACCGGGCAGCAGAGCATTTCGCAACCTCTGCAACCAGTGGGAAACCCATCGAAATCTTGGCGCAGGACCTGCTTCGCCGGTCTGGCATCAGCTTGCACTATTCCGACAAAGCCCTGTTGCGCCTTTATGACCCTGCCGCCCGCAGGCTGGACATCTCGGCCCGTGCCTCTGGCCCGTCGAGACGGTTCCAGCTACTGCATCAGGTGGCACTTCTGACCCAGAACGATCTGCTGGAGGCGACCCTGGATCTGGCCCGCTTTTCCACCCCCGAGGCCCGCGACATCGCCAAGATCGGTCTAGCCAACTATTTCGCCGGCGCCGCCCTGCTGCCCTATCGCGCGTTTCAGGCTGCCGCACAGGAGGTGCGTCACGATCTGGAGCGGCTGGCCGACCTCTTCGGCGCCTCGATCGAGCAGGTGGCGCACCGGTTGTCGACGCTGCAGCGCCCCGGCGCCAAGGGGATTCCGTTCTTCTTTGTCCGGGTCGATCAGGCCGGCACCATCACCAAGCGCCATTCGGCCACGCGCCTGCAATTCGCCCGCTTCGGCGGGGCCTGCCCGTTGTGGAACGTCCACCGCGCCTTCGAAACGCCGGGGCAATTCCTGCGCCAGCTGGCCGAGACGCCGGACGGGGTGCGCTATCTGTGTCTTGCCCGGGACGTGTCCAAACCGGCGGGGGCCTTCCTCGCCCCGGTCCGCCGCTATGCCATCGGGCTTGGCTGCGAGGTCCAGCACGCGGGCCAACTGGTCTATTCCGATGGGCTTGACCTGAAAGGCCGGTTCGAACCGATCGGGATCTCGTGCCGCATCTGCGAGCGGACGGCCTGTCACCAAAGGTCCGTCCCGCCTCTGGAAAGCCGCCTGCGTGTCGATGCGAACCGGCGCGACGTGCTGCCGTATGAAATCGCTGACCTTTCCTATACGGTTGCCTCGACCGTCAGACGGACTACCGCCCAAAACACCGACTAGGTTGCCAAGGGATGACAGGACCGGACATGAACCCTCTGCCCGGATCGCGACATGGCCAGCTCAGGTTGGCCCTGCGATGGGGCCTGCACAGACTGGCGATTTACCTTGGGGCAATGCTGGTTTTGGCCGGGCTGATCCTTGTGCTGCCGGATGCGGGGTTGTGGATCACGCTGAGCGCCCTGTCCGGCCTTGGGCTGGCGGCGACGCTGTGGCTGTTGCTGCCTTTGCCCCGGATGATCCTGCTGGCCCCGGTCATCGTCGCCGGGCTGGTGATAGCCCTTGAACGCTCGAACGACCAGAAGATCGACCTGACGATGTTTCCGGTCACGCCGACCGATCTGACGATGGCGGTCACGACCCCGACCGGCGTGCTGATATCGATCGGAGCCCCGGATTGGGCTTTTGCGTTGGTCTATCTGGTTCCTGCAGCCGCGGGTCTGGGCCTGGCCATTGTCGCCCTGGTCGCCCTGCGTCGGCGCGGCCTTTGGTCAGGGTTGGCCCGGTTTGGTGTCTTGGCGGCGTCCGCCATTGTCGCGGCAGGTGCCTTGTGGGGCCTTTATCAGGTTATCCTTCGCACCACTTCGACCTATCTTCTGGCGCATCAGGACCGGCTGGAAGTCTGGGAACCTGCAGGCATCTCGACCTTCTCGAACGAGGTCGGGGTGCTTGGCTTTCTGGTCTATGCCCATGACATCGAATCCACCGACCGCGACCAGTTCCTGACCTATGCGCCAGGCGTGCCCGCGCCCGGCAGGCCGCAGGTGCTGGCGGCCGCCGATGTCTATATCCTGCAAGAGCAGATGCAGAATGCCCCGCCACCCAACATCGTGATCCTGCACGCGGAATCCACCTTCGATCCGAATCTGGTCTTCCGGCTGGACCGGCAGGTGACAAACCCGCTGTTTCCGACCTCGCCCGCCGATACCCGCCCGGCATCGGCCCATCTTGCGGTGCCGGCGCTGGTTGACACCGTGGGCGGCGGAAGCTGGACGTCCGAGTTCGAGGTGCTGACCGGCATTGACGCGCGGCTGTTCGGGGTCGCCGGGCGCTTCACCCATTCGTCATTGTCGCCCAGCGCCAATGCTACCTTTCCCCGTTATCTGGCCGCGCTTGGCTATCAGCTGGCGGCCTATACCTATTCGGACGGGGGTTTCTACAACTACCGGCGCGGCTATCTGAATTACGGGTTCAAGGAATTCTACGATATCGACTTCTTCGCCATCCCGTCAACCGACGCGCAGATCGCAGACACCGCAATGACGCTTGGGACCGTTGCGACCGATGCGCCGTTTCTGAAGATGATCCTGCTGAACGACAATCATTCGCCGCATCATTGCGCCCCTGAACGGGCGGCGGAATACGAAACGGTCGCCTTCGAGGGGGAGGCGACCGAGGCCATGACCTGCGCCCTGCAGGAATACCTGTGGCGCAGCCAAAACGTCGCCCGGACCGTCGACCTGATCGAGGCACGACTGATCTTGCTGAAGGAAACTACCGGTCGGGACTATGTGCTGGCAGTCTATGGCGACCACCAGCCCTACAGCTTTACCGGCGGTGGCAGCGCGGAACACAACATGGGGCTGGATTTCAACGCCGTGCGCAAGGACGGCGAAAAGCGTCTGACGCTGGTGCAGATCCGGTCCTCGCGACCGAACCTGCTGAATTGCTGTGGCGGGGCGGCGATGCCGCTGACCCTTCTGCCCACCCTGATCAGCGCCTATGTGGCGCCGTCGCTTGAGGATCTTTACCTGCCAGAGACCCTGTACCAGTTCGACAACTGCGGGTCGGACTGGATTGGTCGGCTGGTCACCTCCAGCTTTTATGGCAAGTCCGGCGCCAACGACGACCAGCGTTGCGAGGCGTTTCCGGAGATCGTCGCCGCCTTGCAGGAGAGCAACGTGATGCGCAGGCCTGACGCGGGGTCGCGGGTCGGCACGGCGCAGGCGGCACCGGAGGTCGCAAAGGACGCGAATCAGTTCCGCTGTCTGGATCCGGAAGGCAATCTGGTCGTCGAGCTGTCCGTCTCCGGCACAAAGCTGGGCGAACCGCCGCTGTTTGCCGTGCGGCTGGACGGGGTCGAGGTTGGGCGGGGCGCGGTGGACGGGGCGATCGACACCGCCGAGCGGTCTGCTGATCCGGCCGAAATCCTGAGCCAGCCTCAAACGGTGCAGCTGAAGACGCGGCTGGCGCATATACCGCGCACCATCGGCGTGGAGTTCCTGAATGACAACTGGGCGGGGGAAGGCAAGACGGGCGATACCGACCTTTGGCTGCAATCGGTGCAGGTCGGGGCAGTCCGTCTAGAAGCGGCTGATTTTCAGCCGGTCGACGTGATATCACCGCCCGGCATTGACTATGGCACCTGGTATCGGTTTTCGCGGTCCGGAGGGCTGGTTGGCTTCCTGCCCTCCGATTTCTGCCGCTAGGGCCAATCAGGCCCGGCCGTCATCCCCGCAGCGCACGGGCGATGTCGTCCTTCAGATGCGACCGGATCTTGCGCAGGTCTTCCTCCTCGGCCTCGGTCAACAGGTCAAGCCGGGTCTCGGATCGGTGGATCTTGTCGTTGACCGCATCGTATTCGACCATGAGTCTGGCAAATCGGGGGACTGACGCCTTCAGGGCGCTGATCTTCTGGCCTGCCGCTGGGAATTCTTCATGCAGCGTGTGCGGTGTATTCGACATCCGTCTCTCCTTTGACTGTCCGCACAGTCTAGGGGGGCACCGGTCTGCCCGACCTTGACCGGGATCAAACCGGCTGGATCTAGCGCTGTGCAACGCGCCAGTCGGGGTTCACCCAAGGTTCAAGGTTCGACGCAGGCAGGGGCGTGCGGCCAAGGATATGGTCGGCAGCCTTTTCGCCCACCATGATCGAGGGCGCGTTCAGGTTGCCGTTGGTCACCTGCGGGAAGACTGACGAATCGGCCACGCGCAACCCCTCGACGCCGATCACCCGGCATTCCGGATCGACCACCGCCATCGGGTCCGACGCCCGCCCCATCCGCGCCGTGCCGCAGGGGTGATAGGCGCTTTCGACATGCTGGCGCAGGAAGTCATCCAGCTGGGCATCGGTCTGCACCTGAAGGCCCGGCTGAAGTTCCGACTTGAGGTAGGGTTTGAAGGCGTCCTGACCGAAAATCTCGCGCGTCAGGCGGATGCAGGCGCGGAAATCCTCCCAATCCTCGGGGTGGGACATGTAGTTGAAACGGATCACCGGCGCCTCCGCCGGGTTGGCGGACCGCAGGCTGACCGACCCGCGCGACTTTGACCGCATCGGGCCGACATGGGCCTGAAAGCCGTGACCCTCGGCCACCGCCCTGCCGTCATAGCGCACGGCGATGGGCAGGAAATGGTACTGGATATCAGGATAGTCCACCCCGGCGCGCGACCGGATGAAGGCGCAGGCCTCGAACTGGTTCGACGCCCCCAACCCGGTGCCGGTGAACAACCACTGCGCCCCCACCAGGGCCTTGCCCCATAGGTTCCAGTACTTGAACAGCGTCACCGGCTGGCTGGCCGCAAACTGCATGTAGATTTCCAGGTGATCCTGCAGGTTCGCCCCTACGCCCGGACGATCTGCCACCACCTCGACGCCATGCTCGCGCAGGTGATCGGCGGGGCCGATGCCGGACAGCATCAGCAGCTTCGGCGTGTTGATCGACGAGGCGGCAAGGATCACCTCGCGCCCGGCGCGAATCACCTGAACCTGACCGCGCACTTCGGTTTCCACGCCGACGGCGCGGCTGCCTTCCATCACCACCCGGCGGGCAAAGCCGCGCACCACCTGCACGTTGCCCCCCGCCATCGCGGGACGCAAATAGGCGTTGGCCGCTGACCAGCGCCGACCTTTCCAGATCGTCGCCTCCATCGAGCCGAAGCCTTCCTGCTGCTTGCCGTTGTAATCGGCGGTCACCGGATAGCCGGCCTGTTCCCCAGCCTTGATGAAGGCGTCAAACAACGGATTCGACCTCGGACCGCGGGTGATGTGCAAAGGCCCGTCGGTGCCGCGATACTCGGGACCCGATCCGCCATGCGACGTTTCCATCCGCTTGAAATAGGGCAGCACATCGGCATAGGCCCAACCATCCGCCCCCATCTCGGCCCAGGTGTCATAGTCGCGGGCATGGCCGCGGACATAGACCATGCCATTGATCGAGGAGGACCCGCCGATCACCTTGCCGCGCGGGGTGGCAAGCACGCGGCCGCCCAGATGGGGTTCGGGTTCGGTGGCAAAGCCCCAGTCGTAGATGCCCATGTTCATCGGATAGGACAGCGCCCCGGGCATCTGGATGAAGGGGCCCGCATCCGACCCGCCGTGTTCGATCACGATCACCCGGCGTCCAGCCTCGGCCAGACGGTAGGCCAGGGCCGAACCGCCCGACCCGGCCCCGATGATTACATAGTCAGCCAGCATTTTCGGTCCCTCGCAGCAGTTCGGCCTCCAGATGGCGCAGCGCAAGTTCTGCCGCCGCCGCCCCGTCGGGTGGCCCGGATTTCAACACTTCGCGCAAGTAGAGCCCGTCGATCATCGCCCCCAGGCTGGCAGCGATGGCTGGCGCACGCACCCCGGCCAACGGGCGCAGGCCCGCCGTCAGGTTTGACCGGAGCCGGCCCTGATAGACCGCCAGGAGCCGCTTCGCCTCGGGCACGCTTTGCGCCAGCACCCAGAAGTTCAGCCAGGCGCTGACCGCCTCGCGCCGGAAGTTGCCAGGGCTGAACGAGGCCCGCAGGATGGCGCGGATCCGCCCCTCGGGGCCTTCGGCCACCGACAGTGCCCCGCGCACCTCGGCGCCGTACAGCGTCAGGATGTGGCGCATGGCAGCAAGGAAGATGTCTTCCTTCGACCCGAAATAGTGATGCGCCAGCGCCGACGACATGCCCGCACGCTTGGCAATCTGGCTGACGGTGACGTCAAGTGACCCGACACGGCCGATCTCGACAATCGTGGCTTTCACCAAGGCTTCCTTGCGGATAGGCTCCATTCCAAGCTTCGGCATCGGCGCGGCTCCATAAAAAGCTTGCCAAACCGTATAAGCGCGAAGTTTATTGACTCGTCAATCAACAAAAACCGCAGGGAACAACCATGACACTTCGCTCAACCCTTCTCTCGACTGTGGTCACCTTTGCGCTGGCCGGTTCGGCTTTCGCCGAAGGCTGCGACGAAATTATCTTCTCGGACGTCGGCTGGACCGATATCACCGCCACCACCGCCGCAACCACGCTGGTTCTGGAAGCGCTGGGGTATAAGACTGAAACCAAGGTCCTTGCCGTGCCGGTGACCTATACCGGCCTTGCCGAAGGCGACATCGACGTCTTCCTCGGCAACTGGATGCCCACGATGGAAGCCGACATCGCCCCCTACCGCGAGGCAGGAACCGTCGACACCGTGCGCACCAACCTGGAAGGCGCCAAGTACACGCTGGCCACGAACGCCGCCGGCGCTGCCCTTGGGATCAAGGATTTCGCCGACATCGCCGCCAACAAGGACGCGCTGGGCGGGGTGATCTACGGGATCGAGCCGGGCAATGACGGCAACCGTCTGATCGCGGACATGATTGCCAGCGGTCCCTTCGGTCTGGACGGCTTCGAGATCGTCGAATCGTCCGAGCAGGGGATGCTGGCCGAAGTCGCCAACAAGGACGCGGAAAATCAGCCGATCATCTTCCTTGGCTGGGAACCCCACCCGATGAACGCCAATTTCAAGATGACCTATCTGACTGGCGGCGATGATTACTTCGGTCCGAACCTTGGCGGCGCGGTTGTGGCGACCAACACCCGCGCGGGCTATGTCGCGGAATGCCCGAACCAGGGCAAGTTCCTGGAAAACCTCAACTTCACCCTGGCGATGGAGAACGAGATCATGGGCGCCATCCTGAACGACGGCGCCGACCCGCGCGATGCGGCGAAGGCCTGGCTGGCGGCAAATCCAGCCACCTGGGAAAGCTGGCTGGACGGCGTGACCACCAAGGACGGTGGCGATGCCAAGGCCGCTGTCATGGCAGCGCTGCAGTAACCAACCTTGCCCCGGGGCAAGACCCCGGGGCTTTACCCTAGGGCGCGGGGGACGGATGGACTTTCTGACGGCTTGGGAATTGCCGGTTGGCAAGACGGCGAAGATCGTCTTCGACTGGCTGAAACTGAACTTCAAGGCGGGCTTCAACAGCTTTGGCGATGCCACAGAAGACGCGATCGAGGCGCTGATTTCGGTGCTGCAGTGGCCGCCGGCGCTGGTTGTCGTGGCCGCGTTCATGGCGCTGACCTGGGCCATCCAGCGGCACTGGCAGCCGGTGATCGTGGTGCTGCTCGGTTTCCTTTTCATCATCAACCAGGGCTATTGGGTCAAGACGACCGAAACGCTGGGCCTTGTCGCCTTCGTCTGCGCGATCTGCATGGCGCTGGGGGTGCCGATCGGCGTGGCCGCCGCACACCGCCCCCGGCTTTACCAGGCGATGCAGCCGGTGCTTGACCTGATGCAGACCCTGCCCGCGCCGGTCTATCTGATCCCCTTTGTCATCCTGTTCGGGATCGGGGTCGTGCCTGCCCTTTTCGCCTCGATCATCTTCGTGGTGCCGACGTCGATCCGCCTGACGCATCTGGGGGTTTCCTCCACGCCGACCCCGCTGCTGGAAGCCGCGACCGCCTTTGGCGCAACCCCCCGGCAAGTGCTTTGGAAGGTGGAACTGCCCTATGCCTTTCCGCAGATCATGGCCGGGCTGAACCAGACGATCATGCTCAGCCTTTCGATGGTCGTGATCTCGGCCTGGGTCGGCGCTGCGGGCCTTGGCGTGCCGGTGGTCGAGGCGCTGAACCGCGTCCGCCCCGATCAGGGATTCGAGGCAGGCGCGGTGATCGTTGCCCTCGCCATCCTTCTTGACCGCATGTTGAGGGTGACCCGCCGATGACCGGACGTCCCGCCGTCGTATTCGACCGTGTCTCGATCGTCTTCGGCGATCATCCCGAACGCGCCTTGCCCCTGATGGACATGGGCAAAAGCCGGTCTGAAATCCAGGCGTCGACCGGGCAGGTGCTTGGGGTGCATGACTGCAGCCTGAGCGTGAAGGAGGGCGAGATCCTGGTGCTGATGGGACTGTCCGGCAGCGGCAAGTCCACGCTTCTGCGCGGGGTCAATGCGCTGAACCCGGTCGTGCGCGGCGAGGTGCTGCTGGACGACGGCGAAAAGCAGGTGTCGGTCACCAAGGCCGGGCCAGCGGAACTGCGCCACCTGCGGGCAACGCGCGTGGCGATGGTCTTTCAGCAATTCGGCCTGCTGCCGTGGCGCACGGTGCGGGAAAACGTCGGGCTGGGGCTGGAACTGGCCGGCGTCCCCGAAGCTGAGCGGCGCACCCGGGTCGATGCGCAACTGACTCTGGTGAACCTCAGCCAATGGGCCGACCGCAAGGTTGGCGAATTGTCAGGCGGCATGCAGCAGCGCGTGGGCCTCGCCCGCGCTTTCGTCACCGATGCGCCGACGCTGCTGATGGACGAGCCGTTCTCGGCCCTTGACCCGCTGATCCGCGCCAAGCTGCAGGACGAACTTCTGGACCTGCAATCCAAGCTGAAGCGCACGATCATCTTTGTCAGTCACGATCTGGACGAGGCCTTCAAGATCGGCAACCGCATCGCGCTGATGGACGGGGGCCGGATCGTGCAATGCGGCACCGCGCGCGAAATCATCGCCAATCCGGTCAGCGATTATGTGGCCGACTTCGTTGCGCACATGAACCCGCTGGGCGTGCTGACCGCGCGCGACGTGATGCGCCCCGGCGACGGTTCGGGACGTGAAGTGACGCCCGAGACGCCGGTCAAGCTGGTGATGGAGGCGCTGCGTGGCGGGGCCGAATCCCTCACCGTGGCCGAGGGCGGCAGGCGTCTGGGCGTCATCCGCGCGGCGGATGTGATCGGCAAGTTGCTGAACCCGCGCGGCTGACTGTCCCGACGCTGATCCGGCAGCGCGGGCGCAAGCGCCCGCAAGCCTTTTGCTGCAAAGGGGCGGCCCTCTTCCCCCCGGAGGATATCTGGAGACGGGAAATCCTAAGCGGGTTCTGCCGATTTGGCGGCAGGCTTCCTGGCAGCCGGTTTCTTGGCAGCAGGCTGCTTTGCGGGCGCCTTCTTGGCTGCTGTTTTCGCAGGTGTTGCCTTCTTTGCCACCGCCTTACGGGCGGGTTTTCCAGACTTTCCGGCCTTTTCGGCAATGATCACAAGCGCTTCATCCAACGTCACCGCCTCGGGCTCGACACCCTTGGGCAAGGTAGCGTTGACCTTGCCCCATTTGACGTAAGGGCCAAAGCGACCGGGCATCACCTGCACTTCACCGCCATCCGGGTGGTCACCCAGCACCTTGAGCGGACCCGCCGGGGCCGAAGCGCCGCGCCGGCCTGCGGCTTTCTGGGCCAGCACCTCGACCGCGCGGTTCATGCCGATGGTGAAGACCTCTTCGACATCGGGGATATTGGCGTAGGCGGACCCGTGTTTCACGTAAGGCCCGAAGCGGCCGATACCGGCCTCGACCAGATCGCCGGTCTCGGGGTGCGGGCCGATCGGGCGCGGCAGGGACAGAAGTTCCAGCGCGCGGTCAAGCGTCAGGTTGTCCGGCGACCAGCCTTTCGGCAGGCTGGAGCGGTCGGGCTTCGGCTGCGCCTCGGTCGCCTCGCCACGCTGGACATAGGGCCCGAAGCGGCCCGACCGAAGGCTGATCGGGTTGCCGCCGGCATCTTCGCCCAGCACCTTGCCATCGATGCCGCCCGCATCCTCACCGCCCGAAATCGGGCGGGTATAGCGACATTCGGGATAGTTGCCGCAGCCGATGAAGGCCCCACCGGACCGCGAGGTCTTCAGATGCAGCCGCCCGGTACCGCAGAGCTGACACTGCCTTGGGTCCGAACCATCCTCGCGCAGGGGGTAGAGGTGGGGGGCAAGGAAATCGTCGATCTTGGTCAGCACTTCACCGATCCGCAGATCGGCGGTTTCGGCCACGGCGGCAGAGAAATCGCGCCAGAACCGGCTTAGCACGTCCTTGTAGTCACGGTCTCCGGCCGAGACATCGTCCAGTTCCGTCTCAAGATCCGCGGTGAAATCGTATTCGACATATTTGCGGAAGTGGTTGGTCAGGAAGGCCGTCACCAGCCGCCCCTTGTCTTCGGGGATCAGCCGGTTCTTGTCCTTGCGCACATATTCGCGGTCCTGAATCGTGGTCAGCACCGAGGCATAGGTCGAGGGGCGGCCGATCCCCAGTTCCTCCATCCGCTTGACCAGCGTCGCCTCGGTATAGCGCGGCGGCGGCTGGGTGAAGCTTTGCGCCGGGGTAACCGACCGCTTTTCCACCGCCTCGCCCTGCATGATCTGCGGCAGGCGGCCCTCATCCTCGCCATCGTCGTCGCGGCCTTCGTCGTAGACCTTGAGGAAACCGTCAAACAGGACGACCTGACCATTGGCGCGCAGGACGACCTGACCGTCAGCCGAGGCGACATCGACCACCGTGCGTTCCATCCGGGCCGCCGACATCTGGCTGGCGATGGTGCGTTTCCAGATCAGGTCGTAAAGCTTGCGCTGGTCCGCTTCGGTCAGCCGCAGCTTTTCCGGGGCTGCCGACATGTCGGTCGGCCGGATGCATTCATGCGCTTCCTGGGCATTCTTCGCCTTGTTCTTGTACATGCGCGGGCTGTCCGGCACGTAGGACGCCCCGAACCGCCGCTTGATCTCGTCCCGCGCCGACATCACTGCTTCCGGGGCCATGTCGATGCCGTCGGTCCGCATATAGGTGATGTGGCCCGCCTCATACAGGCGCTGGGCCGCGTTCATGCATTGCTTGGCGCCCATGCCGAACTTGCGGCTGGCCTCTTGCTGCAGGGTCGAGGTCATAAAGGGCGCATAGGGGTTGCGGCTGGCGGGCTTCGCCTCGACCGTCGAGACCTTCAGCCCGCGTGAGGTGACCGCCTGCACCGCCAGTTCGGCTGCCTCGGCGGTGGGCAGGTCGAACTTGTCCAGCTTCTTGCCGCCAAGGACGGTCAGACGCGCCTCGAACTCCTGCCCGCGCGGGGTCAGAAGCGTGGCAGATACTGTCCAGAATTCCCGCGCCCGGAAGGCTTCGATCTCCAGCTCGCGCTCCACGATCAGGCGCAGGCAGACCGATTGCACGCGCCCGGCCGATTTCGCGCCCGGCAGCTTGCGCCAGAGGACCGGCGAAAGCGTGAATCCGACCAGATAGTCCAGCGCGCGGCGGGCAAGATAGGCCTCGACCAGCGGCAGATCGACCTGCCGGGGGTGCTTCATTGCCTCGGTCACCGCATCCTTGGTGATGGCGTTGAAGGTGACGCGGGCGACGGTCTTGCCCTTCTTCAGGCTGGGGGCAAGCGCCTCTTGCAGGTGCCAGCTGATCGCCTCGCCCTCACGGTCGGGGTCGGTGGCAAGGATCAGCGTGTCGTCGGTCTTCAAGGCTTCGGCGATGGCCTTCACATGCTTGCGGCTTTCGGGCGCGACTTCCCAAAGCATGGCAAAGCCGTCGTCCGGCGCAACCGAACCATCCTTGGCAGGCAGGTCGCGGACATGGCCGTACGAGGCGAGAACGGTGAAGTCAGGCCCCAGATATTTGTTGATTGTCTTGGCCTTGGCAGGAGATTCAACGACGACGACTGGCATGATTTCACAACTCTCCCGGGGCCCAGCAAATGGCGGGGCACCATGTGGGACAAGCGCGGGGCTTGTCAACCGGGGGTCAGAAGGGGCCGGCGAACACTGCCTGAGATGCTTCACAGGATGTGGCCGGGCGTGACGCGCCGTGACAATACTGCACAAAGCCGGGGCTGGGCATCAAACGGCCCGCGACAGCAACCCCCCGGCCTGCCGGTTGATTCTGCCGTCCAGTTCCAGCGTCAGCAGTTCCGGGGCCAGTAGCGCAGGCGTGATGGCAAGGTCGCGCAAAAGCTGATCTTCGGCCAGCGGGCTGGGTCCAAGCCGCGCCAGGATCATGTTGTGCAGCAGTGCGGTGTCCTTCAGTGGCCGCTGAGGCGCAGCAGGTTCGGGCAAGGGTTGCTGCCGCGCCGCTGGTTCCGCTTGCGCCAGATCGGGGGCGCCAAGCGCCTCCAGCACATCGGAGATACCACGGATCAGGGTGGCACCATCGCGGATCAGCATGTTGCAGCCGGCGGCACGGGCGTCAAAGGGATGACCCGGAACCGCCATCACGTCGCGGCCCTGATCAAGTGCCGTGCGCGCCGTGATCAGGCTGCCCGACTTCGCCGCCGCCTCGACCACGATGACCGCGCGGGCAAGGCCCGACACCAACCGGTTGCGCAGCGGGAAATGCCGCGCCTGCGGATCCAGCCCCGGGGGGTGTTCGCTGATCCGGCAGCCCTTTGCCGCAATCTCGGTCGCAAGGGCGTTGTTTTCCGGCGGGTAGATCACATCGACCCCGCCAGCCATCACCGCCACAGTCCGCGCCGGGCCGTCTTCTGCAAGCGCCGCCATATGCGCCTCGGCGTCGATGCCGCGTGCCAGACCCGAGACGACGGTAAACCCTGCCAAGGCCAACCCCTGCCCCAACCGCCGCGCCGTGCGCAGGCCAAGGGAGGAGGCATTCCGCGCCCCCACCATCGCCACCGAGGGTCGGTTCAGCAGGCCCAGATCGCCCAGCGCCCACAGCACAGGCGGCGCGTCAGGCAGGTCCAGCAACGCCAGGGGATATTCCGCCTCGCCATGCACCAAAAGCCGCGCGCCCGCCTTGGCGCCTTGCCGCATCTCGGCCTCGACAACGCCAATCGGGCAAAGCTCATAGCCTTCGACCCCGGCGGCGCGGGCAATGCCGGGCAGCGCCGCCAAGGCAGCGCGGGCCGTGCCATGCTCTGCCAGCAGCCGGTGAAATGTCACCGCCCCCACACGGCGCGACCGGAGCAGGCGCAGGCAATCCAGCCGGTCCTCGGCCGTCCTTGCGTAGCCCTGCGTTGAAAGCTGACCATCTGCCATCTGCCCACCTCGCCATGTTCCTTGAGTCGAAGCCTGCACTCACCAAGGTTAATGAAAGCTGAATGCGATTTGCTCTTTCTTCGGATTCTCCCGCCCGAGGGTCCGCGACTTCAACGCGACTTCAACGGGCACTGCATCAACAAGGATTGAACCCGCCCGCGATTTTTGATCAAATGGCGTGAAAGATCCCGAGGCCCCGGGGTCGCAAAGGGAGCCGGACCATGCTGAACGCCGAAGTAGCCAAGCGCCGCGACGATGCCATCTCGCGCGGGGTGGGGATGATGACCCAGATCTACGCCGACCGCGCGCTGAATGCCGAGGTCTGGGATATCGAAGGCAACCGCTATATCGACTTCGCCGCCGGGATCGCGGTGGTGAACACTGGGCATTGCCACCCCAAGGTGATGGCCGCGGTGGCGAACCAGATGACCAAGTTCACCCACACCTGCCATCAGGTGATGCCATATGAGAACTATATCCGTCTGGCCGAACGGCTGAACGACAAGGTGCCGGGTGACTTCAAGAAGAAGACCATCTTCGTGACCACCGGCGCCGAGGCCTGCGAGAACGCGGTCAAGATCGCCCGCATTGCCACGGGTCGGAACGCGGTCATCGCCTTTGGCGGCGGCTTT
>PNJK01000007.1 GCA_013821825.1 Rhodobacter sp.
TGAGTGTGGATCGGATAGCGGATCAGGCGCGGGGCTGCAAGTGGCTGATTGCTAGCGGATGAGCCGATCGGTCTTCGCGGCCACCCGCGCCAGATGCCGTGCGCGGCTTTCGGGGGTAGAGCTGTCCATCAGGTAATGCGCGGCGAAGGCGCGGCGCGGGCGTGGGGCGCACAGCAGCCCGATGCCCCGCATCAGCATCCGCTTGCCCGGTGCGCCGACGAAAGCGGTCAGCCACCAGCTTGCCCCGCAGGTGGTGAAGACGCCCAGCCGGCGGATCCGGGTCAACCCGGGGCGGATGGTGCGGTTCACCCCGTCGGGCATCAGAAACGCCACGTCCGGCAGGAAAGTCCGGTCAAGCCAGCCCTTCAACACCGCGGGCAGGGCATACCACCATGTCGGATAGATGAAGATCAGCGTATCGGCCCATTGCAGGTCGGCCACGTCCTCCGCCACCATTTCACGGTTGCGGGGGGTGTCGAGATAGCCCTCCCATTCCGCAAGGCTGAGGGTCGGGTCATAGGCGCGGGCATAAAGGTCGATCACCCTGACCTCGGCCCCTTTCGAGGCCAGTCGTCCCAGAACGGTGTCGCGGATCGCCGAGGTGTAACTGCCTTCTTTCGGGTGGCAATAGACGACAACTGCGCGGGTCATAGACGGTCCATCTCGGCAGCGACGCGGGCGAGGAAGGCCCTGCGCCGGCCATCGGTTACCCGGTTCATGTCGTAAAGCGCAAGATAACGGAGCCGGTCGGGCCGGCAGATAAAGCGGATGACGCGGGTGAACATCTTGCGCGGCGGATTGCCGGCAAGGAAGGCCCGCAACGGCGTGGCGCCATAGCTGGTGACCACGGCCAGCTTGCGGATATGGGTCAGGGCCGGGGCGACAAGACCGTTTTCCAGCGTGAACGACACTCCGGGCAGGAAGACCCGGTCGAAGTATCCCTTCAGGATGGCGGGAAAGCCGAAGTTCCAGACCGGATAGACGAAAACCAGCGCCTCGGCTGCGCGCAGCCGGTCGACGTAGGTCTGCACCGGGGCGGTATTGGTGGCGGTGTCGTGATAGCCCCGGCGTTCTGCGGCACCCAGCACCGGATCGAAGCTTTCGGCGTAAAGGTCGCACAGATCGACCTGCCACCCCCTGGCGGTCAACCGCTCCACCACCACCTGTTTCAGGGCGGAGGAAAAGCTTTCCCCGCAAGGATGGGCGAAGACGACCAGGACGCGGGTCATCACGTCTCGCGCTTCAGCGCACTTTCGTGCCACTTGCGCAACAGCATGTAGGACAGGAACGACAGGCCGGCGAAGATTACCACGCCGGTGACGGCGATCAGAAGGAGCGCCGCGAACATCCGGGGCGCGTTCAGCCGGTAGCTGGCCTCCAGGATCCGGAACGCAAGGCCCGACCCGATCCCGCCGGTCCCCGCTACATACTCCGCCACGATCGCGCCGATCAGCGACAGGCCCCCGGCGATCCGCAACCCGCCCAGGAAATAGGGCAGGGCCGACGGCAGTTGCAGATAGCGCAACCGTTGCCAGCGGCTGGCGCCGTAGATGCGGAACAGGTCGCGCAGGTTGTGGTCGGTGGAATTGAGGCCAAGCGTCGTGTTCGCAAGGATCGGGAAGAAGGCCACGATCCATGCGGAAAGCAGCAGGCCTGCCATGCGGTTGTCGACATAGATGAAGATCAGCGGCGCGATCGAGACGACCGGGGTCACCTGCAGGATCACCGCATAAGGGTAGAAGGACATTTCGGCAAAGCGGCTTTGATTGAAGAGGACCGCAAGGCCGACGCCGCCGACCACCGCGACCGCAAGCGCCATCAGGGTGATCTGCAGGGTGACAAGCAGGGCGTCGAACAGCATGGCCCAGTCCTTGACCAACGTCTCGATCACCTTGCCCGGACTGGGCAGGATGTAATGCGGTATCTCGTTCCAGACCACCAGCCGGTCCCAGCCGACGATCATGATCACGAAGACCAGCGCCGGCAGCACCCATTTCGCCACCCGGTCGATCCGGGCAGCGCGCAGGCGGCGGGCCTCTTCGCGGTCCGGTGTCAGCGGGTTCGCCGCGGGGGCCTTGCTCAGGTCTGTCGCGGTCATGCGGCCTCCCCCATCGCGCGGCGGAGGGCCAGGCTCGCGACCTGGCAGTGCGCGGCATAGTCCGGGGAGGTGCGGAACACCTCGTCCCTTGGGTAGGGGGCGGTCACCGTCACCTCTTCGATCACCCGGCCCGGCCTTGCGGCCATCACGATGATCCGGTCCGACAGGAAGACGGATTCAAAGACAGAGTGCGTCACGAAGATCACCGTGCAGCCGATCCGTTCGCGCAAGGCCAAAAGGTCGGTGTTCAGCTTGTGCCGCGTGATCTCGTCCAGGGCCGCAAAGGGCTCGTCCATCAGGATGAGGCGCGGGTTGGTGACCAGCGCCCGCGCGATGGAAACGCGCATCTTCATTCCCCCCGACAGTTCGCGCGGATAAGACCCCGCGAAGCCCGACAGCCCGACCAGCGACAGCGCCTCGTCGATCTCACCCTTGACCGCCGCAAGGCTCTTGCCGCGCAGGCGGAACGGCAGGAACACATTCTCGGCCACCGTGGCCCAGGGCATCAGCGTCGGCTCCTGGAACACCACCCCAAGGTCGCCCGCGCCCTTGCCGCCTTCCCACTGGATGCGCCCGGCGGTGGGTGTTGACAGCCCTGCGACCAGCCGCAGCGCGGTGGACTTGCCGCAGCCCGACGGCCCGAGAAGCGAGATGAAGTCGCCCTCGTGCACCGCCAGCGACATGTCGTGCAGCGCGGTGACGCTGCCTTCGAACACTTTTCCGACCTGCTGCAGTTGCATCAGTTTCGGGCGGTGCCCAAGCGGCAGGATCTGTCTGTGAATCAGGTCTGACATGCGCATCGGCAGGGTGGGCAGTGCTGCCCACCCCACGCTTTTCCCTACATCTTCGGCTTCAGGTCCATCCCCACGCCCTTGTTGACGAAGGTCGTGTTGATGGTCGAAGCCCAGTCGACATCGGCCGAAACGACCCCCGCCGTAACCATCTTGTCGAAGAAGTCCTTTACCTTCGCCTCGGTCATGGCGCCGATGCCCATCGTCTCGGTATCGCCCGAATCAACGATTCCCGCCGATTTCATCTTCTCGATCGCGTAGGCGATGGCCTCATCGGTCATTTCGGGGTTGTCGGTCTTGATCATCGCATTGGCGGCCGAGTTGTCGTTGTAAAGGTAGTTGTACCAGCCCTTGATCGAGCCTTCGACAAAGCAGGCCACCTGTTCGGGCTTGGTCGCCACCGTGTCGGCCATCGTCTCGATCAGCGTCGAATAGGTGGAATAGCCGGCATCGGCGATCAGCCAGACGTCCGGCTCCCACCCGGTTTCCTTGGCCACGAAATAGGGCTCCGAGGAGAGATACCCCTGCATCCCCCAGTTCTCGTTCGCGATGAACGGAGCGGGGTTGTAGGTATAGACCTCGCGCTGTTCGTCGGTGAAGCCATAGGCGGCCTTCATCCACTGGTAGAAGCTCGCATAGCCCTGGTCCCCGATCAGGATCTTCTCCAGGTTCTTCAGATCCTCGAAAGACTTTGCCTTGCCCGGACGGGTCAGGATGACCTGCGGTTCCTTCTGGAAGGCGGCGGCGACGGCCACGATCGGAATGCCTTCCTGTGCTGCGCTGAACGCCTCCAGAAGGTTGCCGCCCATGTGGTAATCGACCTTGCCAGCGATCATCAGCGCGCGGTTGTTCACCTGCGGCCCGCCCGGCTGGATCGTCACGTCCAGACCGCAGGCGGCATAGGTGCCGTCCGCGACCGCCTGGTAAAAGCCGCCATGTTCGGCCTGGGCCAGCCAGTTCGTGCCGAAGACCACGGGAACGGTCTGGGCCATGGCCGGGGTGGCAAGGCCGAAAACAGCGGCAAGGGCGGTTGCCGAGGCCGGACGGGACTTCATCAACATCTCAAGCTCTCCTGTCGGATTGATTATGTCTGGCAGACTAGGCTGCGGTTCAGGCAAGGCGAGGGGGCAGTGCGCGCGTGTCCTGCTATTCTGGTGGAAAAGCCCTCCCATCGGGCAGATAGTCCGAAGCTGTGCTGAAAACTTACGCAGAAACCCATGCAAGGCAAGGATATCGTTGGCAAGGCTGGGCGCTGGAAGCCCGCCCCGCCACCATCCGCTACAGGAGACCGCCATGCACATGCTGACACCACCCACAATCGCACCGCCCTTTGCCGCCTATGCCCATGGGGTGGAGGTGCCACCCGGCGCCCGTCTGGTGCTGACCTCAGGACAATTGGCACTGGCGGCGGATGGCAGCGTGCCGGCAGGGGCCGAAGCGCAAGCCAGCCTTTGCTTCCGGAACTGCGCCGCGATCCTGGCGCAGGCGGGGATGGGACCGGCCGACGTAATCCGTATCAATGCCTTCGTCACCGACCGCGCCCATATGCCCGGATACATGGCTGCACGGGATGCATGGCTGCAAGGCGTCACGCGCCTGCCGGCCTCCACCCTGGTCATCGTTACCGGCTTCACCCGACCCGAGTTTCTGGTTGAAGTCGAGGTGACCGCCGCCAGACTTCCCTGACAAGATCCCCCATTCGCTCTTTTTCAGATACTCCCGTCGGCGGCACGGCCGAGCCGGTTGGCCGCAGGCCAGAGGCGAGAAAGGAACTTCGCGCGGAACGCGCTCAATTTGAAAACCGACCCCGGTCAGTAGCCGGTCATCTCCAGATAGCCGCGCCCTTTCTGGCTGCCCGTCACCCGCACCGGCCCTTCCCAATAGGGCACCGAGGTCGCCATCCAGGCCCCCGGATTCAGCGCCTCCAGGGTCACATCCAGCCCCCGCCCGGGCAGACGCAGCCGCCAGACCACCGGCACCTCGCGGCCCGAAACCGCAAAGCGCTCCAACGGTTCGGCCTCCAACTCCCCGGGCTCCAGCGGCGTCGGCACCCCATCCGCCGCGATCCAGGTGCCCGAGGTGAAGTCCCCCTCGCCCCCCCGCAGCACGAACCCCATCAGCTTTTCGCCACTGTCGAAGGACAGCGAAAACCAGTCCCAGCCGGTCTGGTCGGCGGCCAGCGGCTGCGACGACCATTCCCGGTCGAGCCAGGCCTGCCCGGTCACCTCGACCGGGCCGTCAGGCAGGTCCAGCGTCCCGGTCACCCGGTAGAAAGGCTGCGAATAGTAGTAGCTTGCCTGCCCGCCCGCCGATTTCACCGAATATCCGGCATCGCCCTGCAGGACCAGCGGCCCCTCGGCGGTCAGCTCAAGCGCATAGCCGAACCCGTCGCCCCGGGCACTCACCGCCAGCCGGTCCAGTGCGTCTTCGCCCGGTCCGGCGGTCGACCGCATCTCCCATTCGTCGATCCAGGCCCGGAAGGGCGCCTCGCCGCCCACCTCCACCCCCGCCTGCCCAATGCCGCCCCGCGCCAACCGTTCGGCCATCCGATGCGTGGTTTCGGTCGTCACGGCGGCATGACCCATCCACAGTTGCGGACTTTGCCAGCCTGCGCCGCCGCCCGCCGCAATCGCGGAGCGGAACAGTGTCCACTGCGCGCCGTACTCCGCCCCGTCGGCCCCGGTCAGATTGGCCGTCAGATACCACCACTCGATGCGGAAATCGGGATGCGCGCCGTGGTCCGCCGGAAACTCCAGCACCCGGCCACGCTCGGGCAAGGCGAAGCCTTCGACCGAGGCACCCAAGTCGGCAAAGCCCTGCGCCGAGGCCGCGCCCGCAAGGCCGAGCCAAAGGAAGATCGCCCTAACGTTCATTGGCAAACACCCGCAAAAGGTCAGCCGGCCGCCGCCGCAGCAGCCGCAGTGCGGGCACCAGAGCCGCCAGCCCCCCCGCCACGCCCGCCGCCGCGAACAGAACCACCCAGTCGCCCGGAAACACCTGCATCGGCAACCGCCAGCCGAAGGCCTCGACATTGACCACCGCCAGCAGGACCCAGGCCAGCGCCAGCCCCAGGGGCAGCGCCGCCACCGCCGTCAACAGCGCCAGGACCACCGACCGCGCCACGTCCAGCCCCGCCAGCCGCCGTTGTGTCAGCCCCATCGCCCAGACCGGCGCCAATTGCGGCAGGCGCAGGCTGGACAGCGTCACGAGGCTTGCCAGCATCGCCAGACCCGCTACCGCCAGCGTCAGCGTGTTCAAGGCCCCGGTCACCGCAAAGGTCCGCTCGAATACCCGCAGCGAAAAGGCCTTGATCCCCGCTTGATCGACCAGCGCCCTGTCGTCCAACCCGAATTCGGCCCGCAGGCCCGCCGCGACACCTTCAACCTCCGCCACCGGCAGCCGCAGGGCGAAGCGCACGACCGCCGCGTCCGGGAACCGCGTTGCGAATTCCGCTTGCCCGATCATCGCCTGGGGCGAGGGGTTGCCATAGTCGGAATAGACCCCCGCCACCGGCAACTCCCCTCCCGGCAGGGCAAGCATCGACCCAAGACCAAGCCCGGCCCGCCGCGACAGCTGTTCGTTGATCAGCGCGCCTTCGCCCGCTGCCACCATGTCCCAGACCCCCGGCACCGCCTGCAGCAGGGGCCAGCGGTCGCGGTAGGTGGCATGGTCGGCCACCCCGTAAATCTCGCCCGGCTGACCGCCAAGCGCGGTGTCCACCCAGACGATCGGCAGCACGGCCGTCACCTTCGGCTCCAGCCAGGCGCGCAGAAGCGCCGCTTGGTCCGGGCTTTCGGCGGTCACGTAAAGCTCTGACGCCAGACGCTGGTCCAGCCAGCCGGTGAAGGTGGTGCGAAAGCTGGCCACCATCGTTCCGACCCCGATATTCGCGGCCAAAGCCAGCAAGAGCGCCATCAGTGCCAGCGACAGTCCCGGCAGTTGCTGGCGGGCATCGGCCCAGAACCACTCGGCCAGTACGCCCTTCGCCCGGTGCGCAGCGGCGGTCAAGAGCAGCGCCAGCAGCCCCGGCAGGACCAGTGCCGCCCCCAGAAGCAGCCCCGCCAGCACCGCGAACGCCGCCCAGAGGCCCTGACCGAAGACAAGGGCCAGCCCGGCCAGTCCCAGCAGTCCAAGGCCGGCAAGCGCCTGCATCTGGCGGGTCTGTCCTGCGGCCATGGCCCAGGCGCGGGCCCCCGCGCTGGCCAGAGGCGGCAGGCGCCAGACCTGCCACAAACCCTGTCCCGCCGCGATCAGGGTGCCCGCCACCGCCATGCCAAGGCCAGCCATGACCCAACCGCTGCGCAACTCCAGCACCCCCGGGACAGCCGCCCCGTAAAGCCCGCCCAGCGTCGCCGCCACATCCGGCAACAACGCCGCCGCCACCCCGTAACCCAGCGCCACCCCCGCCAGCCCCGCGATCAGCGCGAAAGCCAGCATCTCGGCCAGAACCAGCGCCCCGAGGGTCCGCGCCGGCACCCCAAGCGCGCGAAGCGTCCGAAACATCGGGCGGCGCTGTTCGAACGCAAGGCCGATGGCGGCATGGACGATGAAGATGCCGACGGCAAAGGCCAGAAAGCCGAAGGCGGTCAGGCTCATGTGGAAGCTGTCGGTCAGCCGCGCCAGCCCATCCTCTGCCGAAGCCGCGCGCAACTCCAGGCCATCCGGCACCGCACCGGGCAAGGCGCGGTCAGGATCGACAAGCAGGGCCGTAACCTTGCCCGCCATGTCCAGAAGGCGTTCCGCTGCCGCGATATCGGCCAGCACGGTCATCGGCGGCAGATCGGGCGCCGCCTCGATCTCCATGCCCGCCAAAGCCTCGGCCACGCCGGACCGGGTCAGGGTTTCCGGGGCCACCAGCACCAGCCGCCCGGCCAGAAACTCGCCCAAGGCACCGGAGGCCAGCCCCGGCATTCCCGGCACCGCCGCCCCGCGCGGCAGGCTGAGCGGCTCCACCCCCAGCACGCGCAAGCCTGCAACCCGGCCCTCCAGCACCGGCGAGACCGCCCAGCCTTGCCGACGCAGCTTGGCGAATTGGCTGACAGTCAGGCTGCCGTCGGTTGGAACCAGCCGGTCCAGCCGGTCCTGCCCCAGAACGCCCGCGGCCCGGGCGTAAGCCGCCCGCGCCTCGGCGTTGATGGCTTGCACCCCGGACCAAAGGCCCGTCGCCATCGCCAAACCGGCCAGCAGCGTCACCAGCTGCAACGGATGCCGTCCCCAGTGCGACAGGAGGGCGGTCAGGCTGGCGCGGATCATGCCGCCACCGCTTCGGACACCCGACCGGCGCGCAGATGCAGCCGCCGGTCCAGCCGCGCCGCCAGCCGTTCGGAATGGGTGACCATCAGCAGGCTTGCCCCGAGCTCGGCGACCAGCCCCAGCATCAGGCCCATCACCGCATCGCCCGACGCCTCGTCGAGGTTCCCGGTCGGCTCGTCCGCCAGGATCAGCGCGGGCCGCGCCGCCAGCGCGCGACCAATCGCCACCCGCTGCTGCTGCCCGCCCGAAAGCTGCTCGGGATAGCGGCCAAGGACCGGGGTCAGCCCCAGCGCCTCGGCCAGTTGCCGCGACCAGTCGCGGTCATGCCGCCCCGCCAGCCGTGCCTGAAAGGCAAGGTTCGCCCCCACGTCCAGCGAGGGGATCAGGTTGAACTGCTGGAAAACCAGGCCGATCCGGTCCCGCCGCAGCCGCGCGCGGCCCGCATCGTCAAGGCCTTCCAACCGGGTGCCCGCCACCGCGATCCGGCCGCTGTCGACCGCATCAAGGCCCGCGACCAGATGCAGAAGCGTGCTCTTCCCGCTGCCGGACTCGCCGGTCAGCGCCAGACTGGTCCCCGGAGCAAGGTCAAGGCTGACGCCCGACAGCACCGCAACCGTCCCTTCGGCGGTCGGGTAGGATTTGCAGACCTCATGCACATGCAGCACTGCGGATGTCCTGTTCTGGCCTCGTGGCCCATGGTATCCAGCTTTGGATCGGCAGGCTCAACCCGTCTTGGTGCCGCAGTCCCCTCGCTCTGGCTATAGCGGACGGCGGCTTCTGGTCCTAAGGCAGTTGCGGTCGATCCCCGATAATGCCGCCCGACAATGAATGGAAAGGACGCCCCATGGAAGGCTTCAACGGACTGAACGACATTGGCGCCGTGGTCGAGGCCGACCGCGCCCATGTCTGGCACCACCTCAGCCAGCACAAGCAATACGAAACCGTCGACCCGCGCGTCATCGTCGAAGGCAAGGGGATGCGGGTCTGGGACGCCAGGGGCAAGGAACACCTTGATGCCGTCTCGGGCGGGGTCTGGACGGTGAACGTCGGCTACGGACGGGAATCGATCGCGGATGCCGTGCGCGACCAGCTGGTCAGGATGAACTATTTCGCCGGGGCTGCGGGGTCGATCCCCGGCTCGGTCTTCGCCAAGCGCCTGATCGAGAAGATGCCGGGACTGTCGCGCGTCTACTACTCCAACTCGGGGTCGGAGGCGAACGAGAAGGTCTACAAGATGGTCCGCCAGATCTCGCACCGGCACCACGGCGGCAAGAAGTGGAAGATCCTGTATCGTGAGAGGGACTATCACGGCACCACCATCGCTGCCCTTGCCAGTGGCGGCCAGGCCCAGCGGAACGCGCAGTACGGGCCATTCCCGGACGGCTTCGTCATGGTCCCGCACTGCCTGGAATACCGCAATCAGTGGGACGTCGAAAACTACGGCGAGCGGGCGGCGGACGCGATCGAAGAGGTGATCCTGCGCGAAGGCCCCGACACCATCGGCTGCCTGGTGCTTGAACCCGTGACCGCGGGCGGCGGGGTGATCGTGCCCCCGACCGGCTACTGGGAGCGGGTGCAGGAAATCTGCCGCAAGTACGATATCCTCCTGCACATCGACGAGGTTGTCTGCGGCGTCGGCCGCACCGGGCTCTGGTTCGGCTACCAGCACTACGGCATCCAGCCGGATTTCGTGACCATGGCCAAGGGCGTCGCCTCGGGCTATGCGGCGATCAGCTGCACGGTGACGACCGAGGCGGTCTTCGAGATGTTCAAGGACGACCCGAACGACCCGATGAGCTACTTCCGCGACATCTCCACCTTCGGGGGTTGCACCGCAGGCCCGGCGGCAGCGTTGGAGAACATGCGGATCATCGAGGCTGAAGGGTTGCTCGCCAACACCCTTGCGATGGGCGACTACTGCCTGGCGAACCTTCAGGCGCTGATGGAGAAGCATCGCGTGATCGGCGAGGTCCGGGGCAAGGGCCTCTTCGTCGGGGCCGAACTGGTCGCCGACCGGGGGACGAAGGAACCGGCGGATGAAAAGAAGGTGCAGGCGGTGGTGGCCGACTGCATGGCGCAAGGGGTGATCATCGGGGCCACGAACCGATCCGTCCCGGGGTTCAACAACACGCTGTGCCTTTCGCCCGCGCTGATCGCGACGAAGGACGATATCGACCAGATCACCGGGGCGATTGACGCGGCTCTGGGGCGGGTGTTTGCGTAGTTAAGCCCTTTTGGGGGCGGGAAGGGTGTCCCGAGAGGGGCACCCTTTTGCGTTTTATCGTGTTTGGGTTTTGTGGAGTGTGAGATTTGCGATCTGCAGAGGATTCCAGCCCACACCGAGAGGTCTCTTTTTCCCGGAATAAAGGGCGAAGCCCGCCGGGTCAGGGTGGTGCGCTGTAGCGCACTCTACGAGGCTGATCCGATTCGCCTCGGATGGTTAACGTTCCAACATCTCCCCGTGCGTAGAGACGGAAGGAAGACGCAGGGAAGACGGAAAGAAGACGCCAAATCCGCCCTGGATTCGTTCCGTGAACTCAGCGTTCTCAGAGGGTTGAGCGGAGTTTCTCACCCTGTTGCGCGCGGTCTCATCTGGACTCACAGCGCGCGCAGCCGGCTGGGCGTGTCAGGGCAAGCCCCCGCTCACACCCGCCCGTATCGCACACGGGCTTCCTTGAACGACAGAAGCTTGCCCTCCACCGTGTCCCAAAGGTGGAGCCTAACCGAAGCCAGGCTTTGGCGGATGGTCAGGCGCTGCGCCTCGGCCAGGGCGCGGTGGTCGCGGATCACCTCGGGCAGGCGGTAGAACGGGATGCGGGAATAAAGGTGGTGGACGTGGTGGATGCCGATGTTTCCCGAGAACCAGCGCAGCGGTTGCGGCAGGATGTAGTGGGACGACCCCTCCAGCGCCGCATCGTGCAGCTGCCAGTCCTCGCCCTTTGACCAATGGGTCGCCTCGAACTGGTGCTGGACGTAGAAAAGCCAGACGCCGATCGTCGCTGCGATCACCGAGGTGGGCAGGAAGATCAGGAGGACGGGCAATAGACCGCCGAACCAGATGACGAGGCCCACGCCGATGCCGATCATCGCGTTGGTGCCCATGGCCGAGGTCCAGTAGCGCCAGCCAGAGTTCATCAGGCCCAGAGGCAGGCGGTTTTGCAGCAAGAACAGGTAGCTTGGACCAAGGACGAACAAGACGACCGGATGCCGGTACAGCCGGTAGAGTAGGCGGCCGAACGGGGTGCGGGCACGGTATTCCTCGATCGTGAGGGTCAGGACATCGCCGATGCCGCGCTGATCCAGGTCGCCATGGTGGGCGTGGTGAATCGAGTGCGTGCGGCGCCAGACGGCATAGGGGGTCAGCGTCAGAACGCCAAGTACGCGGCCAAGCCAGTCCTGCGCGGTGCGGTTCTTCAGAAAGGCGCCATGGCCGCAGTCGTGCTGGATGACGAAAATCCGCACAAGGAATGCACCGTTCAGCATGGCCAGCGCCAAGGCCAGCCAGGGGCTGACCGACAGCGCCATCCAGGCCAGCACCCAGAGTGCAATGAACGGAACCAGAGTGGCCGCCAGTTCCAGAAGGCTGCGGCGGGTCGACGGCTCGCGGTAGCGCGCAAGAATCGAAAGCCAGTCGCGGGCCGCTAGCGGCGCAGGGCGGGGGGATAGGGTCTTATCGGGCATCGAGGCCTGTCATCGTCATGCCGGCTATGCCGCGGCGAGGTCGGCTGGGCCTGGTCAGATTGGCCCGAAAGCGGGCGGTCTGTTCAGGCCACCTCGTGTTAGGGGGAACTGGCGCAACTTTCAACCGTTTTGATGCCGCAGGCGACGGTTTCGCTGTCCGGGCCGCTGTGGCGAGGCGGCGCGAGCTTGACTTCCGCCGCTCCTGCGCGCCTTCATCTGGACTCATCGCCAGCCCGAGTCTGCCCGACATGGCCATTCCCGTCGAAGCCTTCTACCTGACCCCGGGCGCCGCTGGCAGCCTGCAGCAGCAGATCAGGACCATGGTCACGCAAGGCATTCTGGCCGGCCGCTTCCGCCCGGGGCAGAGGATGCCTTCCTCGCGCGGGCTAGCCGAACATCTGGGGGTCAGCCGGATCACGGTGACGCTGGCCTATGCGGATCTGGTATCTTCGGATTATCTGACCTCGGCCGGGCGGTCGGGGTATTTCGTGTCCGAGACCGCCCCCCTGGCGCCGGAGTTCCCGGCAAGCGCGCCTCAGGCCGAGGCGGTGGATTTCCGGGCGCTGACGGGGGGGCGGTTTTCTGGTGGCCCCCGGGTGGCGCGGCCGGAAGACTGGGAGCGTTACCCCTATCCGTTCATCTATGGGCAGTCCGATCCTGCGCTGTTTGACCATCAGAATTGGCGCCAGTGCGCCCTGCGCGCGCTGGGCAAGCGGGATTTCGCGGCGCTGACCTCAGATTACTACGAGCGCGACGATCCGCTGCTGGTAGAGCAGGTCTTGCGGACGATCCTGCCGCGCCGTGGGATCGCTGCGCGGGAGGATGAGGTCCTGCTGACGCTGGGCGCGCAAAACGCGCTCTGGATCGCGGCGATGCTGCTCTTGGGCCCCGGGCGGCGGGCAGGGGTTGAGAATCCGGGCTATCCGGCCTCGCGCGGAGTGGTCGCCGCGACCGGGGCCGAAGCGGTGGCGCTGGACGTGGGCGAGATGGGGCTGCCGGTCGTGGGGCTTGCAGGGCTGGATGTGGTCTTCGCGACGCCGTCGCACCAGTGCCCGACCAACGCGACGATGCCGGTCGAGCGCCGGGTGGCTCTGCTTGATGCGGCTGAGCGGGAGGGCTTCGTGATCGTCGAGGATGACTACGAATTCGAGATGTCGTTCCTGAAGCCCGTGGCCCCGGCGCTGAAGTCGCTCGACCGGGGCGGGCGGGTCATCTACGCCGGGTCCTTCTCGAAATCGGTATTTCCAGGGTTGCGGCTGGGCTATCTGGTCGGCCCGCCCTCGTTCATAGCCGAGGCGCGGGGGCTGAGGGGGCTGATGCTGAAACATCCGCCGGGGCATATCCAGCGGACGATGGCCTATTTCCTAGGGCTCGGGCATTACGATGCGCTGGTGAACCGGATGAAGAACGCCTACCGCCGCCGCCGGCAGATGATGGCCGAGGCGATTGCTGCCGAAGGGCTGGAAATCGCGGGGCAGGGCGGCTTTGGCGGGTCGTCGTTCTGGATGCGGGCGGGGGCAGGGGTGGATACCGAAGCGCTGGCCCTCCAGCTACGCGCTGAGGGTGTCCTGATCGAGCCGGGGCGGGCGTTCTTTGCCAGTGAAGATGCGCCGCGGAACTACTACCGGTTGGCCTATTCCTCGATCGCGCCGCAGCGGATCGCGGACGGCATCGCCCGGATCGGCAAGGCCCTGCGATGACCGGGCTGGAGGCCTGGGGGGCGGTTGTGTTGGGGCCAATGCCAGGAGGCGCGCGGTCGCGGCTTTGGCGGGTCGAGGTGGAGGGCAGGCTTTGCGTGGCGCGGCAGGTCCGGGCGGGTGAGCCCTCGCTGCGCTGGCTGGCGCGGTTGCAGGCGGTTGCCACGCGTGAAGGGCTGTGCCTGGCGCCGATGATCCCGTCCCGGAGCGGCGCGCTGACGGTGGGCGGCTGGACGGTGGAGCCATGGCTTGACGGCCTGCCCGGCAATGCGACCGATCTGGGCGAGGTTCGGCATGGCTTGCGGCGGATGCATCGGGCCACGCGGGTTTGGCCTGCGCGGCCGGGTCTGGTGCGACGTCTGCCATTGCGGTTAGCCGCGCCCGCAGCGCAGGTCTCGGCCGTGCACGGCGATGTCCATGCCGGCAACGTGCTGCGTCTGGCCGGAGGCAGCCTGGCGCTGATCGATTGGGAGGAAGCGCGGATCGGCGATCCGCAGCTCGATCTTGGATTTGAGCGGGACGCAGCGGGCCGCGCAGCCCATGCTGCCAGCGAAGCCGCCGCCTGTTGGTGGGTCGAGCCGGACCGGGCCAGAGCGATGGCGCGAATGGTGCGGCTTTCTGGTGCAAGGCCGCAACGTCCGTCATGCATTCGCTGAACACCTGCGCCAGCGCCGGTGTTGGGGCCAGGACAGGCAGTAGAAAAAGCGAGGGCTTCACTGGCAGGCTCTTGCGGATTTGGCCTGCTGTCAGCGCGAATCGACCGGGCGAGAATATGACTTTGGACTGGCTATAAACCGAAGCGAACTCTGGCCCTAAACCTTGCCATCGCTTGGTTCTAATGTTCGCCCAAGCCAATGGAGCAACCAGCATGCGCATGACCACCGAAGAAGCCTTTGTCAAAACCCTGCAGATGCATGGGATCGAGCATGCGTTCGGGATCATCGGGTCGGCCTTCATGCCGATCAGTGACATCTTCCCGAAGGCCGGGATCACCTTCTGGGACTGCGCGCATGAAGGGTCGGGCGGGATGATGGCCGACGGGTTCACCCGCGCGTCTGGCAGGATGTCGATGATGATCGCGCAGAACGGTCCCGGGATCACCAACTTCGTGACGGCAGTGAAAACGGCCTACTGGAACCATACACCCTTGCTGTTGGTCACGCCCCAGGCCGCGAACAAGACCATCGGAATGGGGGGCTTTCAGGAAGTGGAACAGATGGCGCTCTTCCAGGATATGGTCGCCTATCAGGAAGAGGTGCGCGATCCCAGCCGTGTGGCCGAAGTGCTGAACCGCTGCATCCTGAACGCCAAGCGGATGAGCGCGCCCACCCAGATCAACATGCCGCGCGACTTCTGGACGCAGGTCATCGACATCGAACTGCCCGCCATCGTGGAGTTCGAGCGGCCCGCAGGCGGTGAGGCGGCAATTCAGGCGGCGGCGGATCTGTTGTCGACGGCGAAGTTCCCGGTGATCCTGAACGGTGCGGGTGTGGTTCTGGCTGGGGCGATCCCGGCCAGCATGGCATTGGCCGAGCGGCTGGATGCGCCGGTTTGCGTCGGCTACCAGCACAACGACGCTTTCCCCGGCAGCCATCCGCTGTTCGCGGGGCCCTTGGGCTACAACGGGTCGAAGGCGGCAATGGAGTTGATTTCCGGGGCAGATGTGGTATTCTGTTTGGGTACCCGGCTAAACCCGTTTTCAACGCTTCCGGGATACGCGCTGGACTACTGGCCGAAGGCGGCCAAGATCATCCAAGTCGACATCAACCCGGATCGGATCGGGCTGACGAAGAAGGTCACAGTCGGTATTGTCGGCGACGCGAAAAAGGTCGCCGAAGCGGTTTTGGCGCGGCTTGCCTCTACCGCCGGTGATCATGCGCGCACCGAACGCAAGGCGCGGATTGCTCAGGTGAAATCGGGCTGGGCCCAGGCGTTGTCTTCCATGGATCACGAGGATGACGATCCCGGAACCTCGTGGAACGACCGGGCGCGCAAGGCGAAGCCGGACTGGATGAGCCCCCGGATGGCCTGGCGCGCGATCCAGTCTGCACTGCCGCGCGAGGCGATCATTTCCAGCGACATCGGCAACAACTGCGCCATCGGCAACGCCTACCCAAGCTTCGAGGCTGGTCGCAAGTACCTGGCACCGGGGCTCTTCGGGCCCTGCGGCTATGGCTTGCCGTCGATCATCGGGGCCAAGATCGGCTGCCCGGACACCCCTGTTGTCGGCTTTGCCGGGGACGGGGCGTTCGGGATTGCAGTGACGGAACTGACAGCGATTGGTCGGCCGGAATGGCCCGCGATCACCATGGTGGTCTTCCGCAACTACCAGTGGGGGGCGGAGAAGCGGAACTCGACGCTTTGGTATGATGACAACTTCGTCGGGACCGAACTGGACACCGATGTGTCCTACGCGGGGATCGCCAAGGCCTGCGGCTTGCAGGGCGTGCAGGCGCGGACGATGGACGAGCTGACGGCGGCACTGCGCAAGGCGGTCGATGACCAGATGAAGCACGGCAAGACCACGCTGATTGAGGCGCTGATCAATCAGGAACTGGGTGAGCCGTTCCGGCGCGACGCGATGAAAAAGCCTGTGGAGGTGGCGGGGATTTCCCGCGCCGACATGCGCCCGCAGGTGGTGGGGTGACGGCAACCACGATTTTTCCAGGCAAGATCGGCGGGTGCGGCCATGCCCTATGATCTTGGGCCGCTGGCTCTGGTCTGGATGGCCTTAGCCACCATCGTTGCTGGCTTTGTCCGGGGCTATTCGGGGTTCGGGTTCTCGGCGATGCTGATTGCGGCCTCCAGTCTGGTGACCAATCCGCTGAACTTCGTTGCGGTTGTAGTCATTTTGGAAGCGGTGATGTCGCTGCAGGCGGCCAAGGGCGCTGGGCCTGCAGTGGACTGGAGGCGGGTCGGCTGGCTTATGGGCGGGGCTGCGATCGGCTTGCCGCTGGGGTTATGGGTGCTGACCGGGGTCAGCGAAGACGCGGCCCGGGCACTGGTGGCGGGCTATGTGCTGCTGATGTGCGGGGTGCTTCTGGCCGGATGGCGGCTCCGGGCCGAGGTCGCGGGGGTAGGCAACGGGGTGGCGGGGGTCGTGTCGGGCCTTGCCAACGCGCCGGGGATGGGGGGGCTGCCGGTGGCGGCCTTCTTTGCCGCGCAGCCGATGCGTCCCGCGGTCTTCCGGGCGACCCTGATCGCCTATTTCCCGCTGCTCGACGTCTACTCCGCGCCGCTTTACTGGTATGCCGGGCTGGTCAGCTGGGACACCCTTTGGGCCTCGCTCATGGCGTTGCCGCTGACCTTGCTGGCGAACTGGATGGGGGGGCGGCATTTCTTTGGCACTGACCCGCAGGATTTCCGCCGCTTTGCAATCGTCCTTCTGGCCGGGCTGGCGCTGCTGGGCCTTGGAAAGGCGCTGCTCTGATGTTCCTGATTGTGAACGCAGGGTCATCTTCCCTGAAACTCGTCTTCTGCGAAGGGGCGGAACCTGTCTTGCGCGAGACGGTCGGGGAGATTGGCGCCGACGGTCACGCAAGAGCGCTGGAGACGGCCCTGTCGCGGGCTGGCATCCCGGTCAGTGCCTTTAGCGGCGCCGCGCACCGGGTGGTACATGGTGGGCCGAAGCTGACCGCGACCTGCCGGATCACTGCCGCGGTCACGGCCGAGATCGCGGCCGCCGTGCCGCTGGCGCCCCTGCACAACCCGGCAAGTCTGGTCGGAATTCAGGCGGTAGAGCGGATCATGCCCGACCTGCCGCAATACGCCTGCTTCGACACGGCGTTCCACGCGACGAACCCGCCCGTCGCCACGACCTACGCTCTGCCGCTGGAAGACCGCGAGCAGGGCATCCGGCGCTATGGCTTTCATGGGACCAGCTATGCCGCCCTGGTGCGGATCTTGAAGGCGCGGGGGCCGCTGCCTTCAAGGCTGCTTGCCTGTCATCTGGGCAACGGCGCCTCGCTTTGCGCGATTGTGAACGGGCGTTCGGTTGCCACCACGATGGGCTATTCGCCCCTTGACGGTCTGACCATGGGATCGCGCGCTGGCAGCATCGACGGGAACGCGGTGCTGCGGCTGGTAGAGCTTCATGGACTGGAGCAGGCGAAACAGATCCTGAACCGGGCCAGCGGGCTGATCGCCTTGGGCGGGTCGAGTGATCTGCGCAGGCTGCATGAGTGGGACCGACCCGAAGCCAGGTTTGCGCTTGAGCATTTCGCCTATTGGGCTGTCCGGCATGCTGGCTCCATGGTTGCTGCGATGGGGGGGCTGGACGCGGTGGTCTTTACCGGAGGAATTGGGGAAAACGACGGATGGATGCGCAAGGAAATCCTGACCGGACTTCGCTATCTGGGCGTGGTCCCGGACCTTGAGGCCAATAATCAGCACGCGCCGGAATTGCACGATCCGTCATCGTCTGTCGCAATCTGGATTGTGCCCGCCGACGAGGAACGCCAGATTGCCCTGGAGGCGCAGGCTGTCATGGCCGGGGAGGGCGCATGAACGATCAGCCGAGGATTGATCTGTCACGCCCAGTCTCGGACGAGGTGCGGCAGACGACCTGCTACATGTGCGCCTGCCGCTGCGGGATCAATGTGCACCTCAAGTCGGGCAAGGTTTCTTACATCGAAGGCAACCGCGACCATCCGATCAACAAGGGCGTCCTTTGTGCCAAGGGGGCGTCCGGCATCATGCAGGTGACCGCGCCCAGCCGTTTGCGCGCGCCGCTGCGGCGGGTCGGGCCAAGGGGGTCGGGCGCGTTCGAGGTGATCAGCTGGGACGAGGCGCTGGAGACGGCGGTGTCCTGGATGAAGCCCCTGCGCGAGACGGCGCCGCGGAAGCTGGCCTTCTTTACCGGGCGCGACCAGTCTCAGTCCCTGACCGGCTGGTGGGCGCAGAATTTCGGGACACCGAACTATGCTGCGCATGGCGGCTTTTGTTCTGTGAACATGGCCGCCGGGGGGATCTATACCATTGGCGGTGCGTTCTGGGAATTCGGCCAGCCGGATTGGGAACGCACGAAGCTCTTCGTGATGTTCGGGGTGGCGGAAGATCACGACAGCAACCCGATCAAGATCGGCATTGGCAAGCTGAAGGCCCGGGGGGCACGGGTAATCTCGGTCAACCCGATCCGCACTGGCTATTCTGCCGTGGCGGATGACTGGATCGGGATCACTCCGGGGACGGACGGCTTGCTGATCCTGAGCCTGATCCACTGTCTGCTTGAAGCCGGCAAGATCGACCTTGACTACCTTGCGCAGTGGACGAATGCGCCCTTGCTGGTGAACGGGGCCGAGGGGGCGGAAAAGGGCCTCTTCGCCCGCAATGCCGAAAGCCAGCCCTTCGTGATCGACCGCCGGTCGGGCCACCCTTCACCCTGGGATGGCAAGGGGGTCCAACCGGACCTTGGGGCCGAATGGCAAGGCGACCGGACGGTGTTCCGCCACATGGTCGAGGAATACCTGAAGCCGGACTATGCCCCCGAAACGGTGGCGGACCGCTGCGGCGTGACGGCGGGGCGGATCCGCGCGCTGGCGGCGGAACTGGCCGAGGTGGCCTTTGAACAGGCGATCACGCTGGACCGGCCCTGGGTCGATTTCCGCGGCAACGCGCATGACGCCATGCCGGGTCGCCCGGTCAGTTTCCACGCCATGCGGGGGATTTCGGCGCATTCGAACGGGTTCCAGACCGCGCGCGCGCTGCATCTTTTGCAGATCATCCTGGGTGCGGTCGAAACGCCTGGCGGGTATCGTCTCAAGCCGCCATACCCCAAGCCGATCGAGGCCCACCCGACCCCGCATTTCGTGACCACACCGGGCAAACCGCTGACCGGCCCGCATCTGGGCTATGTCCGCAGTCCCGACGATCTTGCGTTGCTGCCGGATGGCTCACCGGCCCGGATCGACAAGGCGTTCAGCTGGGAGAACCCGTTCTCGGCGCATGGGCTGATGCACATGCTGATCCCCAATGCCCATGCAGGGGACCCCTACCGGATCGACACGCTGTTTCTTTACATGGCGAACATGTCGTGGAATTCCTCGATGAACCCGGCCCGGGTCATGGAGATGCTGACCGAAAAGGGCGCAGACGGGGAATATCTGATCCCTCGGATCATCTATTCCGACGCCTATGCCTCCGAGATGGTGGCCTATGCCGACCTGATCCTGCCCGATACGACCTATCTGGAACGGCACGATTGCATCAGCCTCTTGGACCGCCCGATATCCGAGCCGGACGCGGCAGGCGACGCGATCCGCTGGCCGGTGCTGGAACCCGACCGCGAGGTGCGGTGCTTCCAGTCGGTGCTGCTGGACCTTGGCGCGCGGCTGGGATTGCCGGGCATGGTGAACGAGGACGGCGGGGCGAAGTTCAAGGACTACGCCGATTACATCGTCACGCATCAGCGCCGTCCTGGCGTCGGTCCGCTTATGGGGTTCCGCGGCGATGGTTCGGACGAGGGGCGCGGCGCGCCGAACCCGGACCAGATGGAGCGCTATATCGCGAACGGGGCCTTCTATCAGGCGCATGTGCCGGAAGCGGCCGCTTTCATGAAGCCGTGGAACGCGGCCTATCAGGACTGGGCGGTGAAGCTGGGATTTTACGAGACGCCGCAGCCCTATCTTTTCAGCATCTGGTCCGAACCGATGCGCCGGTTCCAGCTGGCGGCGGAAGGCTTCGGTCCCCGTCAGCCTCCCGATCACTTGAGAGAGCGTCTGAAACGGGCGATGCACCCGTTGCCGGTCTGGTACGCGCCCTATGGCGATGAGGATGCGGCCTTTGGTTACACCGTCCACGCCCTGACGCAGCGGCCCATGGACATGTATCACTCCTGGGGCAGCCAGAACGCATGGTTGCGGCAGATCAAGGGGCGCAACGCGCTCTATCTCCCGACGAAGATATGGGAAGCGCAGGGGTTCATGGCTGGTGACTGGGCGCGGGTATCCTCGCGGGCAGGGGTGATCACGGTTCCCGCGGCGCATATGGCGGCGCTGAACGAGAACACCGTCTGGACCTGGAACGCGATCGGCAAGCGTAAGGGGACCTGGGGTCTTGACGCCGACGCGCCCGAGGCAACGACGGGGTTTCTGCTGAACCATCTGATATCCGAACTCTTGCCCGACAAGGCCGAACACAGGGGCCACCGCCTGTCGAACTCTGACCCCGTGACAGGGCAGGCGGCCTGGTTCGACTGCCGGGTGAGGGTGGAGCGGGTGGCGGCAGAGGACCATGCACGAGGACTGTCTGAGCCGAGCTTCCCGCAGCTTCCCGACCCGCCGCGCGCGGGTGGCGGCCGGGCGCAAAACTTTTCGAAAAGTTTTGCCAAAAGTTTTCGAAAACTTTTGGCGCCGGTGGAGGGGAAGCGATGACCGCCTTGCCGGGGGCTACCGAAAGGCGGCTGGGGTTGGTCGTCGACCTTGACACCTGCGTTGGCTGTCAGGCCTGCGTGACCGCCTGCAAGGGCTGGAACGATCAGGGACACGGGCTTTCCGATCAGGATGCCTATGGGGCCAACCCCTCTGGCACCTTCCTGAACCGGGTGCATTCCTATCAGGTCGCGGTCCCCGATGCCGCGCCTCAGATCGTCAACTTCCCGCGCTCCTGCCTGCACTGCGACGATGCGCCTTGCGTCACTGTCTGTCCCACCGGGGCCAGCTACAAGCGGGCCGAGGACGGGATCGTGCTGGTGAACGAGGACGCCTGCATCGGCTGCGGTCTTTGCGCCTGGGCCTGCCCCTATGGCGCGCGGGAACTGGACGCCGACCAGGGGGTGATGAAGAAATGCACCCTCTGCGTCGACCGGATCTACAACGACACCCTGCCCGAAGAAGACCGCGAGCCCGCCTGCGTGCGCACTTGCCCTACGAATGCGCGGCATTTTGGGGATTTCTCCGACCCGGACAGCGCCGTGTCGCGGCTGGTCGCGGAGCGTGGCGGCTATGACCTGATGCCGGAGATGGGCACCAGGCCTACGAACAAATACCTGCCCCCGCGCAGGAAGGGGCCGGGGCAGCCCAGCCCTCTGGCTCCTCTGCTCGACGTGAAGGCGACCGGGATTGCCGGGTGGCTCGATCGGGTTCTGGGGAAGATCTGAGATGCATCCGGCACCGTCCGTCATCCTGTTTTCCACCCTCTCGGGCCTTGGCTTCGGCTTTCTTGCCTTTCTTGGCGCCGGAGTTCTGCTGCCGTCGGGCTGGTGGGCATTCTTCCTTTGGGGGCTGGCCTACGGGCTGGCCGTCGCGGGCCTTCTGGCCGCGACCTTTCACCTTGGCAATCGCAAGAACGCGCTGAAGGCCTTCAGCCAGTGGCGGACCAGCTGGCTGAGCCGCGAGGCCTGGGCTTCGGTCGCGACGCTGGCGGTCCTTGCCCCGATGGCCTTGTCCGACTGGCTCGGTCTGGGACTGCCCCGGATCATCGGTCAGCTTGGCGCGGTGCTGGCGCTGTTCACCGTCTTCACCACGGCAATGATCTATGCCCAGATCAAGGCGGTGCCGCGCTGGCACCTGTGGCTGACGCCGGTGATGTTCCTGAGCTTTGCCATCGCTGCCGGGGCGATGCTTTCTGGTGCGGTCTGGGCGCCGCTGGCGCTGCTGGCGGTTGGGCTGGTTCTGCTGGCGCTTTGGCGGGTTGGTGACGGAGCTTTCCGGCGCGCGGGGCAGACGCTTGGCACGGCGACCGGGCTGGACCGGATCGGCCTGCCGACCCTCTTCGAGCCCGCGCATACCGCCGGAAACTACCTCTTGCGCGAGATGATCTTTGTCGTCGGCCGGAAACATGCCCGCAGGTTGCGGCTGATCGCGCTGGTGCTGGCCTCGCTTCTGCCGGCACTGATCCTGCTCTTGCCGTTGGGCTGGGCGGGTGTCACGCTGGCGGCGCTTGTCCATCTGGCCGGGGCTCTGGCGGCGCGCTGGTTGTTCTTTGCCGAGGCCGAGCATGTCGTGGGCCTTTACTACGGCGTGCGGGCGTGATCCCTTCGGCCCATGGGCAGCCCGTTCAAGACTTATGACATTCGCGGTCGTCTGGGGATCGACCTGGACGAAGGGATCGCCCACCGGATTGCCCGCGCATTCGCGACGGTTACCGGGGCGGACCGGGTCGTTCTGGCGCGCGATTGTCGCGAAAGCTCTCCTGCTTTGGCGACGGCCGTGGCTTCGGGCCTGATGGCGCGGGGCGTGCAGGTGCTGGACCTTGGTCTTGCCGGGACCGAAGAGATGTATTTCGCCACCGCGCATCTGGGGGCCGGGGGCGGGATCATGGTCACCGCCTCGCATAACCCAGCCGATTACAACGGGATGAAGCTGGTCGGCCCGGGGTCGGTGCCGCTGAGTGCGGAGGCTTTTGCGCAAGTCCGGGCGCTGGTCGAAGCTGGCGAGGCAACTGACCGGCTGCCCGGCGGCGGGCGGCAGGATGTCAGCGCGACGCGGGCGGCCTATGTGGCGCTTCTGGCTGCGATGGTTGATCCGGCCCGGATCGGGCCGCTGCGGGTGGTGGTCAACTCGGGTAACGGGGCGGCGGGGCCGACGCTGGATGCGCTGGCCGAGGGACTGGCGAAGAAGGGCGCGCAAATTGACCTGATCCGCCTGCACCACACGCCAGACGGGACCTTTCCGAACGGGATCCCGAACCCTCTGCTCCCCGAAAACCGTCCTGTCACGGCGGCGGCGGTGGTGGCGGCTGGGGCGGGGATGGGTGTAGCCTTCGATGGCGACTTCGACCGCTGCTTCCTGTTCGATGGTCTGGGCGGCTTTGTGGATGGCGAGCATGTTGTGGCCCTTCTGGCAGCGGCGCATCTCGGCCGGGACCCCGGGGCGGCGATCGTGCATGACCCCCGCGTCGTCTGGGCGGTGGAGGATGCCATAGCCCGCCATGGCGGGCAGTCGGTCCTCGCGCCCACGGGGCATGTGTTCCTGAAGGCAGCCATGCGCCGGACCGGCGCGGTCTATGGCGGCGAGATGAGCGCGCATCACTATTTCCGCGATTTCATGGCTTGCGACAGCGGCATGATCCCCTGGCTGATGGTGGCGGGGCTGCTGGGCCGGACTGGGCGCAGCCTTGCCGATCTGGTGGGTGGGATGCGGCGGGATTTCCCATCCTCGGGCGAGATCAACTTCGCGGTGGCGGACCCCTTGGCGATGGTCGCGCGGGTCCGGGATGAGTTGGCCCCGGTGGCGAAGGCCGAGGACCGGACCGATGGCCTCAGCCTGTCCTTTGGCGATTGGCGGCTGAACTTGCGGGCGTCGAATACGGAACCCTTGCTGCGGCTGAACGTCGAGGCGCGGGGCGATGCCGGGCTGGTCGCAGACGGCGTGGCGCGGGTCAGGGCGCTGATCGAAGGCTGATTTCCCATCTGCCGCTTTTTTGGGCGTGCTGCCCTGAAAACGTGCGCGAAGGCTTGCACCTCGCATCTGTCGCCTGACCGGCATCCGGGCGGCAATTGTCATTGCAACGCCCCGGTGCCGACAGTCGTCCCAAGAGGGGCGCGATGACCGCACATGAGCCGATCCAGATTCTGCAGCGCGCCAAAGGCGAGGTTCTGGTCACGCTTGACCACGCGGCCCGGCTTCAGCGCTTGCGGCAGGAGGGATCGGCCAAGGCGATCCTGCCCGGTGGCGGCGATGTGCCAGAGGTGGTGTTCCTCAACACCTCGGGCGGGCTTACTGCCGGTGATCGGCTGCGCTTTGCGCTGGACCTGCAGGGGAGCCGCGCGGTCGCCACCACCCAGACCGCCGAACGCGCCTATCGCGCCGAAGGGGCGATGGCGCGGATGGATGTGCAGCTTTCGGTGGGTGCGGGCGGCTGGCTGGACTGGCTGCCGCAGGAAACCATCCTCTTTGACGGCGCGGCGCTGGACCGGCGCACGGTGATCGACCTTGCCCCCGGCGCCGGGTGCCTTGCACTGGAGGCAGTGGTGCTGGGCCGCGCGGCAATGGGTGAAACCGTGCGCCGCCTGCGGTTTCGCGACCGGCGCGAAATCCGACGGGTGGGGGCGCCTGTCTGGATCGATCCTCTGGCGCTGGATGAACGCTCGCTTCAATCCGGTCCCGCGGGCCTTGGGCAGGCGCGCGCCTTTGCCAGCATCGTCATGACGGGCGAGGTCCCGCTTGCCCCCCTGCGCGCCGTGCTGGACGAACCCGGCGTCGAGGCTGCGGCCAGCGCATTTGCCGGGCGGACGGTGCTGCGCCTGCTCAGCCCCGACGGCTGGCCCCTGCGCCGCCAGATTGCCCGCGCTCTTCACATCCTGCGCGACGGCCGACCTCTGCCGCGTGTCTGGCAGCTTTGAAGCATTCATGAATAAGAGACTGGGATGAACCTGACCCCCCGCGAAAAAGACAAGCTTCTGGTCAGCCTGGCCGCCATGGTCGCGCGCGGTCGGCTGTCACGCGGCGTCAAGCTGAACCATCCTGAGGCGATTGCGCTGATCTCGGATTTCGTTGTCGAAGGCGCCCGCGATGGCCGCTCCGTCGCAGACCTCATGGAGGCGGGCGCGCATGTGATCACCGCCGACCAGTGCATGTCGGGCATCCCCGAGATGATCCACTCCGTCCAGGTCGAGGCGACTTTCCCGGACGGCACCAAGCTTGTCACCGTTCATCACCCGATCCGCTGAGGCATCCCATGTCCCGACTGACCCTCCTTGCCCTGCCCCGTCTCGCCACCCCCGCCATCGCGGATGAAGGCCTGCTCCACCACCGGCTTTGGGTGGAGTTCGGCTGGCTCACAGCGGCGCTGTCCGGCTCCGCCATCGGCGGCGGCGCGGTCCATGCCCAGCTGCGGCGGCGCAAATGATCCCGGGTGAGATCATCCCCGCGCTGGGCGATCTGGAACTGAACGTTGGGGCCGAGGTCACGGTGCTGCGGGTGGCCAACACGGGTGACCGGCCGGTGCAGGTGGGCAGTCACTATCACTTCGCCGAAACCAACCCCGCCCTGGCCTTCGACCGCTTCGCCGCCGATGGCAAGCGTTTGCATCTGCCCGCGGGCACCGCGATGCGCTTCGAACCCGGCCAGACCCGTGAGGTGCGCCTGGTGCCCTTTCGTGGCGCGCGGGTGGTCTATGGCTTCAACCAGCGCGTGATGGGGCCGCTTCTTCCCCCGCAAGGCGGTGCGTGATGCGCGTCACAATCCCCCGCCGCACCTATGCCGACATGTATGGCCCGACCCAGGGCGACCGCGTCCGACTTGGCGACACCGAGCTGATCATCGAGGTCGAGCGCGACCTGATCGCCGAGCGTGGCGGCTATGGTGAAGAGGTCAAGTTCGGTGGCGGCAAGGTCATTCGCGACGGGATGGGGCAATCGCAACTGACCCGGGCCGAAGGGGCGATGGACACGGTGATCACCAATGCCCTCATCGTCGACTGGACCGGGATCGTGAAAGCCGACGTGGGCCTGCGCGACGGGCGGATTGCCAGGATCGGCAAGGCGGGGAACCCCGACACCCAGCCGGGGGTCGATGTGATCATCGGGCCGGGGACCGAGATCATCGCGGGCGAGGGGCGCATCCTGACCGCCGGGGGGATGGACGCGCATATCCATTTCATCGCGCCGCAGCAGATTGACGATGCGCTGCATTCCGGGATCACAACGATGCTTGGCGGCGGTACCGGTCCGGCGCATGGCACGCTGGCCACCACCTGCACCCCCGGCCCCTGGCACCTGATGCGGATGCTGCAGGCGGCGGATGCCTTTCCGATGAACCTGGCCTTTGCGGGCAAGGGCAATGCCTCGCTTCCCGCAGCGCTGGAGGAACAGGTGCGGGCGGGGGCCTCAAGCCTGAAGCTGCACGAGGACTGGGGCACGACCCCCGCCGCCATCGACTGTTGCCTGACGGTGGCCGACGCGATGGACGTGCAGGTGATGATCCACACCGACACACTGAACGAGAGCGGCTTTGTCGAGAACACCCTGAAGGCCATCGCGGGCCGCACGATCCATGCCTTCCACACCGAAGGCGCGGGCGGCGGTCATGCACCCGACATCATCAAGGTGGTGGGTTTGCAGAACATCCTGCCCTCGTCCACCAACCCGACGATGCCCTATACGGTGAACACGATCGAGGAACACCTCGACATGCTGATGGTCTGCCACCACCTTGACCGCCGGGTGCCCGAGGACGTGGCTTTTGCGGAATCCCGCATCCGGCGCGAGACGATCGCGGCGGAAGATATCCTGCACGACCTTGGCGCGTTTTCGGTGATCTCTTCGGACAGTCAGGCCATGGGCCGGGTGGGCGAGGTCATCACCCGCACCTGGCAGACCGCGCACAAGATGAAGGTCCAGCGCGGGCGGCTGGAGGGTGAGACGGGCAACAACGACAATGCGCGGGTCAAGCGCTATGTCGCGAAATACACCATCAACCCGGCCATCGCGCATGGGATCGGCCGCCACATCGGCAGCGTCGAGGAAGGCAAGCGCGCCGATCTGGTGCTATGGTCGCCAGCGTTTTTCGGCGCCAAGCCCGAGATGGTGCTCTTGGGCGGGGTGATCGTCGTCGCGCAGATGGGCGATCCGAACGCCAGTATTCCCACGCCACAGCCGGTACATACCCGCCCGATGTTCGGTGCCTATGGCCGATCCGTCGAACGCAAC
Organism: Rhodobacter sp.; assembly: GCA_013821825.1. Lineage (GTDB taxonomy): Bacteria > Pseudomonadota > Alphaproteobacteria > Rhodobacterales > Rhodobacteraceae > Tabrizicola. The sequence goes on from PNJK01000007.1 coordinate 27,109, forward strand.
GCCGTGACCTTCGTCAGCCGCGCCGCGCAGGAAGACGGGATTGCAGCGAAGCTGGGTCTCGCCAAGGATACCCTTGCCGTCGAGGGCACCCGCGGCATCGGCAAGCGCGACATGAAGCTGAATTTCGCGACGCCAGAGATCGAGGTCGACCCCGAGACTTACGAAGTGCGGGCGGATGGGGTCCTTCTGACCTGCGAACCCGCGAGGGAGTTGCCGCTTGCGCAGCGCTATTTCCTGTACTGACCCTTCAGACGTGAACCAGGGTCGACTGATCCTGGCGCTGCATCGGCCAGCTGCGGCGAAACACCGGGATGACCGGAAAGTCGTGTTCGATCGAGGCGAGGGCCGTTTCGCGCTGCTTCAGTCGGGCGATCTCGGCCCGGATTTCGGCCAGTTCGTCGGCAAGTGCAAGGCGCGGGGTGGTCATCTTGATCCTCCTTTGTTCCATGGGCCTACCATCGCGCTGATTCCTGAAAACTTCGCTAAGAGGATCCGATGACCCTGACTGTTGCCCAGACCCTGCATCACGCCGGCCAATGGCCGCGCCTGGCCACGGCGCGGGTGGTGCTCGGCTATGAGGACCGCTTCCTGCGGCGCAAACGGCTTGTCACGGCCTCGGGCGAAAGCTTTCTGGTCGATCTGGCGGAAACGGCGAACCTGCTGGCGGGCGATGCCTTCGAACTGGCGGATGGCCGGCTGGTCGAGATTGCGGCCGCGGAAGAGCCGGTGCTGGTGATCCGGGGCGACCTCGTGCGCCTTGCGTGGCACATCGGCAACCGCCACACGCCCTGCCAGATTGAACCCGACCGCCTCGTGATCCGCGCCGATCACGTGCTTGCGGACATGCTGCGCGGTCTTGGGGCGACGGTCTCCGAAGCGCGGGAACCCTTTACCCCGGAAGGCGGCGCCTATGGTTTGGGCCGGACGATGGGGCATGCGCACTGATCTTCTGACACTGGTGCAATGGCTGTCTCCGGCGTTTCCGACCGGGGGCTATGCCTATTCGCACGGGCTGGAGACGGTGATGGCGGCGGGCGAACGCAGTGCTGCGGGCCTGAAAGGCTGGATCGAGACCGTGCTGCGTTTTGGGTCGGGGCAGGCGGATGCCGTGCTTCTGGCCTCCGCCTTGCGGCCGGCGGCGGATTTCTCGGCTCTGGATACGGTCGCGCGGGCCATGGCCGGGACGAAGGAGAGGCTGAGCGAGACGCTGGAACAGGGCGCTGCCTTTGCCCGGACCGTAAGCTCCCTGACCGGGCGCGACCTGCCCGCCCGGGCCCTGCCCGTCGCGGTGGGCGAGGCTGTGGCAGCGCTGAACCTGCCGGCAGGGGATGTGGTGGCAGTCTATCTGCACGCGTTCACGGCGAACCTTGTCGCCGCCGCTGTCCGTTTCGCGCCCCTCGGGCAGACCGATGGGCAAGCGATGCTGGCCAGCCTGCACCCGGTCATGGTGGAAATCGCCGACCATGCCGTGACGGCCGAGGTCGGGGACATCGCCACCTCGGCCTTCGGGGCGGAACTGGCGGCGATGCGGCACGAGGATCTGGACGTGAGGATTTTCAAGACATGACACAGGCGAGGAATGGCCCGTTGAAAGTGGGGATCGGCGGGCCGGTCGGGGTGGGCAAGACCTCGCTGACCGAAGCCCTGTGCCGGGCCTTGGCCGGGCGCTGCTCGATGGCGGTGATCACCAACGATATCTACACCCGCGAGGATGCCGAATACCTGATGCGGGCGCAGGTGCTGCCCCTGGACCGGATCCGGGGGGTCGAGACGGGGGGCTGCCCGCATACCGCGATCCGCGAGGATGCCAGCATCAACCTCGCCGCCGTGGCGGACCTGCGGGCTGCGCATCCGGATCTGGACCTGATCCTGATCGAAAGCGGGGGGGATAACCTTGCGGCGACCTTCTCGCCCGAACTGGCCGACTTGTCGATCTATGTGATCGATACGGCGGCGGGGCAGGACATCCCACGGAAACGCGGGCCAGGGCTGGTACGGTCGGATCTCCTGGTCGTCAACAAGACCGACCTTGCACCGCATGTCGGGGTCGATCTGGAGCGGCTGGAGGCGGATACGAGGTGGGCGCGGGAGGGGCGGCCCTATGTGATGGCCCGCGTCCGGCAGGGAGTGGGGATTGCTGAGGTGGTGGCGTTTCTGGAGACCGAGGGGGGGCTTGGCCTGCGGCCATGACCTTCCGTCCCGGGCTGGGACAAGGGATCATGCCCGCAGGTTGAAGGTGCTGAACGCGCGTATTCACGGCTCCCCGGGACTGGGGAAGCACCGGCCTCACTTGCAACAGCATTTGAGGCGGCAGGCACCCTTGGACCGGACCGGAAAGGGCAATGACAGAAGCAAGTCGCCGGGCTGGCCTTTCGGGCGTCGGGCGCAGCTTCGCCTTGACCGCCCAGCCAAAGAACACCCCCCGGTCTCTTCGGGATCGGGGGCTGCGGCTTTCGGGTCGGGTGATCCGGATCAATTCGTCGCGGGCGGGGCATCGGTGGTGTCTTCGGCCGGGGCGGCTGCGTCACCGGCTGCCGGGGCGGGCGACAGCGAGGCGATGAAAGCCCAGAGATTCGCCGCATCTTCCGGCTTCTTCAGCTTGAACGACTTCTTCGACTTGGCCTTGTCGTCGTCAAGCCTGGCCTTCAGAAACTTTGCCGGGTCCTGAACATATTCGACGAAACCGGCCTCGTCCTAGAAGAAACCCGTCGCACCCAGGGCCACGATCGACTCGCCATACTCGAACTCGGGGTAAGCGCCCGCGACCCGGCCCGGCAGGCTATTGTGACCAAAGGGCTCACCGGAAAATCGGAGGAGAAACTGGGCTCAGGTCACAGGGTGCAAACTCAACTGATCGGCCATAGGGTTTGCTACATGTCGGGGGAATGCAGGATGAAGATACTGATCGTAGCGCAAAACGCTTCAACGCAGTTTGGCGGAGAAGCTCTCCGTCACCTCTTCGCCTGCCACGAGGTCATCAAGACGCCCGAGGCAACGCTTGCCGCCAGCACCGACTGTGACCCAAAGCGTTGCGACGTGATCTATGACGGGCGGATTTCCCGGATTTCTACGGCTGGGTCTTTCCGCACAGCGCGCAAGCCAGCGTTGGTATGGGCACCGGCATCGAAGCGGTGAACCTGAAGCGGGCGACCGCCGACCTGCGTGCTGCCTCGGGCCTTGCGGGATGCGAGACGATCCGCCGCGAAGGCGCGCCGATCCCGCTTAAACCCTCGGATCGCTGGGACTATGGCCGCGACGAGGTCCTTGCCGGGGAGGCAGCCGGGGTGGTCGCCCCCCCGCTCGGGCGAGGGGATCTGCCATGCCAAGCCGGGTGGCCGCGTGGCGGCAACAGCGGCGCGGGCCGCCCTTGCCTCGGGCAAGGCGAAAGACCTGAAGCTGGCGCACAAGCTGTTCATGAAGGACAACAAGACCGTGTTCAAAGTCTTGCGGTCGATGCCGGGCGCCGATTACAAGTCAGACGACCGGCGCGAACGCCTTGTCAGCCTTTGCCATGACATCGACCTGCAAAAGCTCACGTTCGAGGCCTGCATGAACAAGAAACTGGTCGCCGTGCGACCCCTGGCCCATCGAGGATCGCCGTGATGAACGTCGCACTCCTGATGGGCTGAGTGAAAGCAAGCTGGACCCGATGATGGACGCAAGCCTGGAAGAGACGATTCCCGCCTGGGTCGACGGGCGCCTGCAACCCGTTGGCAAGCTGGAGGTGCACCAGCGCGGGTTGCGCCACAAGGCCGTGTCGGTCTTCGTGCTGGACGGCCCGCGCGTCCTGATCCAGCAGCGCGCGGCGGGCAAGTATCACACGCCGGGCCTCTGGGCCAACTCCTGCTGCACCCATCCGCGCTGGGACGAAGACCCCGCCAGCTGCGCCATCCGCCGCCTGCGCGAGGAGTTGGGGATCGCCGGCCTTTACCCTGCCTTCGCCGGTAGGGTGGAATACCGCGCCGATGTCGGCTCGGGTCTGATCGAACACGAACTGGTCGACATCTTCGTTGCCGAAGCCTCCGCCGACCTTACTGTGGCGCCGAACCTGTCCGAAGTGCAGGCGGTGCGCTGGGTCGACCTTTACGACCTTTCGGCCGAGGTGTTGCGGACCCCCGACCAGTTCACCCCCTGGCTACGCATTTATCTGACCGAGCATATGGACCGCATCTTCGGGGCGATGGCAGGCAACCTTCGGTAGACTGCGCGCCGCAAATTCCTTGGAAGGAATTTAACAAATCTTTTCGAAAAGATTTGTCCCTGACCCCGCGGTTCAGCGCGCCAGCGAGTCGTTGATCGCCTGAGCGACCGCCGCGGCGTCCTCTTCATGCGCCCGAATTCATGCGCCAGAAGCCCGGCCAGATCCTCTGCTATCGGTTCGATCCCTACCGGGTGCGCGTGCCAGCGCGGGTAAAGCCTTGACCTGGCAGGTCCGGCACGATGCAGCGCCAGCCCACCGGCGTCGGGATGAGGTGCCGGAATGAATGGCCGAGGCCCCGGCGCCGTGCAGCAACAACATTTGAGGACCCGGACCATGGTCAATCACGCACCAGTCATGCGGACGCGCGCATCTGCGCCGCGTCGGCATGAGACGGCCAGTCCGGGGGAAGCGTGCTCGGCATCTCAGCCAGCATGCATCGGCGCCAGCGCCGCCTCAAACACCGATGACATCTCCCCGCCGGTCGGTGTGATGTCGTCCTGTCTGAACGCGATTGCCCAAAAAGGGCCGCTGGCGATCCCGCGCGCTGCCGCCGAGGGGCTGAAGGTGTCCCTTCCCGGCCCGGTGCGCGACGGCGCGCGTCGGGCGTGGGTGCCGGTGACCGGCACGCCGGGGGGCACCCTGTTCGAGGAGTTCGGCTTTGACTACATCGGCCGAATCGACGGGCATGACATGGGGCAGTTGCTGGCCACGCTCCGGGGGGGCGAAGGCGCGGGCGTCGGGCCCGGTGCAGATCCATTGCTTCAGGGAGAAGGGTAAGGGCTATGCCCCGACCGAAGGCGCCGACAACAAGTATCACGGGGTGGAGAAGTTCGAATTGGTCTCGGGCCAGCAGGTCAAGGGCAAGTCGCACGCCTCCAGCTATCGCCAGATCTTCGGCGACACGCTGACCGCCATGACGCCGCAAACCGAAGATCGCAGCGACCACCGCAGCGAAGCCGGGCGGCACCGGACTTGACACCATGGCCAGCCGGTTTCCCGCCTGCGTCTTCGACGTGGGCATCGCCGAACAGCACGGCGTGACTCTTGCTGCTTGCCTTGCGACAAGTCGAAGCTGCCGTTCTGCGCGATCTACTCCGGCGTCCTCCGGCGCGGCTATGACCAGATCGTGCATGAAGAGGCCTTGCAGAACCTGCCGGACCGTTTCATCGACCAGGCGAGCCCTGCGGAGATGCATGCCGAAGCCGGGCTGAGGGCTGGCGATATTGCAGCCACGCTGCGCGGTCTGGCAGCCAAGCCGGGGCAAGAACCAGTGCCGCTGACCCGGCCCCGGCTGATCTGGCGCTTGCTTTTTGGCTGACCTGGCGGCAGTCTGCAGCGAGGTATCCTGAGGCGTTGGCATGTGGGATTTCAGCGTTACCAAGGCTCTGGCCGTCATGGTGCGGACGACGCCGTTCATCATATTCCGGATGGTCGTCTACTTTGGCATCACCGCGGCCCTGGTCATCGTCACGGGAACCGGGGCGGGCTTGGGCTACGGCGTGGGCCTTTTCGGGGACGCGGATTTTCAGGCGACCAGCACCTTCTGGGGCGGGGCTGCGGGCTTTGGCCTGACCGCCGGGGTGATCTTCTTTTTCCGTGACTACATACTTTACCTGGTCAAGGCCGGCCATGTCGCGGTGATGGTTGAACTTCTGGACGGCAAGCAGGTGCCGGGCGGGCAGGGCCAGATCGCCTATGCAAAGACGGTGGTGACGGAACGCTTTGGGCAATCCTCGGCCCTCTTCGCGCTGGATCAGCTGATCAAGGGCGTCGTCAACGTGATCACGGGACTGGTTCAGGGGCTGATGTCGATCCTGCCGATCCCCGGCCTTGACCGGGTGATGGGGGCGGTGCGGGCCTATCTGCGGCTGGCGGTTGGTCTGGTCGACGAGGTGATCCTGGCGCATGCGATCCGCACGCGGTCGGAAAACGCCTGGGAAGCGGCGCATGACGGGTTGGTGCTTTACGCACAGAACGCACGCCCGATGCTGGTCAACGCCGCCTGGCTGACGCTGTTCACCTGGGTACTTGCGGTGCTGGTCTTTCTGGTGATGCTGGCCCCTGCGGCGGCGGTGGTCTGGCTGATGCCGGGCGAAAGCACGGCTGGCATGTTCGTTTTTGCCGTCGTCTTCGCCTGGGCCGCCAAGGCCGCCCTGATCGAACCTTTCGCGCTTGCCTGCATGTTGCAGGTTTTCTTCAAGGTGACCGAGGGGCAGGTGCCGAATGCCGAATGGCGCGGGCGGCTGACGCAAGCCTCGGGCAAGTTCCGCACGCTGGGGGAAAAGGCGGTGGGCTGGCGACCCGGAGGCGCCGCTGACACCAGGGATGCGGGCTGACCGATTGCCCACCCGGCGGGGCAGGCGACGGGAACGGATTTGCGGCCAAATCAATGATATCTCTGTCATCGCCCGTTGCGACGCCTATGGTTCTGTGGCAAGAGAACCAGACAGGTAATCAGACCGATGAGTTCAAAATGAGCGAATTCGCCAGCCGCCGTGTGATGATGGTGGATACGCAGGTCCGTCCCTCCGACGTGACCAAATTCCCGATCATCGATGCCATGCTGGCCGTCCCGCGTGAAGTCTACGTGCCGGATGACCGGCGCGAGGTGGCCTATGTCGGCGAAAACCTCGAGATCGGTGCCGGGCGCGTGGTGCTTGAGGCGCGGACACTGGCAAAGCTGCTTGATGCGCTGGACATTCAGCCCGATGAGCTGGTGCTGGATCTGGGCTGCGGCCTCGGCTATTCGGCCGCGGTGATCGCACGGCTTGCCGAGACGGTGGTTGCGGTCGAGGAAGACGAAAGTCTTGCCGCTGACGCGCAGCGTCTGTTGTCGGAGGAAGTGGTGGATAACGCGCTTGTCATAGCCGGACCGCTGGTCGACGGCGCGGCCAAGCATGCGCCCTATGACGTGATCACGGTGCAGGGCGGCGTCGAAGTGATGCCCGAGGGCCTTCTGGAACAGCTTAAGGACGGTGGACGGATTGGAGCGGTGTTCATGGACGGGCCGCTGGGCACCGCCATGATCGGTTTCAAGATCGACGGTCGCGTCAGCTGGCGCGCCGCTTTCAACGCGACGGCCCCGGTGCTGGACGGCTTTCGAAAGGCCCGCAGCTTTACCCTTTAGCAGGGTTGGTGCGGGTATCGGTCCGGCCTGGGCGAGGTGCCCTTCCGGATCTTCATGTGACTCGCCCGCAGGTGTTGCGGGCCATGGAAAGGCGAACGGGAATGCGCGTTTGGTGTCGAGCAATGTTGGTAGCGGTAGCCGGGGTTCTGGCGGCGCCGGTGGCGGGCGCGGAAACGCTCGCGGACGCGTTGATCGCCGCTTATCGCAATTCGAACCTTCTGGACCAAAACCGCGCCGTTTTGCGCGCGGCGGATGAAGATGTGGCGCTTGCCGTATCCGCGCTGCGGCCGGTGGTGGCGTTTACCGGGCAGGCCGGCTGGCGCCGGGCCGAAGTGGATACGATCCTCGGACCAACCGTGACCGAGGGGTTGAGCTCGTCCCTGACCCTCAGCGCCGAACTGACATTGCTCGATTTCGGCCGCAACCGCCTTGGAATCGAGATCGCCAAGGAAAGCGTGCTGGCCACCCGCAAGGCGCTGATCGATCTGGAACAACAAGTGCTGCTGGGGGCGGTGTCGGCCTATGTCGATGTCCGGCTGGCGCAAGAGGTGGTCGCCCTTCGGCAAAGCAACGTGCGGCTCATCACCCAGGAACTGCGCGCGGCAGAAGCGCGGTTCGAAGTGGGCGAAACCACGCGGACCGATGTGGCAATTGCCCAGGCGCGGCTGGCGGCCTCACGCTCGGCGCTGGCGGGGGCCGAGGGCAGCCTGATGATCGCCCGCGAAGCCTACAAGGCCGCGACAGGTGCTTATCCGGGCAAGCTGGCCCCCGTGCCGAAGCTGCCGGGGTTGCCCCGGACGCTGGAAGAAGCGCAGGCCGTGGCGCGCAACACCCATCCTCTGATCCTGCAAGCGCAGCATCTGGTCACCCTCGCCGATCTGCAGGTCGACTTGTCCAAGGCCGCGACCAAGCCCACGATCGGGGCGGGCGTGTCGCTTGGGATCGATCAGGACGGCAACGATACGGAAAGCGTCGGGCTGTCGTTCAACCAGACGATCTATGCTGGCGGTCGCCTGTCGGCGCTGCTGCGTCAGGCCATCGCCGGCAAGGACCGGTCGCGGGCCGCGCTCCAGCAGACGGCGGTTGGAGTGTTGCAGAACCTGGGCGTGGCCTGGGCAGACCTGGAAGTGTCGGGCGCGTCGATCCGGGCGTCGGACGAACAGATCCGCGCCGCGCAGACCGCGTTTGACGGCGTGCGCGAAGAGGCGGCGGCGGGGGCTCGTACCACGCTGGACGTGCTGGACGCCGAGCAGGAACTGCTGGATGCCCGCAACTCCCGGCTTCAGGCCGAAGCACAGCGCTATGTGGGCGTCTACCGGGTGCTTTCCTCGATGGGCCTGCTGACCGTGGATCACCTGCAACTGGGCATCGCCACCTATGATCCGGACGCCTACTTCGACGCGGTGAAAACCGCCCCGTCGCATACGGTCCAGGGCAAGAAGCTGGACCGGATTCTTGAAAAGATAGGCAACTGACCTGTCCTGCGGACCGTCGTGAACGAAAACCGTTGCCCAGCTTGGGGTTGGCGGGTTACGATTATCCCCGGGTGCGCGGGCGATAACGGAAGGCGCAGATGTCAGAGCCTCTCAGTTCCGATGATATCGAGGATGTGGTTTCCTCGGTTCGCAGGCTTGTCTCGTCCGAGGCCCGGCTACGGCCGATGTCGCGCGATCTTGGGCAGGACAAGTTGTTGCTGACACCCGCGTTGCGTGTGGTCCCCGAACCGGTTGAGCCCGAAATGGTTGAGCCCGAACCGATCGTTCCTGATCCGCTGATCCTGAACGAGCGGGAGGCAGAAGCCGTCAGCCCGCCGAAGAGTATGGCGGCTGATCCTTTGACCCCTGATTTTGTGTCGCCGCCAGAGGATTTGCCTGAAGCCACGTTTCAGGTGGTCGAGGGCGAATGGGAAGACGCTTTCTGGAGTGAGGATGAACCGGCGCTTGCCGAACTGGCTCTGGGCGCCGAGGAGGCCGAACTGGTGGCGGGCGATGAGCCGGCCGTGACCAGCACCGTCAGCGAGGCCGAGGCTTCACCCTGGGCACAGGACGAATCCGACTGGGCCGAAGATGAGCCGGTTCCCTTCGTGCATCTGCACCGTTCCGCAGCCAAGGCGCCGGAAGCTGTCGAAACGGCAAAAGCAGAAGGCGTCGCCGACGCGCCAGAGCCGGAGACGTCGGAAGCGCAGGCAGAGCCGGAGAAGCCGGCTGCCGGGGGCTGGGATGATACCAGGCGCAGTGGCCTTGCGGCCAGCGACATGGCACAGGTGCTGACCGATCAGGATGGCAATCCGGTCACAGTGCTTGACGAGGACGGCCTGAGCGAGATTGTCCGCATGCTGATCCGGGAAGAACTGCAGGGCGCCCTTGGTGAACGCATAACCCACAACGTGCGCAAGCTCGTGCGGGCCGAAATCAACCGGGCCTTGACGGCGCAATCGCTGGAATAGGCGAACGGCGGGGCACCTTTGCCTTGCCTACCCCCACCAAATGAAAAGCGCGCCCCGGAGGGCGCGTTTTTCATTCGTCTGACAGAGGGCAGGAGATCAGGCGGCTTCAGCCTGCTCGGCCTCGAGGGCGTGGCGGCGTTCGGATTCCTCGCGCGAGAGCGCGACAGAGGTCCGCACACCCTTCGACACAAACTCCATCAGGCCCTTCACGACGCGTTCGTTCGGGTCGATCCCGGCGCAGGACAACACCTCGCGCCCATCGCGCGAGCGGGCCCAGCGGGCGATCTGGTCGGGGCCATTGCCATATTTCTTGTCATCAGCGATCGCATCGTCCAGCGCAGCCAGAACGACGGCGGCAAAAAGCTTGCGCGCGCGCTGACCCTGTTCGAAGTTGAAAGCGGTGCTGTCGATGGTATCCAGCATCGGACGTTCCTTTATTCTTGCTCTTGTCTTTCGCGGCGTTCGAAGGTTGTAACGGTTTGCACACGATTCTGGGCTTCCGGTTTGGAATGCCTGCTATGCGCATTATGCATAGCTTCCCCGCCTCCCCGCTGCATTTAGTTGTCTTGTCCGGTATGCCAAGCCCAGATATAGGGGCCGGTAAGTCTTTATCAACCATTGCGCGAAGGTTTAGCCCCATGCCGAAGATCAACGGAAATGAAATCCGCCCAGGGACGATTGTCGAGCATGATGGCGGGCTTTGGGCCTCGGTCAAGGTCAATCACGTCAAGCCCGGCAAGGGTGGCGCATTCGCCCAGGTCGAGCTCAAGAACCTGCGCGACGGGCGCAAGCTGAACGAACGCTTCCGGTCGGAAGACAAGGTCGAACAGGTCGAGCTTGAGATGAAGGACCAGCAGTTCCTTTATGAAACCGACGGGCGGCTGGTGTTCATGGACAACGAAACCTACGAGCAGATCGAGCTGGACGCGGAGCTTCTGGGCGACCGCCGGCCGTTCCTGCAGGACGGGATGACCGTTTCGGTGCAGTATTTCGGCGAGGAACCCCTGAACGTCAAGATCCCGCAGAAGGTGACCTGCCGCGTGGTGGAAACCGAGCCGGTGCAGAACGGCCAGACCGCCAGCAAGTCCTACAAGCCCGCCGTCCTGGACAATGGCGTGCGGATCATGGTGCCGCCCTTCATCAACAGCGACGAGATGATTGTGGTTCATACAGAATTGATGGAATATTCCGAACGCGCCTGATCCGTTGCCGTCAGGAGGGCCGATGCGCCGCTGGCTTCTGCTGTCGAGCTATCACTGGCTGGTGTTGCTGACCGCTCTGGCGCTGTCGGCAGCGCTGGTCGCCTGGATTTCCTTCGGGCTGATCAACGTCGCCATGGCCAATTTCGAGTTTCTGAAGCGGTATGGTCTGATGGCCGTGCGCGAGGGCGGGCTTAGGCAGGCGGTCGAGATCGGGGCGCGGGCGTCATTGGCGCTGCTGTTCTATCTGCTGTTCAAGGCCATCGAGACGGAACTGATCCAACGCTGGCGTGGCAAGGGACACTAGGGCCGGTTGCGGTTTGGGATCAGGCCTTTGGCCCCGGGCTCAGCCCGGCAGCAGCCGCAGGGTGGCGGTTCCGGCAGTCATCGGGCCTTCCGCGCGATCAAAGCGCAGATGGGCGATGGCCTCGCCCCGGCTTTGGGTGAAAAGCGTGCCCGCGGGTTTGCCGTACGCAAGGATTTCCGTGCCGACCGGGGCACTGCCGTCGATGGCGACGCGGGCCAGGCCCTTGCGCAGTTCCGTCTTGTGCTTCATCCGCGCGGTCACTTCCTGACCGACATAACAGCCCTTGCGGAAGTCGACGCCGTGCAGCCGCTCGAACCCTGCTTCGAGGATATAGCTGTCGTCCGGGATCAGCTCCACCCCGCTTTCCGGGATCAGCTGCGCCACGCGGATCCGGTCCCAGTCGATTGCGGGCGCGGTGCCGGGCCCGGCCCGCCAGGCGCGCCAGCCAAGGGCGGGATGGCGGGGGTCGGGCAACGCGTCGGATGGCGGCACGCCAAGACCACGCTGGACGTGCCGGTCGAGGGGAGTGATCCGCACATCGGCGCGCAGGCGGTACATCGTCAGGCGGCGCAGGGTGGCCGGGGCCAGGGCGCTGGCGATGTCGATCAGGAGCGGACGATCTGCCGGGGCATCGGGCGGGCGTGCCACGAAGAAATCCGCCAGATATTTGCCTTGCGGGGTCAGCAGCGCACACCAGACGATGCCGGGGGCAGTTTCCAGCGGGCGCAGGTCGTTCGAGACCAGCCCTTGCAGGAAGGTCAGCGCGTCGGAGCCGGTCACGGCCCAGACGGTACGGTCGGCAGCGGCTTCGCCGGAGGCTTTCGTGTTCATGGCCACGATCTTAGGCGCGCTTCGGGCCGGACGGAAGATCAGTCACGCAGTTGTGCCTGATGCAGCTGCGCATAAAGCCCACCCTTGGCCAAGAGGGCGTCGTGCGTGCCCTCTTCGACCAGGCGGCCATGGTCGAGAACAAGGATCTTGTCGGCGCCCTTCACGGTGGACAGCCGGTGCGCGATGACCAGTGTCGTGCGCCCTGACTGGGCGCGGGCCAGCGCGGCAGACACGGCGGCCTCGGTCCGGGTGTCCAGTGCGGATGTCGCCTCGTCCAGCAGCAGGACCGGGGCATCGGCCAGGAGCGCCCGGGCGATGGCGATGCGCTGTCGCTGGCCCCCCGACAGCGCCGACCCGCGCGGCCCGGCGGGGGTTTCAAGGCCCTGCGGCATGGCGGCGACGAAGCCTGACACCTCGGCATCCGACAGCGCTGCGGCAAGACGGGCCTCGTCCAGATCGGTCCGGCCGAGCAGAAGGTTCTCACGCAACGTCTCGTCAAAGAGCGCCGCGTCCTGCGAGACCGAGGCAAGCAGTGCGCGCTGGTCGAACAGGCTAAGCCCGGTCACGTCTACGCCGCCGATGAAGATGCGACCGGCCTGAGGCTCGATCAGGGCAGAGATCAGCTGGAAGACCGTCGATTTCCCCGCGCCCGATGACCCGACAAGGGCGGTGACCTTGCCGGCCTCGGCCGTGAAGGTCAGGCCGTCCAGGACCGGGCGGTCGGGATAGGTGAAACGGACGTCCTCGAACCGGATTTCGGGCGCGCCGGGGGCAGGGTGGGCGCGACTGCTGGCGGGCCGCGTGCTGGACGTCCGGGTGTCGAACAGGGTGAAGATCCGCTCAAGGCTGGCTCCGGCCACATGCCACAGACCGGCCAGATCGCCCAGACGGCGGATCGGCTGGAAAGTCAGCGCCATGGCGGTGAAGAAGGCCATGAATTCGCCGGTGGTGCGGCTGCCATTGGCCACTTCGCGCCCGCCCAGCATCAGGACGGCGAAAAAGCCGATCCCGGTGACGACGTCGACCAGCCCCGGCATGGCGGCGCGGCCAAGGGCCGATTTCACCTCGGCCCGGATGATGCGGTCCACGATCGTCCTGAAGCGCGAGGCCTGATACTGCTCCATCCGGTTCAGCTTGACCGCCTGGATGCCGTGAAAGATCTCGTCCAGACGGGTGGCGCGCAGGCCAGCCTGTTCGCGCATGTGCAGCGTCTTGCGGCGGATGTAGCGGCGCAGCGCGACGGCGGGCAGCAACAGCAGCGGCGCGCCGATCAGGGCGGCGGCGGTCCAGAACGGGTCGATCAGAATGGCCACGGTGAACAGGCCCAGCAGGGATACGAGGTCGCGCCCGACGCCGCCGATGACCAGCGTGGCGGCACCCTGGGCGGCCATCGTGTCGCCTTGCACCCGTTCGATAAGCTGCCCCGGCGCGTTCACCTGAAAAAATCCGGCGTCCAGCGTCAGCAGGTGGCGCACAAGGTCGGCCTGCATCGCTCCCGCTGCCGTCTGGTTGACCCGCGCCAGCAGCCAGCGGCCCAGCACCGAAGTCACCGCCCGCACCAGGAAAAGCCCAAGGATCGCGCCACCCACCCAGATCAGCGCGCTCGACCCGCCAGGGGCGAAGACCCGATCGAACAACGGCTCGATCATGTAGGCCAGAAGTCCGAGGGTCGAGCCTTCCAGGGCCATCAGCCCGAAAGCCAGCAGCATCAGCGGCAGATGAGGCCGCAGGTAGCTGCGCCAGAATCGGCTGAAAAGCTCTTGGGACGGGTAGGCGCGGGGGGGCTGCAAGGGCGTCGGGCCTTTCGAGCGATGTGGCCGGGGTTTAGCCGGAAAGACGGGCAGCCTCAAGCAGGGCGCGCATTGACGCTGGCTGTCGGCAGGCCTAGCCATGGCGCAACAGCGATGGAGAAACGCATGAGCCTTGCCCACGGCCGCCCCTATCTGGCGATCCCCGGCCCATCAGTCATTCCCGACCGCGTGCTGCAGGCGATGCACCGCGGGTCGCCCAATATCTATGAGGGCGAGCTGATCGAGATGGTCGCCAGCCTCTGGCCGGACCTTCGGATGGTGGCCGGGACCACGGGGCATGTGGCAATGTATATCGGCAACGGCCACGCGGGCTGGGAGGCGGCGAACGCCAACCTCTTCAGCCGGGGCGACAAGGCGCTGGTGCTTGCGGTGGGGCAGTTTGGCCTCTCGTGGGCCAATTCGGCGCGGGCAATGGGGGTCGATGTCGAGGTGCTGGATTTCGGCAAATCCGCCCCGGTGGACATGGCCCGGGTTGAGGGGGCCCTGCGCGCGGATACCGGCCGCAAGATCAAGGCGGTGCTGACGACGCAGGTCGATACCGCAAGCTCAATAAAGGCCGATATTCCGGCATTGCGCGCGGCGATGGACGCGGCGAGGCATCCGGCGCTGCTGGCGGTGGATTGCATCGCCTCGCTCGGTTGCGACGAATACCGCATGGACGACTGGGGCGTCGATGTCACGGTCGCGGCTTGCCAGAAGGGGCTGATGACGCCGCCCGGCATGGCCTTCGTGTGGTTCTCGGAAGCCGCCCGGCAGCGCTGTGCCGGGTCTGACCTGGCGACGCCCTACTGGGCCTGGGGTCCGCGCGCTGAACCGGTTGAGTTCTGGCACATCTGGGACGGCACCGCGCCCACGAGCCACCTTTATGGCCTGCGCGAGGCGCTTGACATGATCCGCGAAGAGGGGCTGCCGCAGATCTGGAACCGGCACAAGGTTCTGGCCAGCGCGGTCTGGGCTGCCTTTGACGCATGGGGAGCCGGGAACCCGGATATCGGAATGAACGTCGCCAATCCGGCGGATCGCGGCTGGTCGGTAACGGCGGCGCGCTTCGGGGCGCCGCATGCCACCCGTCTGCGTGAATGGTGCGAAACGAAGGCCGGGGTCACGCTTGGCATCGGCCTTGGCATGGCGCCGTCGACCGAGCCCGCTTATCACGGCTTTCTGCGGGTGGCGCATATGGGCCATGTGAACGCGCATATGACCTTGGGCGCGCTGGCGGTGATGGAGGCGGGGATGCAGGCCTTGGGTATCCCGCACGGACCGGGCGCGCTGGCCGCCGCCACAAAGGTGGTGGCTGAAGGCGCGTGACGGGCTGGTCGGAAATGCCCTCAGGATTTCGGGCTGGACCGATGTCGTGGTGCTGACCATCGTCTGAAAGCTGTTGCGCTCGGGCCTGACCGTCAGCCCGGCGCGACGTCCTGCGCTGGCCGAAGCGTGGTTCGGTGGTCCGGGGTGAAGGTCGAAAACCGATCATGCCCGGCCACTCCTGCATCCCCTGGATTTCGGCTTCGGCCAACGTCTTCGCTTCAGGGTCGGGATCGTGCCACGGATGAAATCCGCGTCCGGATGGCTGGTGGCGGCCTCATTAGCGCTGGCTTGGAAAGCCGGCGGCACGGTCAGCGCAAGGCGCACCGCAAACGCGCTGCCGGAAATCCGGGCGATGTGCGGCGGCGGAGCCGGGCTGTGCGCGCGGTGTCAGGGCAGGGGTCTTTGCGTGGGCCTTGCGGGGCGCTATGGTCGTCGGTGGGACAGCATGGGTGATCAGGGCGGGTGAAGAAGGTGAGTGGTGTGGCAATCGGGCGAAGGCGCCCTGTCGTGGGGATCATCGGCAACAGCTATCTGCTGAATGAGCATTACCCGGTCCATTCCGGGGGCACGATGAACTCTGCCGCGGTGGCCGAGGTGGCGGGATGCCTGCCGCTTATCATCCCCTCTGATCCGCGGCTGGTCGCGGTCGAGGAACTGCTGGACCTCTGCGACGGGTTTCTGTTGACCGGCGGGCGCCCCAACGTGCATCCCAGCGAGTATGGCGAGGAAGAGACGCCGGCGCACGGCGCCTTTGACCGGGGCCGCGACGCGATCACCCTGCCGTTGATCCGGGCCTGCATCGACCGGGGTCAGCCCTTCCTTGGCATCTGCCGCGGCTTTCAAGAGGTGAACGTGGCGATGGGCGGCACGCTTTGCCCCGAAATCCGCGACTTGCCGGGGCGGATGAACCATCGCATGCCGCCCGAAGGCACGCTGGAAGAACAGTTTGCGCTGCGTCACACCGTGACGTTCACGGACGGCGGTCCGTTCCACCGGCTGATGGGCGCGCGCGAGGTGATGACCAACACGCTGCACGGGCAAGGCATTGCCCGGCCCGCTCCGCGCGTGGTGATCGACGGTGAGGCACCGGACGGCACGCCCGAGGCGATCTATATCAAGGATGCGCCGGGCTTTACTCTTTCGGTGCAATGGCACCCGGAATGGAACGCCGGCAGCGACCCGGTGTCGCGGCCCTTGTTCAAGGCCTTCGGGCAGGCGGTCGCCGACTGGGCCGGGCGCGTCACCGGACGTGCGGCGCGCCGGTCAGCCTGAGGCTGCTGTTGATCCCGATCACTGCGGGGCGGTCGGATTCCTGTCAATTTGGCAGTGCAATCCAGATGGAGAACGCCGATGAACCTGTTGATCGCCTATGCCACGACCGATGGCCAGACCCGCAAGATTGTCCGCTTTGTTGCCGATCGGCTTGCCGCAAGGGGGCATGGGGTCGAGCTTATGAACACTGAGGACGCCGAAGGGCTGGACCTGTCGCGCTTTGACGGCGCCATTCTGGCGGGGTCAGTCCACGCGGGCGGCTACCAGAAATCCCTTCGTCAGTTTGTACGCGAGGCGAAAGCCTCTCTGGCCATGATGCCGACGCTGTTCCTGTCTGTCTCGCTTTCAGCCGCAGGAAGCGACCCGGAGGATTGGGCCGGTCTGAAGAAGATTCTGGCCGAGTTCCAGACTGAAACCGGCTGGACCCCGAAGCGCACCGAGCACGTCGCCGGGGCCTTCCGGTTCTCGGAATATGACTTCTTCCGCGCCTGGGCGATGCGGCGGATTGCCGACATGAAGGGTCAGAAGGTCGAACCGGGCAAGGACAAGGAATACACTGACTGGGACCAACTGGCCCTTGCCGTCGACGGTTGGCTTGCCAAGGTTAAGCCCAGGGTCAAAGCGGTCGCAGCTTCAGCCGGGTGATGCGGTTTTCCCGACGGGCGACAACCTCGAAACGGAAGCCGTGAAAGCTGAAGATCTGCCCCTCGTTCGGGATCATCTGGGCTTCATGGATAACCAGACCGGCCACGGTATTCGCCTCGTCATCGGGCAGGCGCCAGTCGGTCGCGCGGTTCAGGTCGCGGATCGTCATCGCGCCGTCGATCAGATAGGCCCCGTCATCGGTCTGGCTGAGGGCCGCTTCCTTGCCAACCACGTCGAATTCATCGGTGATGTCGCCGACGATTTCCTCAAGGATGTCTTCCAGCGTGATCAGCCCCTGCAATGCGCCGTATTCATCGACCACCAGCGCGAAGTGGGTGCGCCGGGTGAGGAACTCACGCATCTGTTCGTCCAGCGCCGTTGTCTCGGGAATGAAGTAGGGCCGCATCGCGACTTTCACGATGTCGAGGTTCTGGATCCCCGCGACCGAGCCATCCTCGCCCCGGACCAGCCGGTCCACCTCGCGCAGCAGGTCCTTGGCATGGACCACACCCAGGATGTTGTCGTCGGTGTCGCGGAAGATCGGCAGGCGGGTATGGGGCGAGGCGAGGACGCGGGTGATGATCTCGCCGGGAGGCAGGCTGGCGTCGATCATCTCGATCTGGCGGCGGTGACGCATGATCTCGTCCACCGTGCGATGCGAAAGGTCAAGCGCGCCCAACAGGCGGTCGCGGGCCTCCTTCTCGACCGCGCCTTCGGAATGGCCAAGGGCGATGGCCCCGGCGATTTCCTCGCGCAGGGCCAGCATCTCGCCGCCGGGGTTGGGCCGCACCCCGCACAGCCACAACAGCCCGCGGACCAGCGCCCTGACCAGCGACACGATCGGGGTGAAGACCAGGATCACGACCCGGATGAGCGGAGCGACGCGCATGGCAACCGGTTCGGGGTAGGTGATGGCAAGGGTCTTCGGCATCACCTCGCCGAAGATCAGGACCAGCGCCGTCATCGCCAGTGTCGCCAGCGCCACGCCGCTGTCGCCGAACATCCGGGTCAGAAGGGCGGTGGCCAGAGCGGCCGACAGGATGTTGACGATGTTGTTGCCCAAAAGCAGCGCGCCGATCATCCGTTCGCGGTCTTCAGTCACCTTCATCGCACTTGCCGCCCCGCGTGAACCGCGGTCGGCCTGAGCCTTCAGCTTGGCGCGGGAGGAGGCCGTAAGGGCGGTTTCCGAACCGGAGAAAAAGGCGGACATCACCAGAAGCGCCAGAATGGCGGCTGTGGTCAGCCAGAAGGCGGTGTCGAGGGCGGCAGAAGGCGTCGGGTTCATCGGAGGTCTGGTTATCCTGTGGCTCAGCCCTTGCGGGCAAGGGGATGGTGGGTCAGGACCAGATCCCTGAGATGGTCGTCAAGGACATGGGTGTAAATCTCGGTCGTGGCCAGATCGGCATGGCCCAGCAAAGTCTGGATCACCCGCAGATCGGCACCGCCGGCCAGAAGATGAGTGGCAAAGGCATGGCGCAGGACATGTGGGGTGACGCGCGCGGGGGAAATTCCGGCCAGAGCGGCAATGTCCTTCAGCATCAGGTGGAAATGCTGTCGGGTCAGGTGGCCTTCGCGCCCGTCGCCGGGAAAGAGAAAGCGTGACGGCGGGCGCCCGGTCTTGCGGTCGGCATCCTCGGCGCTGTCGCGGCTGGCAAGCCAATCGGCAAGCGCCCTGCGCGCCGGGGTCGTAAGCGGCACCATCCGTTCCTTGTCGCCCTTGCCGCGCACCAGGATCATCCGCGGGTCGCCACGGACAGCGGCGACCGGCAGGCCCACCAACTCGCTGACGCGCAGGCCGGTGGCATAAAGCAGTTCCATCAGCGCCACGTTGCGCAGCCGGTCAACGCGGGTCCGGCCCTTGGTCCGGGCGGCCTCGATGAGACGGGTGACTTCTTCGCGGCTCAGCGTCTTGGGCAGGCCTTGGGTCTTGCCCGGGCCTGCGATCCGCAAGGCGGGATTTTCGCCGCGCCAGCCTTCTTCGAAGGCAAAGCGGAACAGTTGACGGATGGCCGAAAGCCGGCGGGCGCGGGTCGCCCTGGACAGGCCCTGCGCGTCGCAATGGACCAGGTAATCTTCCACCGCATCGCGCCCGGCAGCGGCAAGGCTGCCACCCCGCCGCGCCAGCCAGTCGGCGAAGTCCGAGAGGTCGCGGCCATAGGCAAGCAGTGTGTTGCGCGCGGCTCCCATCTCGGCCGCGCGGGCGTCAAGGAAGGCCGAGATCCAGCGGCTGGCTTCAGGGTCGGGCATTCCCTAGCCCCTGCGTTCCAGGATCATCAGCTCCAGCGCAGTCCGCTGTGCCACGCTTTCAAGTCCGGCGAGGCGCAAGAGCGACAACCCCTCGGTCACGCCGCGCAGGTCGCCCTGCACCCCACGACCGATGTTTTCGATGGCCACCAGGATCGCCTCGCCGCGACGGTTGCCGTCCAGCAGCATCTGCGCCTCGGTCGAGGGGGCAGGGGCGCGGAAAGCAGCGGCGATTGCACGGCCCAGGCTGTCGGGTGGCACCAGCCCGGTCAGATCGCCGCTGGCGAGACCGGCAAGGAACGCCTCGGTCGTGTCGGAGGGCGCATAGCGACGCGCAGCCAGGTCGCGGTAGGGCGACAGAAGCCCGATCCGGAAGGCGATTTCGGCCGCCTCGCCGGTGAGCGGCACCTCGATCAGCGCCTTGCCGAACAGGACGGCGAAGGGTACCTCAAGCTCGGCCTCCTGCATCCGCGCCCAGACCACCGGCAGGGACTTCGCGATACGGTCGGCATCGCCAGACCCCAGCGCCGCCTCGAATGACTGGAAGGCGGCGGCGCGGTCCCAGACACCACCCGAAGCCGCGGGCTGGCGCTCGGTGTAAAGGCCAAGGATCACGTTCGGCGGAATCGTCCCGGCGCGTGTCAGGCGTTCCGCCGCCTCTATCTGCGCCTTCCAGCCGGCTTTCGGGCTGATCTCGGCATAGGAAAACGCGACGGGCAGCCCTTCGGTCGGCAAGGGTTCCCCGATCGCTTCGTAGATCTTCCAGTCCAGCGGCGTCACCGGACTTGGTGCCGGGGGCACCGGGTCGCCTTCGAAGAGGTCGGGGTCAAGAAAGCGCGACAAGAGCGTGGCCTGATCGGCGCTGATCTGGCCAAGCGCTTCCGAAGTGTGGACGGTCAATGCTGCGGTGTCCCAGTCGCCCGACCGCGCCAGACAGAAGATCCGCGCGGGTAGGGTGGGTGCCAGATGCGGCTTTTCGGCCAGGGCTTCGCAGGCGCGGTCTTCCGCCCCGGTCAGCAGCGCCACGTCGAAAGCCCGGCGAAACATCTCAGGCGTGTCGGCCCCTGCGGCCTGGATCAGCGCCGCCGCTTGCTCCAGCGCGCCAAGGGCCAGCAGCTTGTCGATGCGCACCCGAAGCAGATCGCCCCGCCCGCCGGCATCGACCGGGGCGCTCAGCTCGGCCAGAAGGATGGTCAGGAACAGCTGGCGCAGCGCCGGCAGGTCGCCGGCCCGGTCGACCGTCAGCCGTTCGGCAATCTCGCGCGTCAGGCCCGCGCCCCAAAAATCGCGCGGCAGGCCCGAGATGGCAGGCGGGATCAGTCCCACCGCGTCGGGCGAAGGACCGTCCAGCGAGGTCGTTGCCACCGGTTCGGGCAACGCGCCGCCTTCGTCGGTGACGGGGGGTTCGTCAATCGCGACAGGAAAGCCGCCGGTATCCAGCGACGAGGGCGTCGCCACCGATTGCGACAGCCAGTCGATCGCCGAAAGCGGAGCGCCTGACTCTTGCGCGGTTGCGGGAACCGACCCTGCGAGAACGAATATTAGACCCGCCGCCTTAATCCGCATTCAACACCACAGGCTTTTTCACCTCGCCTTGGATCGGGGTCAGATCGCCCAGATAGGCATAAATCGTCAACCCGATGAATCCGAAAATCACCAGCACAACCAAAGCCTTGATGATCCGGCCCATCGTCTTGCCCTTCCTCGTATTCTTGTCGGACAGCTGTCTCTGCCCGCGCTTCTTTGCCCCCACCGCCAGCCTGTGTGCCGATGGCGCAGGTTCGTCTTCATAATCTATATAGCATTCCGGAAAACTTCACGCCATTCAGGGGGGGGAATATTTCCCGCAAGCGAGGCTTTTTGCAGCGGGGCATGGCGGAAGGGACCCGATGACGCATTTGGCGAAGACGGTTGTCATGGTGGGGATGATGGGGGCGGGGAAAACCGCTGTCGGAACCGCACTTGCCCGGCTTCTGGGCGTCGAATTCCGCGATTCCGACGAAGAGATCGTCCGCGCCGCCAATCGCAGCATCGCCGAGATCTTCGAACGCGACGGCGAGGACTTCTTTCGCGCCCGCGAAACCGAGGTGATCGCCCGTTTGCTGCGCGGCACGCCCTGCGTGCTGTCCACCGGTGGCGGCGCTTTCCTGTCCGAAGCGAATCGCCAGTTGATCCAAGAGGTTGGCGTCTCGGTCTGGCTGCGCGCCGATCTGGAACTGCTCTGGCAGCGTGTCCGCCACAAGACGACGCGCCCGCTGCTGCGCACCGCGAACCCGCGCGAAACCCTGCACATGCTTTACGACGCTCGGCTTCCCTACTATGCCGAGGCCGACCTTGTGGTGGACAGCGCCGCCGAGCTCTCGGTGGAAGACATGGCTGGGCGGGTGATCGAAGCCTTGCGGACAAGGCCGGACGTGCTGGAGGGGTGAACTTGAACAGGGTGGCGGTTGAACTGGGGGACCGGTCCTACGAAGTACGGATCGGGGCCGGGCTGATTGCCCGCGCCGGGGCCGAGATTGCGCCGCTTCTGCGCCGCAAGCGCGTGGCGGTGGTCACCGATGAAACCGTGGCCGCGGCCCATCTGCCCGCCCTGACCGCAGCGCTTGAGGCCGAGGGGATAGCCGTAAGCGCTCTGGCGCTGCCTGCCGGCGAGGGCACTAAAGGATGGGCCAACCTGGCGCGCTGCACCGAATGGCTGCTGGACCAGAAGGTCGAACGCCGCGATATCGTCGTGGCGCTTGGCGGCGGGGTGATCGGCGATCTGGTTGGATTCTCGGCCGCGATCCTGCGGCGTGGCGTGCGCTTCGTGCAACTGCCAACCACGCTTCTGGCACAGGTCGACAGCTCGGTCGGCGGCAAGACCGGGATCAACACCGCCCAGGGCAAGAACCTGGTGGGTGCGTTCCATCAGCCGAGCCTGGTGCTGGCCGACATCGGCGTCTTGCAGACCTTGCCGGACCGCGATCTGCTTTCGGGCTATGGCGAGGTGGTGAAATACGGGCTTCTGGGCGATGCCGACTTCTTTGACTGGCTGGAACGCCACGGACCGGCCTTGCGCGCAGGCGACGCCGACGCGCGCCTGCATGCCGTGACCCGGTCGGTCGAGATGAAGGCCGGGATCGTCAGCAGGGATGAGACTGAAGAAGGCGAGCGTGCGCTTCTGAACTTTGGGCACACCTTCTGCCACGCGCTTGAAAAGGCGACAGGCTATTCCGACCGGCTGTTGCATGGCGAAGGCGTGGCCATCGGCTGCGCGCTGGCGTTCGAGCTTTCCGCCCGGATCGGCCTTTGCAGCCAGGAAGACCCCAGCCGTCTTCGGGCGCATCTGCGGGCGATGGGGATGAAGGTCGACCTGCGCGACATCCCGGGCGACCTGCCGGATGCCGAGGCGCTGATCGCCCTGATGGGTCAGGACAAGAAGGTGATCGACGGCCGGCTGCGCTTTATCCTGGCGCGCGGCATCGGTGATGCCTTCGTGGCCGAGGATGTGCCGGGCGACGCCGTGCGCAAGGTGCTGGACGAAGCCTTGCGGCAGCGCCCCTAAACCCCCTTAGAACACCAACTTGTAGACTTGCCGTTGATGTCCGACGCCGTGCCGGTGCCGCTGGCGGTGCCAGATCCGATGATGAGTTGATCGACATTGGCCACTCCAACGAAACGAATTGTGTCATATTTGTGCACTCTTGACGGCAAGAATACGCTGTAACATACGCGAATTCGTGTATTCTTGCGGTCCTAGCAACGAGGGAGGGTCTTATGCTAACCAAGAAATTAGGACTGATCGTTACTGCGTTTGCCTTGTCGTTGGCTTTTGCGCCCGCAGCGTTTGCCTGCGAAGTGCCATGTCCGCCGCCAGAAGAAGAGCCGGCCAAGGGCAACAACGGCCTTGGCAATGGGGACCAAACTGCGCCAGGAAATAGCCTCGCAAACAATAAAGCTGAGAATCAGGTCGGCGCCCCGGGGCACCAGTCTGGCAAAGCTCAGGTTCCCAATTAAACTGCAAATGACCTGTGCTCGGCGCCTCATCTTCTTTGGCGCCGACGCATAGCCATTGATCGCCGGGCGTTCGATGCTCGTGCGCTACCGGTGGGCGGATGAGATCCTTTGCCCCCGGGCCGTAGTCAGGGCCGGTGTGGCCCATATCGGGCATCGGGCGCTGCCGCTCTGTTTGCCTTGGACGGTGCCAGACGTGGAGCCATACGTTCCGTCCACCAAGGGTAGAACCATACCCTGACCTCTGGTCGTGCCCAACAAACTGCGTCCAATCGGTTTCATGCGTGAAAACGAGACTCTCTAGCCTCCCGGGCAACAGCCTGGTGGGCAACTGGGGCACACCCGACTTAGGGCCCTCAGAACAGCAACTTGTAGACGTTGCCGTTGGTGTCCGACGCCGTGCCAGTGCCGCTGGCGGTGCCAGACCCGATGACGAAGGTGCCCTGCACCCGGGTGCCGTCATCGCAGACGGCATAGATTTCGCCGTTGTTCACACCGGCGACCGTCTTCTTTTCGCCGCCAAGCTCGCCGCCGGTCTTCTTCCAGGTCAGCGACAGGCCCTTGGTGTTCGACACCGTTCTGGGGGTCAGCGACGACCACGTCCCCTCACATTTCACGCGGTCGGGCAGGCGGAAGGACAGCGGGCCAGAGGTGCCGTTGGTGTTCTGCGCGGTCGCCTTGATCACCAGAGTCGGGTCAGCCGTGGCGATTGGGCCTTCCAGCGGGTAGAGTTGCATGTTGCTGGACGTGCCGGAGCAGGCGGCGGTCAGAAGAAGGGCGAAAAGGGGAAGGCTGCGGACGCTCATGCGGGTATGGCTTTCTCTGGTCGGCTTGACCGGGCGCGGCGACCCGCGCCAGCCGTGCCGAAGACTGACGCGCCCTGATTACGCTTCCTTGGGGCCGGTTTCCAGAGCTTCCGGGATGATAGCCAGTGACATTGGCCCGACATGCGGGGGAGGGGTGCCAGGGACATGAAGGTGTGCCCGGTTCCGGCGAGGCGGTTACTCAGGCCGGGGAAGACGGCCAATGGCCGGAGGCGGTCGAGCTGAAAAAAGCCCGACGGTCTTAGGGGCAGAGGGGCAGGTCCGGAGACCGCCGGTTGCCTGGCTAGGCTTGTGCACAGTCTTCCTCACGTCCCGGCACCGAATGCCGGTGCCGCCGCAAGCCGGAATTCCCACGACCAGCGGTATCCGCGAGCTTCGCACAGGATAGACAGAAATGCGCGGGTGAGCTGCTGAAAGTTGTGTTTGTATCGCATAAGGGTATGAAATGACTGTAGCACACCTTTGATCCCTCGACGCTCACGATCCCGACCGGCAGCTTCAGCGTCAGTCAGGATTGCAACGCCAGCAGATCTGTCAGATGCTCAGTAGGCGTCAACTCGTCCGTCCTTCCGGCGGGCAGCCGTACCGTCACGATCGACAGTTCCGGCTTCCTGACAATCTCGATTGCCCCCGGAACCATCCGCGCGGCCAAGACAGAGGGTCATCGCTTTCGACGACCGGGCAACGGTGCAAGGACAGGCGCCGGATCAATCACCGAGATATGGAAATCGGGTCAGGTGGAGAACCCGCAGGACGCAGGCGATCCTGCTGGCGAAGGCGGTGGTTGTGGCTTGCCGTGGCGAACGCTGCACTGGCCCCGACCGGCGCCTTTCCCCGACACTCGGGACACCTGTGAAAAGGCAGCCGATTGGGCAGCTCCGCAAGGCTTGCAACGCTAAGCTGCTGGCAGAGCTACTAAAAGTGAAATGGAAGGTTGGCTGGGGCGCCAGGATTCGAACCTGGGAATGTCGGTACCAAAAACCGATGCCTTACCACTTGGCGACGCCCCAACCGTGCGGCGGTGTTTAGCGAAGGGTCTGGGGCGGTGCAAGGGGGGTGCAACGGACTCGATGCGAATTTTCGCGGCTCGTCATTGCGGTCCTTATTCGCGGCTTGTCCGGGGCGGTTGCCACGGCTAGGCAGGGCCGATGAAATGGGACGTGATCATCCTTGGCGCCGGGGCTGCGGGCATGATGGCGGCGGTTGAGGCCGGGCGTCGCGGACGTCTCGCACTGGTCATCGACCACGCCAAAGCGGCCGGGGAAAAGATCCGCATCTCGGGCGGGGGACGGTGCAATTTCACCAACCTTGGAATCGCGCCGGAGCGGTTCATCTCGCAAAACCCGCGGTTCGCGCTTTCGGCGCTGAAACGGTTCACGCAGTGGGATTTCATTGCCCGGCTCGATGCGGCCGGGATCGCATGGCATGAAAAGACCCTGGGGCAACTGTTTTGCGACGGGTCGGCGACCCAGGTGATCGCGATGTTGGCCCGCGATATGGACCGGGCCGGGGTGACCCTGTGGCTGGACTGCTCGCTTGGCGAAGTGCGGCGCGAAGGGACGGGCTTCGTGGTTCAGACCGCCCGGGGACCGCAGGCGGCGGCTTCGGTGGTGGTGGCGACAGGCGGCAAGTCGATCCCGAAGATGGGGGCGACGGGGTATGGCTACCGCGTGGCCGAGACTTTCGGGCTGCCTCTGGTCGAGACCCGGCCCGCGCTGGTGCCGCTGACCTTTGCCGAGCAGGAACTGGACTGGATGAAACCGCTTGCCGGGGTTGCGACCGAGGCTCGGGTGGCTTCCGGCCGGCAGGGGTTTCAGGAGGCGATCCTCTTCACCCATCGGGGGCTTTCCGGCCCGGCTGTGCTGCAGGTCTCAAGCTACTGGCGCGAGGGCGAGGCGATCGTGGTTGACCTGATGCCCGGACGCGATGCGGGGGCCGAACTGCGGACAGCGAAGGCCGCGCAGGGCAAGGCGGCCTTGCGGACCGTGTTGGGGCGCTGGCTGCCCGAGCGGTTGGCCCGACATCTGGAAGAGGCGCTGGGGATCACGGCGCCGATGGCGGAACTGTCGGGAGCCACCCTCGACCGCGTCGCGGCGGGTGTGCAGGATTGGCGGTTGGTGCCGGTCGGGTCGGAAGGCTACCGGACGGCCGAAGTCACGCTGGGTGGCGTCGATACCCGCGCCCTCGACGGGCGGACAATGGAGGCCAAGGGGGTGCCGGGCCTGTATTTCGTGGGTGAAGTCGTGGATGTGACCGGCTGGCTTGGGGGGTACAATTTCCAGTGGGCCTGGTCGTCTGGCTGGGCGGCGGGGCAGGCGGTGTAAGGGGGGGCAGGCCCGGTGAGCCGGCGTTAACCCCGACCTGCGATGTGATCCGGAGGGAGGGGGGAGAGCCGGGGCGAACCCTGACCTGGGCGAAGTCAGTCTGGTGGAGTTGCAGCAATGACGCTGACTTCAACGACAGCACCTTCGCGCCGAAGACCGGCGACCTCGACCGCTGTCCAGGCAGGATAGGGGGGTGACAGATATGCGGACCGCACGGCGCAGAAGAGATCGAAGTGGTCCCGCAGACCGATATGGTAGCTCGTCATCTCGACAATCGCGTCATGGCCAAGCCCGGCCTCATGCAGCACGGCGCCGATCTTTTCGAAAACCTGTCGGAACTGCGCGTCAAGCGTGCCGGGCATCACTCCGTCCGGGCCGCTGCCGGTCAATCCGGTCAGGAAGACATGATTGCCGGACAGGATGCCGGGCGCCAGTTTAAGCTGCTCGGCCACGGGGTGCGAGCCCGGGGGAAAAAGGGATCTGCGTGCCATATGACCCTCGCCTTGTATCTGACCTTCATATCCGCCCCCAAGTCTGGACCCGCTGCTCTAGACCCTCAACGGATCAGCCTTTGCCAGCCGGTCAAAGGCCATCAGGCTGGCCACCAGCGCGGGCATTTGTGACAGCGGAATCATGTTCGGGCCATCGCTTGGCGCGGTATCGGGGGCCTCGTGCGTTTCAATGAAGACCCCGGCGATGCCGAGGCTGACCGCGGCGCGGGCCATGACCGGGGCAAACTCGCGCTGGCCGCCGGAGGAATTGCCCTGGCCGCCGGGTTGCTGCACCGAATGGGTGGCGTCCATGATGACCGGATAGCCGGTGCGAGCCATGATCGGCAGGCTGCGCATGTCGGCGACAAGGGTGTTGTAGCCGAAGCTGGCGCCGCGTTCGGTCAGCAGGATGCGGTCGTTGCCGGTGCTTGCCACCTTTTGTGCGACGTTGGCCATGTCCCAGGGGGCAAGGAACTGGCCCTTCTTGATGTTCACAACGGCACCGGTTTCACCAGCCGCGACAAGAAGATCGGTCTGGCGGCACAGGAATGCCGGGATCTGGATAACGTCGACCACGGTCGCCGCCTCTCGCGCCTGGGCAATGTCGTGGACATCGGTCAGGACGGGCATGCCCATGGCGCGGATCGCTTGCAACACTTTCAGCCCGGCTTCCATTCCAAGGCCGCGCTTGCCCGAAAGCGACGTGCGGTTGGCCTTGTCATAGCTGGCCTTGAAGACGAACTGCGCCCCGGCAGCGGCACAAGCCTGCGCCATTTCGCCGGCGATCATCTGGGCATGGTCCAGACTTTCCAGCTGGCACGGCCCGGCGATGACCAGAAGTGGCCGGTCATTGCCGACGGTCAGCCGGCCAATCGTTACATCGGTCATGTCGTCCTTGGCCCCATCCTAGGCAGAGACCTGTTCCCGCAGGATTGCGGCGGTCATCGAGACCATGAGGTAAATGCCAAGGAGGATCAACATGGTGACCATGGTGTTCTCGAAGGCGCGGGGGTAGGCCGCGGCGTCGGGCGGGGTCGGATGCACCGAAACCGAGAGGTAGCGGACCTGGCGGTTCGCCTCGACCCGGGCGGTTTCCATCGATTGCAGCGACTGGGCAAGGATCATCTGGCGGGTCTGCAGGTCGGCCTGGGCCACCAGAAGTTCGCCCTGCACCTGCGCAAGGCTGGTTTCTCCGGCGCCGCCTTCGGTCATCCGGGCGCGCAGGAGGGTGATCTCGTCTTCAAGCGTGGCGATGCGGCGTTTCAGCGGTTCCATGCGGGCGATGTTAGGGGTCTGGTTCGCCTCCATCTGGGCGAGTGACAGGCGCTCTTGCGAGAGCTGGGCTTCCAGGCTGGCAATCTGCGTTGTGATCAGGCCAACCTCGGCTTCCGAGGAGAGGACCTGAAAGTTTTCCTGCAGCTCGATCAGGCGGCGCTGCGAGGCGGCCAGATTGGTCTGGGCATCGTCATACCCGACCTGCGCATCGCGCATCTGATCGGCCCGCAGGCGCTGGGTCAGCTGGTCGACCTGTTCTTCGGCGTAAGCGATAAGCTGGTCGGCCCAGTCGGCGGCGATCTGGGGATCAGCGGCCATCACCTCCATCCGGATAAGGCCTTCGGTCGGGTCGTAGGAGATCTTCACGAAACGCTTGTAGACCTTGTAGGCGCTTTCCATCGAGGCGTCGGGATCAAGCCGTTGCAGGCTGTCGATGGCGGGGTTCTGGAAATGGGCGCGGAAGCCAAGATCGCCTTCCAGCCGGATCATCGCCTCACGCGACTGGAGATAGCCCTGGACGGCGATCGAATCCTGCGAGGTGGCCAGCGCCGTACCGGAGAAAAGCCCGCCAAGCGCGCCCCCGGATGAGGCGGGGCCGGCCTGCTGGATCACGAATTCGGACTTGGTGGAGTAGATCGGCGTCGCGACGCGGTAGAAGTACCAGCCGGCAAGCAGGGTGGGCAGGAACACGAAGACCAGCATCCGGGCGAAAAGCAGGACCAGCTTGCGGCGGCGGCGGCGGGCAATCTCGATCTGCATGCGCAGGATTTCGGCGGCCTGATTGACCTCGGCCCGCTGTTCGGTCGAGGGCACCTTGATCGGTTTGGACCGCTGCGGCAGCTGCGCCCCATCGCCGGGCAGCCGGGCGAGCTGGCGACCGGGGTCGGGACTGTTGTCCTGCGGCGCCGGATCGGGTGCGGGGATGGGGGCGTCTGCGGGGCGAGTGACCACATGAAGCATCGAGGAGCGGACAAGCGGGTCGATCCCGAGGCGGCGCAGTTTCAGGACGGCGTCAAGGTCGGATCGGGCATCGAGCCCGTGCTTTTGCGCCAAAAGGCGGGCGCGTCGCAATTGGCGGCCGGTCAGCCCTTCGGCCGCGATGGCGGCAAGGGCGGCATCGTCATCCTCGTCGTCGGCGGGCGCAGCTGCGTCTTGAGGGGCGGCGGGGGTGCCCGGTACGGCTGCGCGGAAGTCCCGATCTCCAAAGCCGTCCTCGTGGGTGTTGAACGGCATGTCATCGGCGCCGGTTTCAGGCGGCAGGGCCGGGCGTTCCACCCGACGGACAAAAAACCTGGCGGCCTTAGGCTTGGTAGTCATAAAGGCGTTTCGCTTCTTCAAGGGTCTCGAACTGGTAGAGGTTGCCATTCTTCAGAACGGCAGCCGAGCGGCAGAACTTCTGCAGTGTCTGGGCCGAGTGCGAGACAATGACGACGGTGGCGTTCTTCAACCTCTCGCTCAGGATGTTCCCGGCCTTGCGGTTGAACTCAACGTCCGAGGTGGCGGGCATGCCTTCGTCGATAAGGTAGATGTCGAATTCGATCGACAACAGGAGCGCGAAGGAAAAACGCGAGCGCATGCCGGAGGAATAGGTGGCGAGGGGCATTTCGAAGTATTCCCCCAAGCCGCAGACCCAGCGGCAGAAACTTTCGACATAGTCGGGATCAAGCCCGTAAAGCCGCGCGATGTAGCGGCAGTTTTCATGTGCCGAGATCTTCGAGTTGACCCCGCCCATGAAGCCCAGCGGGAAGGAAACGCGAGAGGTCTTGCGGATGATGCCTTCGTCAGGTTTCTCCAGTCCGGCCATCATGTTGATCAACGTGGTCTTGCCAGCGCCGTTTTCGGCAAGAATGCCGATCGAATTGCCGAGTTCCACCCGGAACGAAGCGCGGTCAAGAATGACCTTGCGCTGTTTGCCGGTCCAGAACGATTTCGACACCCCCTGGAATTCGATCATCTTCGCCCCTGCGTCCGCATCGTGCCAGCCGACGCTTCATGCCCGTCTAGTGCGACATCGTTAACACCCAGTTTGTGGCCTTTAAAGGGCTTGGAGCTGGCGTCAGCGGGGAACCGGCGGGTATTCACCGGGATGCGTCGTGTTGGGCGCGACCCGGATCGCTACGGGGTCGCCTGCGGGTCAGCAGCAGAGTAAGGGGCCCGGCAAGCAGGCTGATGGCAAGGCCAAGGCGGGCGGCCTCTTGCATCGCGCCGCCGGGAAGCGCCGTGTCCAGCGCCAGGACCGGGACCGTAAAGCCCATGGCCATGATCCCGGTGATGGCCAGGATGTCGCGCAGGGTGATGCCGGCGGGCACCCGCAGACCGAGGGCCGCCGCCAGCCCCAGCCCGATGACAAGCATGCCCAACGGGCGGCCGATCCAGAGGCTTGCCAGCGTGGTTACCGTCGTCGGCGCGAAGGCCGAAAGCTCGACCCCGCCGCGGGTCAGGCCGAACAGGAACAGGACCAGCACCAGCGGGCGAGCCAAAAGGTGCGCCAAACGGTTCAGCGGGTCGTGCAGGAACTCCTCGACCTCGGCGAAGAGGCCAAAGCTGCGGTCGGCATGGGCGATGGCGGGGATCATCGGCAACAGCCCAAGCGCGGGTGGCAGACCGGACGCCGCAACGCCGATCCACGAGGCCAGGCCCGCGACGACATAGGGCAAGAGGACAAGCCGGGCGCGGCGCACGCGTTCGGGGGTGCCATCGGCAAGCGGTCTTCCGAAGCGCGCCCAGGCCACGAAGGCGGCCAGCAGCGGCAACAGCAGCCAGACCGGGCGCAGGTCGGCCAGAGGATGCGTCAGGCCAAGCACCAGAAGCGCAAAGATATCAGTCGCGATGGTCAGAAGCAGAAGCAGATGCAGCGCCGGGTGGCCCGCCCCGAAGATCCGCCGCCCAAGAAGAAAACACAAGACCACATCCGTTCCGAGCGGCACTTGCCAGCCGGCTGCAAAGCCCGCTTCCTCGGCCGTTTCGATAAGGGAGGCGGTGAAGATCCAGACCAGCGCCGCCCCGATCATCCCGCCAAGTGCAAGTCCCAGCGGCAGTACGGCCTGCCGCCCCTTCAAGGCACCGCGTTCAAGGATCAAAGCCTCCCACAATTCTTTGGCGATGAAGAACAGGAAGAAGGCCATCAGCCCGTCCGAGACGACCGACATCGGCGTAATGTTGAGGGGCGGGGGGGCAAGCCATGCCGGAAGGCTCAGATCCAGAAGCCGCCATTCGATACTGTCGTAGTAGCTGGCCGGGGCAAGGTTCACCCAGACTGTTGCCAGACCCGCGCCGCCCAGAAGAGCGCGGGCGAAACGGGTGACGAAAGACGAGACTCGGTACATCGGGCAGGCCTGTCCTTTGCCGGAGAGGGTGCGGCATCCCCATTTGATCCGGTTTTCGGGCTGCCGCAATGGGGAGTCCCGTCGATGGGTCGTCATTCAGGCGGTATCCTGGCCCCATGCGGCGCTGGACGGGTCGGCTTGCAAGGCGGGCGGTCTGGCGGCAGGGTGGGGGCATGGGACTGGTGGCGGAAATCGAGGGTTGCAGGCTGTGCGCAGAACGGTTTGCCGCCACCGTGACGGCCCATGTGCCGCGCCCGGTGGTCTGGTTTCATGAAGGGGGCGGCCCAAGTCTGCTGATCGCGGGGCAGGCGCCGGGGGCACGGGTGTATGACAGCGGGCAGCCGTTCACCGACCGGTCCGGCGACCGGTTGCGCGACTGGACGGGGCTGCGTGCGGACACTTTCCACGACAGGGACCGGGTGGCGATCGTGCCGATGGCCTTTTGTTTTCCGGGCATTGATCTGAGGGGGGCTGATCTGCCGCCGCCTCCCATCTGCGCGGCGACGTGGCGGGCACGGGTGATGGAAAACCTTGGGCAGGTGTCTCTGGTGCTGCTGGTAGGCGGGGCAGCGATCCGCTGGCATCTGGGGGCGAAGGACGTGACTGCCGCCGTGGCGGACTGGCGCAAGGCGCTGGCGAGCGGGGTCATGCCCTTGCCGCATCCGTCGTGGCGGAATACGGGGTGGCTGAAGCGCATTCCCTGGTTCGAGGCGGAACTGGTGCCGGAACTGCGGCTGGCGGTGCGAAAGGTGATGGATGTCTGATCTGCTGACTTTGCTGGATGCCGCCCATGCGGCGGTCTCGGCCGACCCCGAGAACGAGACGCTGCGCCTGCGGTTCTACGAACGGCTGGCCGACGGCGAGATGATCCTTCTCTTGGAGCGTGAGGCGGTGGGCGCGGCGGTGGAGCCCAGGGTCTTCGACATCGAGGGCGGACCGGTGGTGCTGGTCTTTGACCGCGAGGAACGGCTGGCGGCCTTTACCGGCGGCATAGCACCCTATGCGGCGCTGCCGGGGCGGGTGATCGCCGGGATGCTGAAGGGGCAGGGGATCGGCCTTGGAGTGAATCTCGGGGTGGCGCCGTCCTCGATGCTGTTGCCGGCCGAGGCGATGGACTGGCTGGCCATGGCTCTGGAAGGCGGGCCAGAGGCCGCCGAAGCGGTGCCGGAGCGGTTTCTGGCGCCCATGGTGCCCGAGGTGCTGGTCGCGGGGCTGGATGCCAAGCTGGCAAAGGCCGGGGGGCTGGCGGTCGCGGCCGTGCTTGCGGGGGTGGAATACCGGGGCGGGCGGCGCGGGCACATGCTGGCGTTCCTTGACGCCATTCCGGGGGCCGAGTCGGCGCTGGCCGGTGCCGTGCGCGAAGCGCTGGTCTTCTCGGGGCTTGAAGCTGGGGAGCTGGACGTGGCCTTCCTGCGGTCAGGTGAACCGGCGGCTCTTGCAATCATTCGGGCGGGGCTGCGGTTCGATCTGCCGGTGCCGGAGGTGCCCGAGGCGCCCGGCGCGCCCGGAATGGACCCCGCGCGCCCGCCAAAGCTGCGGTAGGTGACCAAAGCGGCATGCCGCCGCACTTTCAATTTCCGTCGCTGGCCTTCGGTCAACCGGCACCAGGGTGCCTCTGGCAGGGATATTTGGGAACAGGGCAAGGGGAAAAGTGGGGTAATATAATACCGCTCACGCAAGACGCTGTTTTTGTGAGACTTTATGTTTGATGGCGGGCTTGACGCGCTGTGGTCCTTCGGCGATAAGCCCGCATCCGAATTCGGGGGGTCTCTGCCTCCTGCCATCCTTACGGGACACTGCCCATGAAAACCTTCACCGCTACCCCGGCGGACATCGACAAGAAGTGGATCCTGATCGACGCCGAGGGCGTCGTTCTGGGCCGCCTCGCGACGATCGTCGCCAGTATCCTGCGCGGCAAGAACAAGCCGACCTTCACCCCCCACATGGACATGGGTGACAACGTCATCATCATCAACGCCGACAAGGTGCAGATGACCGGCAACAAGCGCAACGACAAGGTCTACTACTGGCACACCGGCCATCCGGGCGGCATCAAGCAGCGGACCGCGAAACAGATCCTTGAAGGGGCGCATCCCGAGCGCATCGTCATGAAGGCTGTCGAGCGGATGATTACCCGCAACCGCCTTGGCCGTCAGCAAATGACCAACCTGCGAGTCTATGCCGGTGCCGAGCATCCGCATGAAGCCCAGCAGCCGACCGTTCTGGACGTCAAGGTCCTGAACCCGAAGAACACCCGGAGCGAGTGAGCATGGCCGATATCAAATCTCTCGATGACCTGAAGTCGGCTGTCGGTTCGGCGCCTGCTGCGGTCGAAGCTGCTCCCCGTGTGGCGGTGCGCGACAAGCTGGGCCGTTCCTACGCCACCGGCAAGCGCAAGGACGCGGTCGCCCGCGTCTGGGTCAAGCCCGGCTCCGGCAAGGTTGTGGTCAACGGCAAGGAAATGGCGGTCTACTTCGCCCGTCCCGTGCTGCAGATGATCCTGAAGCAGCCCTTCACCGTTGCAAACGTCGAAGGCCAGTTCGACGTCTACGCGACCGTTGCCGGTGGTGGCCTTTCCGGCCAGGCTGGCGCGGTGAAGCACGGCATCTCGAAAGCGCTGCAGCTTTATGAGCCCACCCTGCGCCCGGCTCTGAAGGCCGCAGGCTTCCTGACCCGCGACAGCCGCGTCGTGGAACGCAAGAAGTACGGCAAGCCGAAGGCCCGCCGCTCGTTCCAGTTCTCCAAGCGCTGACGTCGAACAATCCAACAGTTCAACGAAATCAAGCGGTCGCAAGAAATTGCGGCCGTTTTTCTTTGTGAGCGTTTCGTAGCATGCAATTGAAATCGTTGATGTTGCGAGTTAGCGAAATCAGCATTTCGATAGCGGTTTGGGCATGTTTGGAGCAGGAAGCCGGCACGCGTTTTCAGACGCAGTTGGCGGGACAAATTGGCGACAGCTTAGTTGTCGCTGAACTTGTTGGACGCGGGATCGGAGCCACAGCTTTTGCGGACAACGTCCGAGACGCAGACCTGCTTGCTTCAGCCAACCACCCTGGCTGCCGCCTGCAAGCGAAGGCCTGGCCAATCGCGCTTTTTGGCGACGGACACACCGTTGATTTCGCCATGGTCCCGCGTCTTTCCGGTCGCAACCCGATGCAGATGCCTGGCTGGGGATGCTCGGTCGTGCCGTCCCGCATGCGGGAAGAACGTCGAGCATTAGTCGACACGTTGCGAAGCACCGCAAAGGCGGCGGGCATTGACGGCGTGATCTACGCCGATGGCCTTGAGGCAAGACGTGCCCAGGACCAGCTTGTCCCATGAAAAGAGGGCCGGTGTGACCCGGCCCAGTCAGGGGAAAAGCGATGGCCTGCGCGGAATCCGGCGGTCAGGGACACCAGAAGGGCTTTGCGCATTCAGCCTTGGCCTCATCAGCCGACAGGCCGATATCGCGCAGGATATGGGCGTCAAGGCGCGCCAGGGTCTGGCGGTCGCGGCGGCGGGCCAGGGCCTCGGCCGCGGCAGAAATCAGGCGCGTCAGGAGGCGGTGCCGGGTGCGGAGGCGAAGGGTCTTGGTCTCGCTGCGGGTCATCGCAGCCTCCTGTGATTTGTATTGATACAATAATCGATATGACGTAGGGACAATCTAACTATCTCACGCAATGAGTCGCCAGAGGATTATTGTGACTGATACAAGTTGGGCGCCTGATCTGAGTCAATTTCCCGGACCGAAGTATCTGGGCCTGTCCCGGGCCCTGCGCGAAGCGATCCGGGAGGGCGAATTGCCGCCGAACTCGCAGCTTCCTACGGTTCGGGATCTGGCGTGGCGGCTGCATCTGACGCCAGGAACGGTGGCGCGGGCCTATCAACTGGCGACGCAGGAAGGGCTATTGGCGGCCACGGTCGGGCGCGGGACATTTGTGGCGGCGCAATCGCCGCGACTGGGTCCGACGCAGGCATTGTATACTGAACGGATCACGGGTGGGGCGACCGGGCTGGTCGACCTGCGCCCGCCACAAGTGCCCGAGGTCGGGCAGGCAGAAGCGTTCCGCGCGGCCCTGCTGGAGATGGCGGGGCAGACCGGGGCCGGCTGGCTGGACTATACCAGCCAAAGGGGCGAGGCGGCGCTGCGGGCCGAGATCGTGACCTGGATGGGCGACCGCATTCTGGGACCGATCGGAGCCGAGGATGTGGCGCTGACCCATGGCGGGCAGAACGCGATCGGGCTGATCTTCGATTGCTGCCTTCGGGGTGAACGTCCGGCAGTGCTGATCGAGGAACTGGCCTATCCCGGTTTTCGCTATGCCGCGCGGGCGGCGCGGGCGGAAGTGGTGCCGATCGAGATCGACGAGGAGGGCGCCGTGCCCGAGGCGCTGGAGGCCGCATGCCGCCGCCACGGCGCGCAGGTGCTGTGCCTGACGACCGAGGCGCAGAACCCCACGACGGGTCGGATGCCGGTGAAACGTCGGCAGGAGATCGCCGATATCGCCAGGGCTTATGACCTGCAGGTGCTGGAAGATGACTGTTATTCGGTTGCTGAAACCGACATCCCCAGTTTGCGTGCCTTGGCGCCGGAACGGGTCTGGCTTGTCGGTTCGGTGTCCAAGACCATCTCGGCGGCGCTGCGCTTTGGCTATTTGATCTGTCCGGCGGGCATGGGCGAAGCGGGGCGGCTGACCGCGCAGCACGGGTTCTTCGCGCTGTCGCGTCCGGTCGCTGACCTGATGCTGCATCTGTTCAGGTCGGGTGCGGCCGCAGATATCAAGGGACGGGTTCAGGCGGAGTTTGCCGAGCGTTTGCAAAGCCTTGTCAATCTTCTGGGCGCATATGACCTGAGCTGGCAAGCCGGGGTGCCCTTTGTCTGGCTGCGGATGCCCTTGGGGTGGCGGGCCTCGACCTTCGTGCGCATGGCCGAGGCACGGGGCGTGCTGGTCCGGTCGGCGGACGAATACGCGCTGGTGCATGGCCGCGCGCCGAATGCAGTGCGGATCGCGATTGCCGGCAACCTGTCGCGTGACGGGTTCGAGGCGGCGATGCGGGTGCTGGCCGATCTGCTGGCCCGGCCGCCCTCGGACCTGTCGGTCTGAGGTGCGGACCGGGGGGATTCCTTACCTGTTGCAAAAGGGCACTGATCACGCGGAATTGCCCGAGGGGGGGAGTTGACCGTGATGGCATCCGTGACTGATGATTCCACCCAGAGCAGAAAAAAAAGAGAGCCCGAAAATGGGACTGCAATACACCTTTCACGCGCCGCATGGCGGCGCGGATTTTCTTGGCTGGCGCAAGACGCGTGCCGGTTCCACTGAAATCGTCTATGATGACGGGGTGACCCGGCGGATGGTCTGGCGCGTCGCGTCGAATGACCCGTCAGAGGCGCGGATTTCCGAGGCTCTGCGGGTCGCCGTGCGGTCCTTGCGCGTGGTTCCGACGCTTTATGATGAGCTGAAGAAGCGGGCAATCGCCATCGAGCGCGTCGCGGGCTAAGCCCGACCGCGCGACCATTTCCATTTTGCGGGGACCAAAGCGGTTGCTTTTGGTGCCTGCTTCTGCCCCTCTTGCCTTGACCCCGGCGATCGGGATAGATTTGATCAAACGTCAAGAAGGGTGCCGCGCCAAGCGGTGCATCAGAGGGGGACAGATGGCGCAATCGCCAAACTCCGAGGCCAGGGCCGGCCTGTCGCTGGTCAGCCCGACCGCGCTCTATTCAATCCTCCTGCTGGCTGCCCCCCTGGCGACCGTGCTGATTTACTCGGTGCTGACCGATGGACAGAGCCGGATCGAATGGACCTTCACCTTGGCAAACTATGTCGAGGTGTGGACCGGCAAGGTCTATCAGGCGATCATGCTGCGGTCCCTGACCGTGTCGATGCTGGTGACGCTGGTCACTGTGGTCATCGCCTTTCCCATCGCCTATTTCGTCAGCTTCCACGTGACCCCATCGCGCAAATCGCTGTGGCTGTTCCTGATCACGATCCCGTTCTGGACCAGCTATCTGATCCGGGTGTTCCTGTGGAAGGTCATCCTTGGCTATAACGGCGTGGTGAACTCGGGCCTTCTGGCCGTGGGGATCATCGACGAGCCGTTGCAGTGGATCAACTACAACGTCGGTGCGCTGGTGATGACGCTGGCCCATGCCTACGCGCCGTTCGCGATCCTGCCGATCTTCGTGGCTCTGGAAAAGATCGACCGCAGCCTGCTGGAGGCCGGGCAGGACCTTGGGGAATCAAAGCTGCGGACCTTCTGGCGCGTCACGCTGCCGCTGGCGATGCCGGGGGTGATTGCCGCGACACTGATCGTCTTCATCCCGACGATCGGTGACTATGTGACGCCCGACCTGATCGGCGGCGGCAAGCTGCCGATGATTGCCAACATGATCGAAGTGAAGATGCTGAAGCAGAATGACAAGGCCATCGGATCGGCCATTGCCGTCAGCGCCATGCTGATCGTGGCGATCATCAGCCTGATCTTCCTGTTCATGAACCGAAGGTTCCTGCGGGGGAATGCGGGATGAACAAGGCGACGGGGTTGCGCACCTACGCGGTTATCTACCTTGTCTTCCTTTATGCGCCGATCATCCTGTTGCCGATGTTCGCCTTCAACAACTCGAAGGTCATCGCCTTTCCGCTGTCCGGCTTCACGGTGGAATGGTTCGGGCAGATGTGGGACGACGCCCAGCTGTTCCGGTCGCTGCAGAACTCGATGATCGTGTCGGTGACGACGGCAATCCTGGCGACGGCCTTGGGCGTCTTCGCGGCGCGGGCGACGACGCGCTACCGCTTTCCGGCCAAGGCGGGGATCATGGGCCTGATCATGCTGCCCCTCGTCCTGCCCGAGATGATCGTGGCGATGTCGCTGCTGGTGGTCTTGCTGGCCATTGGGGTGCCGCTGTCGATCTTCACCATCATCCTTGGCCATGTGCTGATCACCACGCCCTTTGCGGTGGCGATCCTGTCCTCGGCCTTCCAGTCGCTGGACCGCAGCCTGGAAGAAGCCTCGTATGACCTCGGTGAGACGGCGCTCTCGACCTTTCGGCTGATCGTCTTGCCGCTGGTGATGCCAGGGATCATTTCGTCGCTGCTGATCTGTTTCACGATCAGCCTGGACGAATTCATCATCGCCTACTTCCTGGGCGGCTCCGAGACCCCGTTGTCGGCCTATATCTACGGCCAGTTCCGGTTCCCGGCGCGGGTGCCGGCGATGCTGGCCCTGGGCACGATCCTGGTCGCGGTGTCGATCATCCTGCTTGCTATCGCTGAATATTTCCGCCGCCGCGGCATCGCAAAAACCGGTGGCAAGGATTCCGGAGGCTTCCTGTGACGTCTGACCGCCCCACGATGATCGAGTTTCGCGACGTCCATAAGTATTATGGCGACTATCATGCACTGCGGGGGATAAATGGCACGATCCGCGCGGGCGAGTTCTTTTCGCTGCTGGGACCGTCGGGCTGTGGCAAGACCACGCTGCTGCGCACCATAGCCGGGTTCGAGGATATTTCCTCGGGCGCGGTGCTGATCGACGGGAAATCGATGGCCAACGTGCCGGCGAACGTGCGACCGACGAACATGGTGTTCCAAAGCTATGCGATCTTCCCGCATATGTCGGTGGCCGAGAATGTGGGCTTTGGCTTGCGCAAGGATCCGCGGTCGAAGCCCGAGAAGGCCAGGGCCGTCGAGGAAGCGCTGGAGATGGTGGGCCTGAAGGGCTTTGGCGTCCGGGCGGCACATGCGCTGTCAGGCGGCCAG
This sequence comes from Rhodobacter sp., assembly GCA_013821825.1. Lineage (GTDB taxonomy): Bacteria > Pseudomonadota > Alphaproteobacteria > Rhodobacterales > Rhodobacteraceae > Tabrizicola. The sequence goes on from PNJK01000007.1 coordinate 66,472, forward strand.
CGGCAGCGGGTGGCCCTGGCGCGGGCGCTGATCCTGAAGCCGAAGGTGTTGCTGCTGGATGAACCTCTCAGCGCGCTCGACAAGAAGATGCGCGAGCGTATGCAGATCGAGTTGATCAAGCTGCAGCGCCAGGTCGGGATCACTTTCATTCTGGTCACGCACGATCAGGAAGAAGCCTTGGTCATGTCCGACCGGATCGCAGTGATGTTCGACGGCGAGATCATGCAGCTGGACGATCCCGAAACGCTGTACCGGCGGCCGAATTCGAAGATGGTGGCGGATTTCATCGGGACGATGAACTTCATCCCCGCCACGGTGCTGTCGGAAGCCGGCGACAAGGTTGAGGTCGAGGCCAAGGGGCTTGGCCGTGTGGCGCTGGACATCTCGGCCGCGCCGCCCGCCAAAGGGGAAAGCCCGGTGGTCGGCCTGCGACCCGAGACGCTGACGCTGCTTTACGATGACCAGAAGGCGCCCGAACGCGAGACCGAGGGACTGGTCGACGAGGTCATCTACTTCGGGGACATGACCTACTACGACGTCTATCTGGGCGGGACCGATGTCGAGGTTCGCTTGTCGATGCGCAACGTGCCGGGGCGCCCGGTGCTGGATGTCGGCGCCAAGGTACGCGTCGCGTGGAGCCCTTCGGCGCTGGTCCTGTTCCGCTGAAAGCATCGAAATTGCACAGCCGCAGGTGGCGGCACGCCGCCCCGCCGGATCAGCGGTCGGGCGAAATGAGGCCAAGGCCGCGCAGGTAGATCCCTATCGCGGTTTCAAGCAGGTCCTCGGGCGCCCAGGGTTGCGGGCCGCCATTGCCGCGCAGGAACAGCTCTACCACGCCATGGCTGACGGCCCAGACATGCGCCGAAATCATGCTTGCGGGCGGGCGCCGGTCAGCGGGCAGGGCGCGGGACAGCTGGTCCGCGGCGCGGTCCATCGTGGCCCGGGCCTTGGCCGAAACGCTGGCAAGGTCCGGGTGCTGCCCGGGTTGAAGGCCGCTTTCGAACATTGCCTGATAGTGCCCCGGGTATTTCCGCGCGAATGCAAGGTACGCGCGGCCGGTCGCTTCGAATGCGGCAAGCGGCGTCGGGCGGCCTTCGTCATGGGCGTATTCGAGAAGGGCTGCGAAGATGTCGAAGCCCTGCCGCGCGACCTCGGCCAGCAGGTCGTCGCGGCCGGCAAAGTGGCGGTAGACGGCAGCAGGGGTTACATCCGCCGCCTTGGCCGCTTCGGACAGGGTAAAGCCCTGCGGGCCTTTCTCGGCGATCAGCGCAAGCGCTGCCTCGACCAGGGCCTGGCGCAGGTTGCCGTGATGATAGCCGCGCTTCATCCCGCTTTTGGCCTGAGGCCGGGTCCACCGCAGATCTTGCCGTCGGGCCTGCCAATGGCCTTGGCATCCTTGCAGGCATAGTCGACCGCGCCAAGGATCGTCTGGATCGCGGCGATGCGCGCGCGCTTCTTGTCGTCGGACAGGATCACTGTCCAGGGCGCACGCTTGAAGCTGGTCTTGGCCATCGTCTCGTCGATCGCCGCGCAGTAGTCGTCCCATTTGGCAAGCCCGTCAACGTCGATCTTCGAGAGCTTCCATTGCTTCAGAAGATCGCCTTCGCGGTCGAGGAAGCGCTTCAGCTGCTCGGCGCGGCCCACTTCCAGCCATATCTTCAGGAAGATGACCCCCTCATCGGTGATCATCTGTTCGAATTCAGGTAGTTGGCGGAAGAACTTCGTGCGATCTTCCGGCGTGCAGAAACCGAAGACATGCTCGATTATGGCGCGGTTGTACCAGCTTCGGTCGAAAAGAGCGATTTCGCCCGCAGCGGGGAACCAGTCGACATAGCGCTGGAAATACCATTGCTGGCTTTCGCGGTCGGTCGGCCTCGGCAGGGCCACGACATAGGCCTGGCGCGGATTCATGTTTTCGGTCACCGCCTTGATCGTGCCGCCCTTGCCTGCAGCGTCGCGGCCTTCGAAGACCACGATCAACCGTTGCCCATTGGCCCGCAGGCCTGCCTGCATCTTGGCAAGCTCGATCTGCAGCGCCTTCATTTCGGCGTCGTAGGCCTTGCCCTTCATTTCCTCCCGATAGGGGTAGGATTTGGTCAGGATATCGTCCTTGCCTGCCTTTTCGATGGCCTTGCGGACCTCTGTCGGGGCGCCTTCGCGGAAGTAGCGGCTGATCGCGCCGTCGAAAGGTAGGTTCATGTCGTCCTCCGGGGTTTTGCGCCAGTATGGCTATTGGGCCGGTCAGCGCAATGCGGCGCGATCAATGGCGTCGATGACCGCGTCGGTGTGGCTGTGGTGCGGCATGTGGCCGGCACCCTCGATCACGGTAAGGCGCGCTTCGGGAAGCAATTCGGAGATCGGGCTGGAATGGATGGCCAGCGGCACGATGGTATCGGCGGTGCCGTGGATCAGTTCGACGGGCAGGGCAAGCCCATGATAGCGCGGTTCCATCGTTACCAGCTCGGCGCGCAGGGCGTTGATCTGGGCGGTGTTCGCGGCCAGCGTTCCGCGCCGCAAGGTAAGGGGGATGCCAAGCCAGTCTTCATAGCCTGCGGGCACTGGCGCGGGTGCAAAGACGCTGGCTGTGGCGGCAGAGACGTAGGATTTCGGCAGAAAGGCGGACGCGAGCGGGATGGCCAGCACCTTGCCAACTGCGGTCGAGGTCAGGCGGTACCAGGGGTCCAGATCGCCGGGCCAGGGCATCGAAGGCGCGCCGATGAGGACCAGCGCCCTTGGCCCGCCCTCCAGCGCCCAAGCCAGCGCGACGGCGCCGCCGTAGCTTTGGCCGACAACGACCGGGTCTGTTACGCCGATCCGGGAAAGTCCCGCCTTGATCGCCCGGGCCTGCGCTGCAAGTGACACTTCGGGCAGGGCGTCGGAATGTCCAAGGCCCGGACGGTCGACCACTGTGACGCGGTAGCGGTCGGTGAGCCGGTCGCGCAGGGAAAAGGTCAGGTCGCGCAAGGATCCGCTGGCGCCGTGGATCAGCACCAGATCGGGGCCGGCGCCCGACACCTCGTAGTGCAGGCGCAGCCCGTCGACGGTCACGAAATCGCCGGTCGGTGGAAAGGCTGCCATCGCCGAAGCCTCGCGTGCCGAAGCGCGCCAGTGGGTGACACCAGCTAGGGCCAGCGTGGCGATGAGAAGGCTCGCGGACAATTTCTGCAGCGTCACGCAGAACCGCATCTGCCTTGCGGCAAAGGCAGGCCCGGCCTTGTCGTGATCCTACTGTCAAGCGACATGATCCACCCGTGTTGTCAGAAACTGCGGCAAAGGTAGTTCCATTGCCCGGGCGTCACAATGGAGGGCGGAGAAATCCGCTATTCCGCGGGTTCCGTTGGCGCGAAATCCTTCTTGCCGCGCAGACGGTTGTAGCTTTGACGGAACGGCAGGAAGTAGAGGGCGCGCAGGCTGTGCCAGGAGCCGCCGTCCTCTTCAGTCCCAAGGCCAAAGGTCAACTCTTCCTTGCCTTTCGGGGCGTAGAGCGTTCCCGCCGCCCAATCCCAGAAGGAAAAGATGAAGCCCATGTTCTTGTCCCAGTGCTTGCGGTCCACCGAATGGTGAATCTGATGCTGGGCCGGGCACACGACAATATGCTGCAACCAGTAGGGATAGCGGATCCAGACATGGCTGTGCCGCAGATGGAAAGCCGAAAAGTAGAACACCGCGATGAAGATATTGATCTCGAACAGCGTGATCTGGATGGCGGCCGATCCCAGCAGATAGTGCATGACCGCCATGGTCGCACCGACGCTTAGGCCGGCGACCGAGCTGTCGATCACCTCTTCTACCGGGTGCATGCGTGCGGCGGTGATCGGCGTCATCACCTCGGCCGAATGGTGGACCTTGTGATAATCCCAAAGGAACGGAACCTTGTGGAAAATGAAGTGCAGGGCCCACAGGGAGAAATCCAGGGCAAGGACGATCACCAGCGTGGTGACGACGGAAAAGCCGACATGCGGCTGGAAGTTCGCGGCAGAGGGGCCAAGGACCCACTCGAAGATCGCGGTCATCGCGTTGAAGCTGAGCGGAGTTGTCAGAAGCATCGAGCCGTAGATCGCCGCCAGCAGCATCTTGTTGATGAAGTAGAACGCGAAATCTGCCTGCGCCGAGGGATGCAGAAGAATGCGTGCCGGAAGCAGCCAGCGCAGCAGGCTCACCGTTTCGGCTTCGCCCTTGCGCGCCTTGTCGATCATGTAGGCGACCATCGCCACCACAAGCGCGCTGAACAGATAGAGATAGGCCATCCGGTAGGACAGGTCTAAGAACTGTTCAAAGGGCGCCCAGAGAATCTTGGTGAATTCCATGTCGCTCGGCTCTCCTCTTTCTCAACCTCGTTCGGGCGGGAAGACGGTTAGCATCCAATTGTGGCCAAAATGCACATCGCTTCAGCCATTGGCCTGGCCGATCTCTGCCAGGTCATAAGGCGTGGACTGGTAGATCTCGTTGATCCAGTTGCCATAAAGCAGGTGGGCGTGACTTCTCCAACGGTTCAGGGGCGGCATCGCGGGATTGTCGTCGGGATAGTAGTTCAAGGGCACGTTGATCGGGGTGCCGTTGGCGATGTCGCGGTCATATTCCTGTTTCAGCGTGTCGCTGTCGTATTCGAAGTGGTTGAAGATGTAGAGCGCGCGGTGGGCGGCATCCTCGATCAGGCACGGACCGACCTCGTCCGACCCGAGAAGGGTCTTCAGGCCGGGTACGGCGTCGATCTCGGCTTGTTTCATCTCGGTCCAGCGGCTGACCGGGATGACGAAGTTGTCCGAAAACCCGCGCAAAAAGGGCGAGGTCGGGCAGAGGTTGCGGTGGCGGAAGCAGCCGAACGCCTTGTGGTCGAGCATGTACTTCTGCACGCCGTGAAAGTGGTTGATCATCGCCATGCCACCCCAGCAGACGCCGAAAGTGGACTGCACGTTGGTCTGGGTCCAATCCATGACCTCGCACAATTCGTCCCAATAGGTGACCTCTTCGAACGGCAGATGCTCGATCGGGGCACCGGTGATGATCAGGCCGTCGAACTTCTGGTCCTTCACCTCCTGAAAGGGGTGGTAGAAGGCTTCCATGTGTTCGGCGGCGGTGTTGCGGGTCTGGTGTTCGGACATGCGGATCAGGTGCAGGTCGATCTGCAAGGGAGTGGCGCCGATCAGCCGGGCGAACTGGGTTTCCGTCTGGATCTTCTTCGGCATCAGGTTCAGCAAGCCGATCTTCAGCGGCCGGATATCCTGCCGTGCCGCCCGTTCCGGCGACATGACCATGACGCCTTCGTTCCGCAGAACGTCGAAGGCGGGCAGGGTCTCGGGAAGCTTGATCGGCATTGGCTGGGTCCTTCAGGTCGGAAAAAAGACCTAGGGGAAGTTCGCGGCTGCATCAAGGCCGCAGGGCTGCGAGGTCAGGCGCGGTCGATGGCCCGGGCGATCAGGCCGTCGAAGCCGGGGGCATCCTTGACGCTTGCGACCTCTTCTGCGGTGACTGTCACCCCCCAGCGCGCCATGGCGGCATAGCGCGGCTGACGGTGGGCAAGCGCGCGGGCATAGGTCCAGCGCACGAAGTGGTCAGGATCGCAGGTTTCTTCGCTAACGGAATGGGTTGCTCGGTATTCTTCCCACATCGCATGAAGGAATTCTGGCTGGTAATACATCGGTTTCGGCGCACGGTCAAAACGGCGGACCAGTTCCGCGGTGTGGGCATCCGATCCCTTGATCCAGACCAGAAGCAGCGTGTCGGCCAGTTGCCGCATCACCGGATCCGCGGGATCTTCGGGGTTCACGACTTCGCAGATCGAACCGGAAGTGTCGCAGACGAAGTTCGGATAGCCATAGATCTCTCGGGCGCGATCCGAGAAACGGGCGGTGTCCAGCATTGCCGCCACCTCGGCGGCGCGGTGCTGCTCCTGGCGCTTCATGTATTCCGCGAAGGGCACCCCGCCCTTTGCCGGGTCGCCCGGTTTGCCAAGGTAGGTAGACAGCGGGGCCAGATTGTTGAAGGTGATGTTCGAGGCGATATAGACGGAATCCGTCATCAGAAGCTCGCGCAGAAGCGGCACCCTCATCGCCTCGCGCTTGAAGTTGTCGGCGATGAATTCGTTCATGTAGCGCGTGCCGATCCGGTAATCGACCGAGTAGTGGAACCAGGACCCCTGACCGCGCAGCATGGCGGCAAGATGCGTCTTGCCAAGGCCCGACATGCCATAAAGCAGCACCCGCTTGGCGGAGGCTGCCAGATAGTCCTTGCCGGTCGGATAGATCATTGCGTCACCTCTTGGCCTCTGTTAGCGCCGGGCCTCGCGGGTGACAACGAAAAACCCCGCCCGGTGAACGGGCCGGGCTTTGATATCGCCGGAGACCCGGATCAGAACGTATAGCCGACTTTCAGGCCAATCGCGATGGCGGAGCTGTCGGCGAAGCTGGCCGATGGAACCGCGCCGTCCAGGGTGGTCTGCGCGCCGCCGATGTCGAGGTAACGCACGCCACCGGAGATTTTGACATTATCCATGGAGTAGGTTGCTGCCAGACCGATCGACTTCTGTCCGTCCGACGGCCCGAGGTTGGACGAAAACCCGCCAAGTGCCTTTTGATAGCCCAGCGACACCGCGGCCGACCAGTTTTCGTTGAGCCGGCGTCCGACACCCAGATTGTAGGTCGTATAATCGCCCGAATAGGACACCAGAGGCGTCGTCGGCGGGTAGTTGGCAGGGTCGATCGAGAACGCGGACCAGTCAACCCAACGGATCGAGCCGAAAAGAAGCGTGTCCTTGGCGATGCCTGACTGGAATTCGAGGTTCACCGATTGCGGGGTCTCGATGCTGGTGGTCGAGTCAAGGAATGCACCGCCGGTCAGAAGGCTTGCGTCCTGTGTGGCCAGCCCGTGCTTGATCTTCGAATTGTAGGTCAGTGCGACCCGAAGGGCGATTTCCGGCTTTTCATAAGCAATGCCGACCACATAGCCCAGAGCGCCATCCTTGTCGCCGTTGGCCGTGTAGCTGGCGACGAAGGGGATGGATGCCTGTGCCGCAAAGGTCTGATAGCGCAGGCCGCCAAGAAAGCTGATGTTCGATGGCAGCGTATACTTCGCCATCAGCGTCAGGGCTTCGGTCTTCAGTTCTGCCGTGGTGCCAGTGGCATAGTAGGCGGTGCCCGCAGGATAATCGGCCTTCGCGCCGAACGGCTGGTCATAGATAAGCGCCAGAGCGAGACGGTCGTTCAGGTCCATCTTTACCGCCGTGCCAAGCTGAAGATAGTCGCCGGCCATGTCACCCGAGGCATCCGTTCCGACCGGTGCCACCTCGTTGCCGGATACATCGGGCGAGACCGCGCCGAACGAAAGTTCGACGTAGCTGCCCTTTTCGAAGATTGCGGCGATCGATTGACCGGATCGGTCAAGCGCCCCGGCCAAAGCGGCACCGGCCACCGCTGACAAGCCGGCTGCCGTAGTCAGAATGCGTTTCATTTCCTCATCCCTGGATCTGAGATCTCCCCCGCCAGGAACGCTAGGCCTGGGGGTGTGTTCGGTCAATCAATGACGCCGCGTCACGAATCCTTGACCGAAATGTGCTGTGGCGAAGACGTGACGCTTCGGCGGAGGCTGATCCAGATTCCAAGGAAGATCAGGCTGGCGCCGATGACCAGCGGCACCTCGACCGGCTCGGCGTAGAAAACGGCCCCGATGACGGCGATGACCGGAAGACGGGCGAAATCCACCGGAACGACCATGCTGGCCGGGGCGAGCGACAGCGCGGTGGTAAGGCACAGGTGCGCGGTCACTCCGGCGATGCCGATCAGGATCAGCCAGGGCAGGGTGGCCAGTGTCGGCAGCGCGACCACCCCGTCCGCCAGCATCGCGACCGTCCCGAAGCCTGCCTGCATCAAGGTCAGCCAGAACAGGATCGCGATGATCGGTTCGCCCTTGGTCAGCAACTTGGTCATCAGCGTGGTGGCCGCGAAGAAGATCGCTGCCCCGGCCGCAGCCAGGATCCCCGGGTCAAGCTGAGCGAAATTGGGGCGGGCGACGATGAGGATGCCCAGAAAGCCCAGCCCGGCTGCCAGCAGCTTGCGCGGCGTCAGCCGTTCGCCAAGCACCAGCGGCGATAAGAGAATCACCCAGATCGGCGAGGTGAACTCCAGCGCGAAGACCTGCGCCAGGGGAATCACGGTCAGGGCCCAGAACCAAAGTGACTGCCCGGTGAAGTGAAAGACATTGCGCAAGAGGTGGCTGCTCAGCCGGTCGCTGCGCACCCGCGCAAGCTGGCCGGTTGCCAGGGCGATGCCGAGGACGATCACGAAGCCTGCCACCGACCGGAAGGCCAGAATCTCGAACGTGTCATGAACATCCTTGATTTCGCGCGTGGCCACCGCCATCGCGCTGAAGGCGGCGATGGCCCCGGTCATCCAGAGCGCGGCGGCAAGGGGGCGATGGGCGGGGCTCATCGCGCGACCCTTGCCGGGGGCGCGGCAATTGTCCAGCCGCCTTCAGCCGCGCCGGGATGCGTTTGGCGGTGGTGGTCTGGCCAAGACCCCTGCAGGGTCTCTGGCGTGCGGTAGCGGACCTGCTACAGCAGCGGCAGACGAGGGTCGTGAAGTTCTGCTTGCAAGCGGCCTCGGCAGACGTGGCAAGAAACGCAAGCGCTGCGGCGGCGCTCAGGGATTTCAAGGCAATCGCTCCGGGCAGAATTGGCCCGGGGGGCACAGGACCCCGATCAAATGGATGCCGCAAGTCGGCGATTCCCTGTGCCGGGATGGGCCGCTCAGTCGCTTTCCGAAACCTGGAAATCACGCCCAAGCTGTGAGGTTGCAGCGAACCACACGCTGGCGCGGGTGCGGGTCTGGTGCGCCTGGAAAGCAGGACGGTCAGTAAAGGTTTCATCCAGCCGCCAGACCAGCGGATCATCGGTGGGATCGACGTTGAACGACAGGCAGCCGGGTTCAGAGCGCGACAGGCGGACATGGTCGGGCAGGTGGGTGCGCACGAAGTCAGCCTCACCCGCGGTCCGGCAGGAGAGGGTGCCGGTGACGCGGATCATTCCAGCTCGATCGTGCCCGGCGGCTTTGATGTACAATCGTAGAAGACGCGGTTAACCCCTTGAACTTCATTTATGATCCGCGTTGCAGTCTCGCCAAGGAAATCATGGGTGAAGGGGTAATAGTCTGCAGTCATGCCGTCGACAGAGGTCACCGCGCGCAGGGCAAGCGCATAGTCGTAGGTGCGCCCGTCGCCCATCACGCCGACGGTCTTCATCGGCAGAATGGCGGCGAAGGCCTGCCAGATTTCGTCGTAAAGCCCGTGCTTCCTGATCTGGTCAATATAGACGGCATCGGCGCGGCGCAGGATGTCCAGCTTTTCCGTGGTGATCTCGCCCGGGCAGCGGATCGCAAGGCCGGGGCCGGGGAAGGGGTGGCGGCCGATGAAGCTGGCGGGCAGGCCAAGCTCGCGGCCCAGGGCGCGGACCTCGTCCTTGAAAAGCTCGCGCAAGGGTTCGACGAGCTTCAGCCCCATCTTTTCGGGAAGGCCGCCGACGTTGTGATGTGACTTGATCGTGACCGATGGCCCGCCCGAGAAGCTGACGCTTTCGATCACATCGGGGTAAAGCGTCCCCTGCGCAAGGAACTTTGCCCCGCCAACCTCATGCGCGTGCTTCTGGAAGACGTCGATGAACAGCCTGCCAATGGTCTTGCGCTTGACCTCGGGATCCGAAACGCCCTCAAGCGCGCCGAGGAACAGGTCGCTTTCGTCGGCATGAATCAGCGGCATGTTGTAGTGGTCGCGGAACATGGTCACGACTTGTTCGGCCTCGCCCTGCCGAAGCAGGCCGTGGTCGACGAAGACGCAGGTCAACTGGTTGCCGATCGCTTCGTGGATCAGGACGGCGGCGACGGAACTGTCCACCCCGCCGGACAGCCCGCAGATCACCTTGGCGTCGCCAACCTGCGCGCGGATCCTGGCGATGGCCTCTTCGCGGTATGCACCCATCGTCCAGTCACCCTTGAACCCGGCCAGCTTCACGAAATTCTCGTAAAGCCGCGCGCCTTTCGGGGTGTGATGCACTTCGGGGTGGAACTGGACCGCGTAGAAATGCCGCGCCGGGTCGGCCGTGATGGCAAAGGGCGCATTGGGCGAGGTGCCGTAGACGCTGAAACCGGGAGCGATTTCAGAGACATGGTCGCCGTGGCTCATCCACACCTGCTCGCGGGCAAGGGGGCCGTCTTCCGGCGGGAACCAGCCTGCAAGGATCGGGTGCGTGAGGTCGGTCGGAGACACGTAGGCGCGGCCGAACTCGGCGGTGCCATGGCCGCGCTCCACCTTGCCGCCAAGGCAGTGCATCATCACTTGCTGGCCATAGCAGATGCCAAGGACCGGCACGCCTGCCGTGAAGGCCGAGGCCGGTGGCATCGGGGCGCCGTCGGTGAACACCGACGCCGGGCCACCGGAAAAGATGATTGCCTTTGGCGCGAATGCCTTCAGGAAGGTATCGTCCACTCGGTTGAACGGGTGGATTTCACAGTAGACGTTCAGCTCGCGCAGGCGGCGCGCGATCAGCTGCGTCACCTGGCTGCCAAAGTCGATGATCAAAAGGCGGTCATGCGCTTGGGTCATGCGCCCGCTTAGGATGCCGCGCGGTGAAGTTCAAGCCTTCGTGCGCTTGCGCCGGGCAATGTCGTTTCCGTCCGCAGGCAATGTCGGTTTTGGAAGGCAAGTGGCGGTTTCGAGGCTGGGCTTGCAGCCATTTGGCGGCATAAGACCGGCGAAGAGTTTCGGAGGACGACATGAACGAAGTAGGCGGGCGCAGGGCGCGCAGTGGGGGCGGGGCAACCCGGCGGGCGGAACGGACGGCGGTCAGCTTCGAGACCGCGCGCTTTATTCAGCGCAATATTCCGAACTTCGAGATCCTGAACGAGGAAGCGCTCCAGATCATCGAATGGAACGCCGAGACGGTTCTGGAAGAGATCGGGGTGAACTTCGTCGAGAACCCGGCAGCACTGGACCTGTGGCGCGCAGCAGGTGCGGATGTGCGTGGCGAAAGGGTGCATATCCCGCGTGGCCTTGCGCGCAAGCTTTGCGCCACCGCGCCGTCGTCCTTCACCCAGCACGCCCGCAACCCCGAACGCAATGTCGAGGTCGGTGGCCGCAATCTGGTGCTGGCGCCGGTCTATGGCCCCCCCTTCGTGCGCGATGCGGAAGGCGGTCGACGCTATGCCACGCTGGAGGATTTCCAGAATTTCGTGAAGCTGGGCTACATGTCCAAGTGGCTGCACCATTCCGGCGGCACGGTCTGCGAGCCGACGGACATCCCGGTGAACAAGCGCCACCTTGATATGCTGATGGCGCATATGGTGCTGTCGGACAAACCCTACATGGGGTCAGTGACCGAACCCTCGCGCGCAACCGATTCGGTGGCGATGTCGAAGATCCTGTTTGGCGACGCTTTCGTCGACCAGAACACGGTAATGACCTCGCTGATCAACATCAACTCGCCGCTGACCTTCGACGGCATCATGATGGGCGCGCTGGAGGTTTATGCCCGCGCCAATCAGGCCGCGATCATCAGCCCCTTCATCGTGGGCGGGGCCATGGCCCCGGTGACGGTCGCAGGCACGCTGACACAGGTTCTGGCCGAAGTGCTCGCGGGCGTGGCCTACAGCCAGCTGGTTCGGGCAGGCGCTCCGGTGATCTTCGGGGCCTTCGTGACCTCGATCGACATGAACTCCGGCGCGCCGACCTTCGGCACGCCGGAAGCTGCGCACATCACCTATGGCGCCGGGCAACTGGCGCGGCGGATGAACCTGCCCTACCGGTCGGGCGGCAGCTTCTGCGGCTCGAAACTGCCGGATGCGCAGGCGGCTTATGAGACGGCGAACTCGCTCAACATGGCGCTGCTGGCCGGGGTCAATTTCATGCTGCACGCCTGCGGCTGGCTGGAGGGCGGGCTGGTCTCCAGCTACGAGAAGTTCGTGATGGACGCCGATCAGCTGGGCACGCTGCACCACTTGGCGCAGGGCATCATCATGGACACCAACGGTCAGGCGATGGACGCGATCCGCGAGGTTGGACCGGGCGGGCACTACCTTGGCTGCAGCCATACTCAGGCCAACTTCAAATCGGCCTTCTGGCGGTCCGACCTGTTCGATTACAAGCCCTTCGAGACCTGGGCCGAGGAAGGCGCACGCGACACGCAGACTCTGGCGGCCGAAAGGGTGAGAAAGCAGCTGGCCGACTATCAGCCGCCCGAAATCGACCCCGGCACCCGCGAAGCGCTGGAGGCCTTTGTCGCGCAGCGCAAGTCCGAGATGCCGGACGCCTTTATCTGAACCACGCCAGCATTGGCTGCAAAAGGGGCGGGCGACCGCCCCTTTCGGCATTTTGGTCGACGCTCAGGCGAACTCCTGGCGACGCAACAGCTGTGCCTCGGACAGCAGGGCGATCAGGACCTCGATGTGGCGGGCGGCGGAATAGGTCACATCGCCCGCAAGGCGGATCGTCTCCAGTTCCTCCTCAACCGAGATCAGCGAGGGCACGGTTTCCTCGGGCGACATCCCGCATTTGACCAGCCGGCGCAGATCCCGCTCGCGCCGGTAATCGCCAAGACCGAAGCGGGCGGCGCGCATCAAGAGCCGCGGGCGGCGCAGGTTGGCTAGAAGGATGCGAAAATCTGACATTGGGCTCTCCGTTGCTGGTCGGAGACATCATGCGGCACCGCAACCTTGCGTTGCGTGATCGGGCTTTGCAGCGAACGGGTGTTACCGAAAAGTTTAGGAATTACGAGCAATTGTGCAGACCGGCCGAGTGTTTAACCAACAGGTAACCAATTCCACCCAAGGTTGCGATGGTCCAAGGCTGGACTCATCACACTTCGGGTGTGAACAAGGACGGGACGACTGAATTGCCAGAACTCACTGCTGCCAGCCTGCCAGACTGGCTTCCTGCTGCCGTGCGTCACTACCTGCATCATACCGAGGACGGCACGTCTTTCAGGGCCCTGGCACGCCGCGAGGGTTTGCACCCCTCGACCATTCTGCGTCAGGTGCGGCGGTTTGAAAGCCGCCGCGAAGATCCGTTGATGGATGAAGCGCTGTCAGCAGTGTCCCGTCGTGCTCTGCAATCCACCGATGACCCAGCCCGAAAGGAAGATCAGCCCATGTCCGTGCACCCGCGCAACTCCTCTGCCGCCCCGAAAGCCGAGATTTGCGACGAACAATCCCTGGAGCGTGAAGGCCGCAGGATCCTGCGCCGCCTTGCCGAACCGGGCGCCGTGATGGCCATTGCGCCCGAAATGGACAAGGCCGTCGTCCTGCGCGATTTCCCGGATGGCCGCTCCCTTCGGACGGGGGTGTTGGACCGCTCCGTTGCCCAGGCCTTCACGCTGAAAGAGTGGATCGCCTGCCGAAAGGTGGGGAGGGTCTCGACCTACGAGATCACCTCGGTTGGCCGCGCAGCGCTGCGCCGGATGATCGAAGAAGAGGACCGCCGCCGCCAGGGCGCGGCCGAGGGCGCGTCCTTCGGCGACCAGCACCGCGTCTGGGGCGAACGCTCGGTCATGGATGACGAAGGCCCGCGCCGGGTCCGCTACAACATGGCCGAAAGTCCGGTGGGCGTGCTTGGCCGCAGGCGCGACCGCGACGGCAAGCCGTTTCTTGAGGCCGAACTGGTCGAGGCAGCGGAACGCCTGCGCGAGGATTTCGAGCTGGCACAAATGGGGCCGCGCGTGGCGCAGAACTGGGACCGCTTTCTGACCGGCGGCGACCGGGGGGCGTTTCAGCCGGACAGCGGGATTGGCGAAGGGCCGGGGCGTGCCCGTGGAAGGGTGGCGGCGGCCTTGCGCGACCTTGGGCCGGGCCTTGGCGACGTGGCTCTGCGCTGCTGCTGCTTTCTGGAAGGGTTGGAGGTGGCAGAAAAGCGGATGGGCTGGGCTGCGCGGTCAGGCAAGATTGTGCTGCGCATCGCCCTGATGCGGCTGCGCCGCCATTACGACGAGACCTATGGCCGCTCTGGCCCCTTGATCGGGTGACGCTGCAAACGCTCTGGCCAACAGGCCGTCGGCAGCCGGTTTCGGACATGGCGGTGCGCCGGGGCGCCCCGCCATTTCGGCTATGGACACGCTGTCAGGCGTTGGCGCGGGTGAACTTTGCCGCGTGGCATAAGCCCGCCAGTGTAGCGCCAACCAAGGGGGCCACAATGAACACCCAAAGATCGGTCAAAGCCTGGCCACCGGCAAACAGCGCCGGGCGGATGGGCCGCGCCGGGTTGACCGACACGCCGGTCACATTGATGCCTACCGGATGGATCGCGGTCAGGGTCGGGCCAATCGCCCTCCCCGCAATCGCGCTTGGTGCGTCCGACGCAGTGGCACCGGGAATGCCTGTGACGAACAGGCAGGTCATGCCACCTCGAAGACCAGGGCTGCGCTCATGGAAACCTCGCCCGGATTGCCCGCGCAGAATCCGTTTTGGCCAAGGCTGTTTGTAGCCAGCAAATAGCCCGCCTTGCCTGACGCGATCAGCAGCAGAAAACCCGGACCAGCAATCGCTCCGGTCCCCTGGGCAATCGCATAACCCACAAGATCACTTGTACTCATCCGGCCCGCCAGCATCATGCTCAGCGATACCGACGGGTTGAGATGCGCACCGGAAATCGCACCAGGACCATAGGCCGCGGCCACAATTGTCGGACCGAAGGCCAAGCTGATGCCCGAAAGGCCGATGGCGCTGCGGGCGATCACCGCCGCACCTCATCCGAACAGCACCAGGATGAACGTTCAAAGCCCCTCAGGTTGTTCATCTTTATCCCGTTCATTCTGCTCCGTGGCTATTCCCGCATGCGTCACTGCCCTTGGTCCGGAATATGCAGTTGGGACATAGGTGCCTTGTCTTTCAGCAGCCTGTCGTGCCGTTGCCCTTACGGCAGATTCGCGATATTTGCGAAAGGGCGGCCTTGTAGGGGGAAAAAGCATTGCGCGATCTCAGAATTCCTGACCAGCGGCATCCCGAGAAATCGCATCGGGCCGATCAGGACCAGCCGAAGAAGCCCGACTGGATAAGGGTCAAGGCTCCGACCTCGGAAGGCTACAAGAAGACCCGCGACATCCTGCGCGAGAAGAAGCTGGTGACGGTGTGTGAGGAGGCGGGCTGCCCCAACGTCGGCGAATGCTGGTCTCAGGGCCACGCCACCATGATGATCATGGGCGAGATCTGCACCCGGGGCTGCACCTTCTGTAACGTCGCCACCGGCAAGCCGCAGACGCTGGATGCATTTGAACCGGGGCGCGTGGCCCATGCGGTGGCCGAACTGGGGCTTGCCCATGTCGTCGTAACCTCGGTCGACCGCGATGATCTGGCCGATGGCGGGGCCGATCACTTCGCCCAGACGATCCGCGCGATCCGCCACCGCGCACCAGGAACGACGATCGAGGTGTTGATCCCCGATTTCCTGCGCTGCGGCCCCGATGCGCTGGAAACCGTGGTCGCCGCGCGCCCGGACGTGCTGAACCACAACCTTGAAACCGTACCCGGCCTTTACCCCGAAGTGCGCCCCGGCGCCCGCTACTTCCACAGCTTGCGTCTTTTGCAGCGCGTGAAAGAGCTTGACCCGACCATGTTCACCAAGTCCGGCATCATGGTGGGCCTTGGCGAAGACCGGCAATCGGTGGGGCAGGTGATGGACGACATGCGGTCGGCCGATGTCGATTTCCTGACCATCGGCCAGTATCTGCAACCGACCCCAAAGCATCACCGGGTTGACCGCTTCGTGACGCCCGACGAATTCAAGGCCTATGAGGTGGCAGCATTCGGCAAGGGGTTCCTGATGGTTTCCTCGACGCCGCTGACCCGGTCGTCCTACCACGCCGGTGACGATTTCGCGCGGCTGCGCGCGGCGCGGCTGGAGAGATTGGGGCGGGGCTGACCCCGCCCGCCGTCAGAAGCGGAAACCGACAGCTGCGTCGAAGAGCGGCTCGCTGGTGCCCTGGTCGGAATCCAGCACCCCAAGGCGCGCGTAGCCACCAGAGCCGAAGCCGTACTCGCCCGACAATCCGTAAAGCGTGGCGTCGACCGGAGAATCGACATTCTGGATTTGGACCCCAAGCGTCAGCGCATCGGTCATGTTGTACTCGCCGAACAGCTTGATCGACTGGCCGTCGAAGGGCGCGCCTGAACTGCTGATATCGATGATCTCCGCCCCGAGGGAGAACCGGTCGAATTCCTGCGTCACACCAAGTTCCAAGGTGGTGACGTCGATCGGACCGTCGGTGATCCGTTCCGCCCCGCCGTGAACCAGCGTCGCGCCCAGCCGGTAGGTCCCGGCAAGCTGCAGGACGTCGGCATCTAGGTTTTCCAGATTGGCATAGTAGACCCCGTATTTCAGGTTGCCGCTTTCGCCGATGAAGCTGACGCCATAGGCGTTGGCGTCGCTGGTCTTGACCAGGACGGACGTCAGCGGTCCGGTGAACTGCGGAAGCAACTCGTCGTAGAACGAATTGCCGCCAATCTTTGGCGTCTCATAAAGCACGTTCATCACCGGGCGCGGCGCGCCGACGGTGAACTCGCCTGCTCCGGTGGTGATGACAAACCCACCCCAATAGGCGGTGCGGTCTTCTCCGGTCTCCAGCAGCTGTGTGCTGTCCACCGCAAGGTCGAAGCCGAACCCGACCGCGCCGCCGCCCTGGCTGCGCCAGCCAAGCGTGATGTCGATAAAGCCGAAGCTGGTATCGTCCCCATCCGAGTTCAGATACTCAAGTTCGACTTCTCCGGTCAGCGACAGACTGTTTCCGAGATCGATGGCAAGTGCCGGACCGGAGATACTCGCGATGATCAAGCCGCCAAGGGCTGCGATGCGCATGGAATTTCCTGACGTCAGTTTTCTGATGCAGGGATGCTACCAGAAAACCGGACAGTTTGAAATTGCACCGGTCGCCGAACCTTGCCGCAGTTGCAGTTCCGCAACCCCAGGCTGCCGGACGCGCAAAGCGGGCAGGACCCATTGGCAAAGGGCTTGATGCGATCCGGGCCCGTCGAAGCGGTTCGTTGCCGGTCGGAGTCGTTATTCGGCTGCCGGAATGGATTTGATGTACTCCGCGACCGCCACCCGATCGCTTTCCGGCAGGCGGGCCATGTTTTCCACGACGTACGCCATGGCGCCGCCCACGCTGTCGAACTCGGGCGTGAAGCCGGTGGTGAGGTATTGCACAATGTCCGGGCCGGTCCAGGTCAGCTTGGCGGGCGTGATGTTTGGGAAGCGTCCCTCGCCCGAGGGATTGGGCGCACCAGCCAGCCAGCGTGAGGTGTCCATTCCGCCCAAGAAGTTGCGCGGCGTGTGGCATTCGCCGCAATGCGCCAGCGCCTCGGCGATGTAGCGGCCGCGTTCGGCTGTCGGTGTCATGTTGCCGGGCAGCGACCAGTCTTCGGACAGGAACAGCAGTTTCCACACCCCCACCGCCTCGCGGCGAGAGAAGGGGAAGGTCAATTCATGCGGCTGGCTTGGCGTGGCATCGGCAGGCAGGGTCTGCAGGAAGGCGTGCAGATCGGCTACGTCCTGCATCTGCATCTTGGCGTAGGATGCATAGGGCAGGGCGGGGAAGTAATGCTCACCCTCGGGGCTGACGCCACGCTTCAGCGCGGAGGCCAGGTCCAGTAGTGACCAGCCGCCGATGCCTTGAGTTGGGTCCTGGCTGATGTTCGGCGCAATGAACGTGCCGAAGTCCGACGGGAACCGCTGCCCGCCCGACAGCACCAGCTGCGCTTCGCCCTTCGCTTCGGCCGCCATGTGGCAAGACGCACAGCCCGCGGCCCAGAACACCGTCTCGCCGCGTTGCGCATTGCCGGTCAGACCGGCGACATCGGTTTCCTCCAGCGGCCTTGGCAGCGCCAGAAACCACAACACCCCGGCCCCAAGCAGGCCAAACACGACCACCCAGCGCAACACCCGCAACGCATGGCCTCCATCGATCCATCGGCAAGGCAAGCCTAGAGATGTTGCCGGGCCTGTCGAGTCACGGTTTCGCCGAGAGCCGGTCCGGCGTCAGCCACTCGGGCCAGCCGAAGGCCCATTCCAGGCCAATGATCGCCAGACTGATCGCGACGACGACCAGTACCAGCCTGACCCGGTCCCTGGAGGGCGGATTCTGCGCCCAACGCTTGGCGCGGGCCAGCCAGAGCAGGTAGTTCATTCGGCCCCCGCCCCGGTTTCGGAAAACCGGACCTTGCCGATATAGGGCAGGTTGCGATTGCGCTGGGCAAAGTCGATCCCGTAGCCGACCACGAATTCGTCCGGGATCTCGAAGCCCGTCCAGTCGGCCTTGACCGCAACTTCGCGGCGCGACGGTTTGTCCAGCAGCGCGCAGACCTTCAGCCGCTTGGGTTCGCGCGCCTTGAGCAGGTGGATGACATGGTGCAGCGTAAAGCCGGTGTCGACGATATCTTCGACCAGCAGCACGTCACGCCCCGCGATTTCCCCGCGGAGGTCCTTCAGGATGCGCACCTCGCGGCTGGAATGCATGGCGTCGCCGTATGAGGACGCCTCAAGGAAATCCACCTCGACCGGCAGTTCGATCTCGCGCACCAGATCGGCGATGAAGACGAAGGATCCGCGCAACAGGCCGACGACCACCAGCTTGTCGGTGCCGCTGAAATGCGCGGTGATCTCGCGCGCCAAGGCTTCGACGCGGGCGGCAATCGCCTTGGCGCTGATCATCTGGTCGATCACATATTCGCGTTCGGGCATCGGAACTTCCTGATCAGGGTCCAGAGCGACCCGCCAAATCCTCATGACATTTCAGGCGGATTTCCGAAATGATTCGCAGGGCAGGGTGGCTGGCCTTTGCCCGGTCCGGGCCCGATCAGGTCCCGCCTTGACCGAAGAAGCGGCTGGAAGGAACGCTGCAGAACGGGTCGCAGTCAAGTCCCAGGCCGGGTTCGCGCCTCGGACACAGCGGCCCCCGCGTCACTGCAGGTGCTTGATCTTGCGGGCCTGTCGGGCCAAATGTCGGAAATAGCCGACAAAAGTGACATGCCCACCCATTCCGAAACCAAACGCCTGCCTTATACCGCCCGCCAGATGTACGATCTGGTGGCCGATGTCGGGTCTTATCCGAAGTTCCTGCCCTGGAATGCCGCCGCCCGCATCCGTACGCGCCGCCCGATCCCAGACGGGGGCGAGGTGATGGAGGCCGACCTGGTGATCAGCTTCAAGGTCTTCCGCGAACAGTTTACCAGCCGGGTGACGCTGTGGCCCGAGGCCTTGAAGATCGATACCGAATATCTGGACGGCCCGTTTCATCACATGAAATCCTCCTGGGCATTCCGCGATATCGCCGGGGGCTGCGAGGTGGACTTCCACGTGGATTTCGAGTTTCGCAACGTGCTGTTGCGGTCGATCATCGGCGTGGTCTTCAATGATGCGATGCACCGGGTCGTGCGGGCCTTCGAACGCCGCGCCGCCGAACTTTACGGCACGGACCGGGAAACTTGACCGGACAGGGAACCCGGTCCGGGGCAGGGCCCGACGCCACCAGCACCGCTACAGATGTCCGCGCCGGCTAAGTCGGCGCGCGGCTTAACCCGGATCGTCCAGACCCCGCAGACCTTCGCAGCGATGATCTTGGCGGGCCCGGCGGACCTGCCGGGCCGCCGCGACGGAAACTGCCGGCCGGCACGTGCAAGTGAGACCCTGAACCCGAAGGTGACCGTGACATGCTCCGCTTTTTCCTGACAATGTTAATCCTTTCGCTTCCCCTCTCCGCTGCGGCCGAGACGGTGCGCCTTGGCGACCGGTTCTACGACATCCAGCTTCCCGCCCAAGCGAAAGGTGCGCCGCTGATCCTTGCGCTGCATGGCGGCGGCGGCAGCCCTGAGCAGTTCGCCTCGGCCTCAGGCTTCGGTCGCGCTGCAACGCGCGCGGGATACGCGGTGGTGTTTCCCGCCGGCAGTTCCCGGCGCGGCGACCGGCTCTTGACCTGGAACGGCGGCTATTGCTGCGGTTATGCGGCGCGGGCCGGGGGGGATGACCTGGCCTTCCTGACCGCCGTCATAGAGGACGCGCAGGACCGCTTCTGGGTCGACGGGACCCGCATCTACATCACCGGCATGTCGAACGGCTCGATCATGGCTGAGACCTTTGCCGCCCGGAACCCGGACCGCGTGCGCGCCGTCGCCGGAGTGGCCGGCACGATGGACACTGGCCGCATCCGTGTGAAAGGCGCTGTTCCGGCGCTGATCATCCACGGCACCGCCGATACGATGGTGCCCTATGACGGCGGGCGGGGCGACACCAGCCTGACCCGCACCGACTTTGCCTCGGTCGCCTCGGTGGTGCAGGCGTTCCTCGCGCCATGGGGTGGGGGGCTTTTGCAATCCACGCGCCAGATCGACCGGCGCGACGATGGAACCTCGGTCACCGTCACGG
The DNA here is from genome assembly GCA_013821825.1 of Rhodobacter sp. Lineage (GTDB taxonomy): Bacteria > Pseudomonadota > Alphaproteobacteria > Rhodobacterales > Rhodobacteraceae > Tabrizicola. Next base: position 86,854 of record PNJK01000007.1, read on the forward strand.
ACTTCAAGAAGGGCGCAAAGGTGGTGCTGCGGCTGATGACCGTGGAAGGCGGAGCGCACCACTGGCCCGGGGGTCGCAAGGCGCGGCAAGACAGCGGCAAGACCGAAGAGATCGACGCGAACCGCGAAATCCTGCGGTTCTTTGCCCTGCAGCCCTGATCGTCAGTCCAGTGCCGACGCCAGCAGCCCAAGCGCATGGCCCGTCGCGGCCTTGCGCACTTTCGCCCGGCCAAGCGCGCCAAACTCTGCCGTTTCCGTCACCGTCGGGTGGCCCTTGCGTGCAAGGGCAAAGCAGACCCGGCCTTCGGGCTTGAACTCCGACCCGCCCGGCCCGGCGATCCCGGTGATTGCGACCGCCAGATCGGCCGCCGACCGCGCAAGCGCGCCTTCGGCCATCTCTGTCGCCACCGCCTCGGACACGGCACCTTGCGCGGCGAGGGTATCGGGCGAAACCCCCAGCATCTCGACCTTGGCCGCGTTGGAATAGGTCACGAAGCCACGGTCAACGACGTCCGACGATCCGGGAATATCGGTCAGCGCCGCCGCGACCATCCCGCCCGTGCAGCTTTCCGCCGTGGCGATCTTCAGGCCCCGGTAGCGGGCCCGCGCCAGCAAATCCCGGACATCTATCCCGGCCATGGCGCCAGCCCGTGATAGACCCCCGCCAGCGCCACCGAGCCGATCCCGGCAAAAAGCCCGGCCCAAAGGTCGTCCAGCATGACCCCCGCCGCATCGCCCCGACGGTCGGCGCGACCGATGATCCAGGGCTTCCAGATGTCGAAGAGGCGGAATAGCACGAACGGCACCAGCCAGCCGGGCCAGGCGGCCAGCACAAGGTCGGGCACGTCCTGGCGCCACAGCGGGATCACCGTGAAGGACATGGCCAGCCATTGCCCCGCCACCTCGTCGATGACAATCTCGGGCGGGTCCTCGCCCGGCCGGTCGCGCAGGTATTGCGGCACGGCCCAGAACCCGGCCAGGGTGGCCAGCACGAAGCCGGCCGGCACCAGCAGGGCAAGTCCCAGCTGGTAGGCCAGCACCGCCAGCCCCACCGCAATGGCCGAGGCCCAGGTGCCAGAGGCTGGCCGCAAGTGCCCCGCGCCGAAGAAAGTGGCGATCGCCGCACTCATGACCGCACCAGCGTTGCGGTGGCCAGCGCCGCTATCCCCTCTTCGCGCCCTGTAAAGCCCAGGCGTTCCGAGGTGGTGGCCTTGACCGACACCCGGTCCGCCTCCACCCGCATGATCCGCGCAAGTTCTGCCTGCATATCAGCGGCATGCGGGCCGATCTTCGGGCGTTCGCAGACCAGCGTCACATCGCAGTTGGCCAGCCGGTAGCCGGCTTCGGTCGCAAGCCCGATGGCATGGGTCAGAAAGATGTGGCTCGCCGCCCCCTTCCATTGCGGGTCTGACGGCGGGAAATGCCGCCCGATGTCGCCCATCGCCAGCGCGCCATAGATCGCATCGGTCAGCGCATGCATCCCGACATCGGCGTCGGAATGGCCGAGCAGCGCCTTGTCATGCGGCACTTTCACCCCGCAGAGCCACACATGATCGCCCGCGCAGAACGCATGCACGTCATAGCCGTTGCCCAACCGCACATCCATGCCTTGCCCCCGCAGGATCGCCTCGGCCCGGGCAAAATCACCGGGCCAGGTCAGCTTCAGATTGGTTTCCTCGCCCTCGACGATCGCCACGTCAAGCCCTGCGGCCCGCGCCACCTGCACATCGTCCAGCGCGCCGCCCCGGTGCGCGCGATGCGCCGCCAGGATCGGGGCAAAGCGAAACGCCTGCGGGGTTTGCGCCCGGTAAAGCCCGGCGCGGTCCACCGTGCCGGACACGATCCCATCGGTCCCCCGCCACAGCGCGTCGGTCACCGCCAGCGCCGGGGCCGCGCCGTCATGCGTCTCAAGCGCCTCGACCAGCCGCCCGATCAGCGCCCGGCTGACCAGCGGCCTTGCGCCGTCATGGATCAGGACGCGCGTCACACCGGTGCCGGCCAAAGCCTCCAGTCCCGCAAGGACCGAGGCATCCCTGGCCGCACCCCCCAAGACCAGCCGGACGCCCAGCCCTTCGGCCCGCGCCCTGTCGTCCGGGTGGATCACAAGCACCACTGGCAAGCCGGCAAACGCCGCAATCGCATGGGCCAGCACCGGCTTGCCCGCCAGCGGCTGCCATTGCTTCGGCACCTCGCCGCCCATGCGGCTGCCGCGCCCTGCGGCGGCGATGATCACGGCTGTTGTCATGCGCTGTCCTGTCTTGCGCTTCCTTCCTAGGGCAGGGTGCGTCCTATGACAATCTGGCGCAAGACCGGGCATATCTGCACAAAATTTGTGCATCGCATGTTTTTCAGACAGTATGGCGCTGCTATTGCCGGTCTGTTGCCTTGGAGCTTCCCGACGGGGGCATTAGCTACTGGTTCAACGCACAAGGATTAGGCATTTGCCCGTTACGCTCGGTTCCAGCGATGTGACCCCTCCGGTAATCCTTGCACCTCTGGCGGGGATCACCGACCTGCCGTTTCGGCGGTTGGTCGCCCGGTTCGGCGCCGGGCTGGTGGTCAGCGAGATGGTGGCCAGCGAAGAAATCGTCCGCGCCCGCCCCGAAGCACGCGCCCGGGCCGAGCTTGGGCTTGGCGAGCAGGCGACGTCGGTCCAATTGGCTGGACGCGATCCCTACTGGATGGCCGAAGGCGCCCGCTATGTCGAAGCGCAGGGCGCCCGCATCATCGACATCAACATGGGCTGCCCGTCGAAGCGGGTTACAACCGGGCTTTGCGGCTCGGCTTTGCTGCGCGACCTTGATCTGGCGCTGAAGCTGATCGAGGCGGTGGCGCAGGCGGTCAAGGTGCCGGTCACCTTGAAGACCAGGCTGGGCTGGGACGACACGCTTCTGAACGCGCCCGAACTTGCAAGGCGCGCCGAAGGCGCGGGCGTCCAGATGATCACCATCCACGGCCGCACCCGCTGCCAGTTCTATAAAGGCCGCGCCGACTGGGCCGCGATCCGTGCGGTGAAGGACGCTGTCAGCATTCCGGTCATCGCCAATGGCGACATCACCGACAGCGCCTCTGCGCGCGAGGCGCTGCGCCTCTCCGGCGCCGATGGCGTGATGATCGGTCGCGGCGCACAAGGCGCACCGTGGCGGCTGGCCGAGGTGGCGCATGACCTTTACGGCACTCCCGCCCCGCAAGTGCCCGGCGGTGGCGCGCTTGGCCGCATGATCCTCGATCACTACGACGACATGCTGACATTCTACGGCCGCGAACTTGGCCTGCGGATGGCGCGCAAGCACCTTGGCTGGTATCTGGAAGAGGCGGGTCTGCCCCATGCCCGGGAAGCCATCCTTACCTCCACCGACCCGGCCGAGGTGATCCTGCTGCTGGAACTGGCCTTTGCCGAGCTGGAACTGGCCGCATGACGCCCTACCGCCTGCCATATCCGGTGCCAGGGGTCATCTGGGCCTCGCTGCCGTTGCCTGCCCTGCTGCTGGACGCACAGGCCCGCATCCTTGAGGTAAACCCCGCAGCGGAAACCTTCCTCAACGCATCCGACCGGGCGTTGCGCGGCCAGCCTGCCTTTGACCGGCTGTCGATCGACGCGCCAATGGACGAGGCACTTGCCCGAGCCCGCGCCAACCAGTCGCCCCTGAACATCAACGATGTCGAAGTGACCACCGGCGAACGCCCGCCTGTCCAATGCACGATACATCTGGCCCCCATGCACGATAATCCCGACGTCGTCATGCTGATCCTCAGCCCGCGCGAAATCGCCGACCGGCTGAACCGGTCCATGGGGGTGAAGTCGGCGGCGCGCTCGGCCATCGGCATGGCCGAAATGCTGGCGCACGAGATCAAGAACCCGCTTGCCGGCATCTCTGGCGCGGCGCAGCTTCTGTCGATGAACCTTTCGCCCGAGGATCAGGAGATGACGGACCTCATCGTCGAGGAAACCCGCCGTATCGTGAAGCTTCTGGAACAGGTCGAGCAGTTCGGCAACATCCGTCCGCCGGACAGAAAGCCGGTGAACATCCATGACGCACTGGACCGCGCCCGGAAGTCGGCGCTGGTCGGCTTTGCGGCGCATATGTCGATCGCCGAAGACTACGACCCGTCCCTGCCGCCCACTTTGGCCGACAGCGACCAGCTGATGCAGGTGTTCCTCAACCTGATCAAGAACGCCGCCGAGGCTTGCCGCTCTGGCGGCACGATCCGGCTGCACACATTCTACGACCTGTCCCTGCGCCTGCGCCGCAAGGACGGGGCCGCCGCCGCCCTGCCGCTGAACGTGGAGATCATCGACGACGGCCCCGGCATCAAGCCGGAAATCGCCGCCAATATCTTCGAGCCCTTCGTCTCGGGCCGTGAAAACGGCACCGGCCTCGGGCTCGCACTCGTTTCCAAGATCATTTCCGACCATGAGGGCTGGATCACGGTCGATTCCGTGCCCGGTCGCACCGTGTTCCGCGTGTCGCTGCCGATGGCACCCCGCGACAAGAAGAAGGATGGCAAGTAATGGATGGTACCGTTCTGGTCGCGGATGATGACCGCACGATCCGCACAGTCCTGACCCAGGCCCTGACCCGCGCGGGGTGCAAGGTGCATGCGACCTCCAGCCTGATGACGCTGATGCGCTGGATCGAGGAAGGGAAGGGCGATCTGGTGATCTCGGACGTGATCATGCCCGACGGCAACGGCCTTGATGCCCTGCCGCGCATCGCCAAGATGCGTCCCGGCCTGCCGGTAATCGTGATCTCGGCGCAGAACACCATCATGACCGCCATTCAGGCGACCGAGGCGGAAGCCTTCGACTACCTGCCGAAGCCCTTTGATCTGCCCGACCTGATGAAGCGGTCGTCAAAGGCGCTGGACCAGAAACGCCGCGCGCCGAAAGTGGTGGTGACCCCGCGCGACGCGGGCGACGATCTGCCTTTGGTTGGCCGCACTGCTGCGATGCAGGCGCTCTATCGGTTGGTTGCGAGGGTGATGAACAGCGACCTTCCCGTGCTGATCACTGGCGAAAGCGGCACTGGCAAATCGCTGATCGCCCGCGCCATCCATGACTTTTCCGACCGGCGCTCGCTGCCTTTCGTGGTGGCACAGTCCGCTGATCTGCAGGGCGTCGATGGCCCCTCGACCCTGCTCGCCAAGGCGCGCGGCGGGTCGATCGTGTTCGACGAAGTTGGGGATTACGACGACGACACCCAGGCCCGGGTTGTCCGGATGCTGGACCTTCTGGGCGACAACGCCCCCCGCATCATGTCGACCAGCCAGGTCGACCTTTCCGCCCGGATGGAGGGCGGCGGCTTCCGGTCCGATCTTTATTACCGGCTTGGCGGGGTGACCCTGCACGTGCCCAGCCTGCGCGAACGGGTGGATGACATCCCGCTTCTGGCCGAGCATTTCCTGTCCCGGGGCGAACGTGACATCGGCACCGTCCGGCGCCTGTCGTCCGAGGCGGGCGAGCTGGTGCGCGCCTACAGCTGGCCCGGCAACGTCCGCCAACTGGAAAACGCCATCCGCCGGCTGTTGGTCACCGCCTCGGAATCCGAAATCGCCCGCGGCGAGGTCGAGCTGATCCTTGGCAACCAGCCCGCTGCCGAGCCGCGCGCCGGCATGGGTGTGGCGATGGGCGAAGGCGAAAAGCTGTCTGCCTCGGTTGCCCGGCATCTCAAGCGTTATTTCGACCTGCATGGCGGGCAACTGCCCCCTCCGGGCGTCTACCAGCGCATCCTGCGCGAGGTGGAAATGCCGCTGATCGAGATCGCGCTGGATGCCACGGCGGGCAATCAGGCGAAATGCGCCGACCTTCTGGGAATCAACCGCAATACGCTGCGCAAGAAGATCACCGACCTGGACATTCGCGTCACCCGACGCCGCAAGTTGATGTAACCCCGCCACAGGACCCGTGTCTTTTGGGTTTCACCCCGCCCAGCATCAAGATATAGTGGCGACGGGTGGAATAAACCCGGCTAACGGGCAGATTCGGTTGGATCGCGCATATCAAGGCGACGTATGGGCTCGCTTTTCCCGCCTGCGCCGGCAGCGCCGGGTGCAGACTGCCGTCACCTTGGGGCTGGTTTTTCTTGGGCCGGTGCTTGCGGTTGCCACGTTCCTCGCGATGGGGCCGTTCAACCGGGACGCAGCCTCTCCGGCGCTGAGGCTGATCCTTCTGTCGGATCTTATCTACGTCCTTGTCATCGCCGCCCTCGTCCTTGCCCGCGTCACCCGACTGATCGCTGACCGCCGGTCGCGGTCTGCGGGATCGCGGCTGCACATGCGGCTTTCGGGCGTCTTCATGCTGATCGCGCTGGTGCCCACGGTGCTTGTCGCAGTCTTTGCCGTCCTCTCCATCAACATCGGACTTGAAGGCTGGTTTTCCGAACGGGTCCGTTCGGTCGTCGGCTCCTCGCTCTCGGCCGCGCAGGCGTATGAGGCGGTGCAGCGTGACGATCTGGCTGCCGATGTCGTGGCGCTGGCGGGATATCTGAACCGGGCCAAGCGCCAGACGGGTTTCCTGCGCGATGACCAGCTGCGCCCGCTGCTGTCGCAGGGGCAGGTGGTCATCCAGCGCGGACTGAAGGAGGCATATCTGGTCGATGGCGATGGCGACCTGAAGACGCGGGGCGAACGGTCCTATCTTTTCGGGTTCGAGGCCTTGACCCCCCAACAGCTGAAGCTGGCACGCGAGGGCAATACCGTCCTGATCCCCGACTGGTCGAACAACGAGTTTCGGGCGCTGATTTTCCTGGACGCCTTCGCCGACCGCTACCTTTACGTCACGCGCGAGGTTGACGGCTCGATCCTGCAACTGCTGGACGAGACGCAAGAGACTGTCCAGCTTTACAACCAGCTGGAAAGCGAACGTGGACGGCTTTTGTTCAACTTCGGCCTGATCTACCTTGGTTTCGCGCTGATCCTGATCCTTGCTGCGATCTGGCTGGGCCTGTGGTTTGCCGAACGACTGTCGCGCCCGGTGGGGCGTCTTGCCGGGGCCGCCGAAAGGGTTGGGGGCGGCGATCTGGACGTGCAGGTGATGGAAGAGGTGGGCGATGATGAAATCGCCTCGCTTGGCCGCCTCTTCAATCAGATGACCCGCCAGCTGAAAGGCCAACGCGAGGCGTTGATGGTCAGCCACAGCCAGACCGAAACCCGCCGCCGCCTGTTCGACTCTGTCCTGTCGAACGTCACCGCGGGCGTGATCGGTCTGGACAGCGACGGCGACATCGACTTCGTGAACCGTGCCGCCGAACGCCTGCTGGACCTCTCAGACGGCCAGTCCGACATGCCCATCGCCGCCGCCGTCCCCGAATTCGCACCGCTTTTCGACCGTCTGCGCGAAGGCGCTGGCACAGCGGTGCAGGAAGAGGTGCGCCTGACCCGGAAGGGCAAGCTGGAAAGCCTGCTGGTCCGGATGAGCGTGCGTCGCAATGAGGCCGGCAACCTCGAGGGCTTCGTTGTCGCCTTCGACGATGTGACCGACCTTGTTTCGGCGCAGCGCATGGCCGCCTGGGGTGACGTTGCCCGCCGCATCGCGCACGAGATCAAGAACCCGCTGACCCCGATCCAGCTTTCCGCCGAACGCATCAAGCGCAAGTTCGCGGCACAGGTGAAAGACCCCGAGGATCTGGAACAATACACCGACGTGATCGTGCGCCAGACCAACGACCTGCGCCGGATCGTCGACGAATTTTCCAGGTTCGCCCGGATGCCCGAACCCGACCGCCGCGACTGCGACCTTGCGGATCTGCTGCGCGGTGCGGTCCTGCTTCAGGAAAACGGCCAGCCCTCGGTCCGGTTCGTCAAGGCCATCCCGACGGCGCCGCTGCCGATGGAACTTGACGCCACGATGATCGGCCAGGCCTTCACAAACCTTATCAAGAACGCAGGCGAAGCGATTGAAACATTGCAGGAAAAGGGGGCGCCACCCGGCTTTGTTCCCGAAATCCGCGTGGCCCTGACCGCCGATGACACCGAAGCCGTGATCCGCATCATGGACAACGGCACCGGCCTGCCGCCCGACCGTGCGCGCCTGTTCGAACCCTATGTGACTACCCGCGACAAGGGCACCGGCCTTGGCCTGCCCATCGTCAAGAAGATCATCGAGGAACATGGCGGCACGCTTGCCCTTCTCGATGCGCCGGTGTTCGACGGCAATGCCCACGCCGGCGCAATCGCCGAAATCCGACTGCCGCGCGCCACCCGTCGCCGGCCAAGAACGCATGTCCCCCCGAAAGTCAGCCAGGGGCAAGGAGGTTGAGAAGATGAGCATTCTGATCGTTGACGATGAACAGGATATCCGCGAACTCATCGGCGATATTCTTGGCGACGAAGGCTACGCGGTGCGCCTTGCCGCCAATTCCGATGACTGCATGGCCGAGATCAACGCCGAGCCACCGACGCTGATGATTCTGGACATCTGGCTCAAGGACAGCCGGATGGACGGGATCGACATCCTGAAAACCGTAAAGCGCGACAATCCCGATGTTCCGGTAGTGATTATCTCTGGGCATGGAAACATTGAGATTGCCGTCGCAGCCATCAAGCAGGGTGCCTACGACTTCATCGAAAAGCCGTTCAACATCGATCAGCTGATGGTCGTCGTC
>PNJK01000008.1 GCA_013821825.1 Rhodobacter sp.
GGCATTGGCGAAGTCGGGCGAGCGGATCACTATCGTCGGCGCGACCAGCGGCGATACCGGGTCGGCAGCGATCGAAGCCTTCCGGGGACTTTCCAAAGTGGATGTCTTCATCCTGTTTCCACATGGCAGGGTATCGGACGTGCAGCGCCGCCAGATGACGACGCCTTCCGAAGCGAACTGCCATGCGCTTGCCATCGACGGCGATTTCGACGACGCGCAGGCCTGCGTGAAGGCGATGTTCAACGACTTCGCCTTTCGCGATGGCGTTCGGCTGGCAGGCGTGAACAGCATCAACTGGGCCCGCGTGCTGGCGCAGGTTGTCTATTACTTCTACGCCGCCACGGCCCTTGGTGCCCCGCACCGCACGGTAAGTTTCACCGTACCTACGGGCAATTTCGGTGACATCTTTGCAGGCTACATCGCCCGGCGCATGGGGCTTCCGATCGACAAGCTGGTGATCGCGACCAACCAGAACGACATCCTTGACCGCGCCCTGCGGCAAGGCGATTACCGGACCAACGGCGTGCACCCCTCGATCAGCCCGTCGATGGATATCCAGGTGTCTTCGAACTTTGAGCGTGCCTTGTTCGATGCCTATGGACGTGACGGGAAGGCCATTGCCGCTCTGATGGACGAAATGAAATCCGGCGGTTTCCGTATCGGCCAGGGCGCGCTGGAAACCCTGCGGGCGACCTTCGCCTCCGGGCGCTGCGACGAGGAGGATACCCTGTCCACCATCCGCACGATCTGGAAGGCAACCGGAGAGCTGCTCTGCCCCCATTCAGCCGTCGGAGTGAAGGTAGCTCAGGAAAATCTGGGTGACAGTCCGATGATCACCCTTGCCACCGCCCACGCCGCGAAGTTCCCGGATGCCGTCGAACGCGCCACGGGGATCCGCCCGGCGTTGCCGCCGCACATGGCGGATCTGTTTGACAAGCAGGAACGCATGACCCGCGTGCCAAACGATCTCACTGCCATTCAGGCGCTGGTGCGCAAAAGGATTGCCCGGTGACGAAAGAGCTTCACACCCTGCCGAACGGATTTCGGATCGTCACCGAGTCGATGCCGGGCCTTCAGTCCGCCAGCATCGGCCTTTGGGTCGAGGCCGGAGGGCGGCATGAGACGCCAGAACAGAACGGCATCGCGCATTTCCTGGAACACATGGCGTTCAAGGGCACGCGCCGCCGCTCCGCCCTTCGGATCGCCGAGGAAATCGAAGATGTCGGCGGCTACATCAACGCCTATACCAGCCGTGAAATGACTGCCTATTACGCCCGTGTCCTGTCCGGCGATGTGGTCATGGCTTTGGACGTGATCGCCGACATCGTTCTCAACCCGCTGTTTCGCAAAGCGGATATCGAGACTGAGCGGCACGTTATCCTTCAGGAAATCGGGCAGGCGCTGGATACGCCCGACGACATCATCTTCGACTGGCTGCATGAGGTGAGCTATCCGAACCAGCCCTTTGGCCGCACGATCCTTGGGCCGGAAGAACGGGTGTCCTCCTTTGCAAAGAGGGATTTCGAAAGCTTCGTCGGCCACCATTATGGCCCCAACCAGTTGATCCTTTCCGCCGCCGGTGGCGTTGATCATGCTGCCGTGGTCGAAGCGGCCGAACGCATCTTTGGTGCGCTGAAACCTGCGAGTGGATCCAGCGTGCAGCCCGCACGTTTCGAAGGCGGCGAGCGGCGCGAGGTCAAGGATCTGGAGCAGGTCCATTTCGCGCTGTCCTTCGAGGGGCCGGGCTACCGCGACGACGCAGTCTACACCGCACAGGTCTACGCGACCGCGATGGGCGGCGGCATGTCCAGCCGCCTGTTCCAGAAGATCCGCGAAGATCGGGGCCTGTGCTATTCAATCTACGCCCAGTCCAGCGCCTACGAGGATACCGGCCAGATCACCATCTATGCCGGCACCTCGGCGGAAGAGATCGGCGATCTTGCGCAACTCACAATTGACGAGTTGAAGCGCGCTGCCAATGATATGACGGACGCCGAAGTGGCCCGCGCCCGTGCGCAATTGCGCGCGGGGCTGTTGATGGGCCTTGAGAGCCCGTCCTCACGCGCGGAACGTAACGCCCGGCTTCTGTCAATCTGGGGCCGCGTGCCTTCGGTCGCCGAAGCTGTGGCCAAGATCGACGCGGTGGATACCGCTGCCGTGCGCGCCCATGCGGCGGGCTTGACCACCGCGCGTTCGGCCCTTGCGATCTATGGGCCCGTCAAGAACGCTCCGGGGATCGAGGAGATCCGCCGCGGGCTGTCCGGCTGATGCTTGGCCTGAAGCGCCGCGTCCGGGTCGAGACGGAGCGGATGACGCTGCGGCTGCCCGAACATGCCGACTGGCGGCAATGGTCCGACCTGCGCGAGGCCTCGGCCGAGTTTCTGGTGAAATGGGAACCGGTCTGGTCCAACGACCACCTGTCCCGCCGCGCCTTCACCAACCGGGTCTACTGGGCCCAACGCTCAGAAGCGCAGGGAATGGCTTTGCCGATGCTGCTGATCCGGCGGGGTGACAATGCGCTTCTGGGGGCCCTGACGCTGGACAACATTCGCCGTGGCCCGGCACAGGCGGCAACGTTTGGCTACTGGATCGGCCAGCCTTACGCACGGCAAGGCTATATGCGCGAAGCGATCCTTGCGTTGACCCATCACGCCTTTACCCGGATGGATCTGTCGCGGATGGAAGCCGCCTGCCTTCCCGAAAATGCCCCCTCTCGCGGGGTGTTGGAAAAATGCGGCTTCAAATACGAAGGGGTCGCGCAAAGCTATCTTCAGATCAACGGCCGCTGGCGGAACCACGTCCTATACGCCAACCTCCGGGGCGACCGCCGTGGACGGACCGACGCCGGATGAGGCCGAGGGTCGCCTTGCTGCGCGGGGTGAACGTGGCCGGCGCGAACAAGCTGCCGATGGTCGAGTTCCGCTCCCTGCTTTCGGACCTGGGACTGGGACAGGTCGAGACCTACATCCAGTCCGGCAATGCCGTCTTCGACAGCGATCTGCGCACCGGAGAGCTTGAGACGATGATCCGCGACGCCATTGCCACGCGCTGCGGCTTTGCGCCCGAAACCTTCGTCCTTGAGGGCGCAGAGATTGCTGCCGCTTTGACCGACCATCCTTTCGCCGGGGCCGAAGGCAATCAGGTTCATGTCTATTTCCTGAAGGAACCCGCAGGTCCGGACAACGCTTCATTGCGGGCGCTTGCCCTGCCTGGGGACGGCTGGCACCTGTCCTTCCACCGCTTCACGTTGCATACGCCAGGGGGCTTTGGGACCTCGAAACTGGCTGAGCGCCTCCCGAAGCTTCTTCCTGCGCCGATGACTGCCCGCAATCTGCGTACCGTTGCGGCGCTGCGCTCCATGATTGCCGCGCGCACCTGAACCTGCGCATCCGTGAACTCTTTTCCGCGTGATCGCGCGCCGATCCGGGTTACCCTTACGGCAACCGGAGGTGACCCATGCGCCCGAGTCTTGCCCTTGTCTTCACCCTTCTCGCCACTCCGATCCTTGCGCAGGACCGCATCCCGTCGCATTGCATCGCGCTGGCTTTGGCTGACCCAACGGTCGTGCCGGTCGCGCTGAACGAAGGGTTGGAGGACGGCAGCGTCCTGATCCGCTACATCGACCATGCCAGCTTTGCCATCGTCACCCATGACGGCACGGTCGCGGTGACGGACTACACAGGCTATCTGGGCACGCAGGACGTGGTGCCTGATATCGTCACCATGAACAACGCTCATTCCACGCACTGGACCGCCGCGCCTGATCTGCGCATCCCGCATGTGCTGGAAGGCTGGGGCCCCGCGGGAGCGCCTGCCGACCACCGGCTTGACCTTGGGTCGATGCTGATACGCAACGTGCCGACCGACACGCGCGGCCCGTTCGGAGAAGGTGCGCGCAAGGACGGCAACTCGATCTTCATCTTCGAGGCAGGGGGCCTTTGCATCGGCCACCTTGGCCACCTGCACCAGATCCCCTCGGACGCCCAGTACGCGGCCATCGGACGGCTGGACGTGGTGATGGTGCCGGTGGACGGCGGCTATACCTTGCGGCTTTCGGACATGGCGGGGGTCGTGCGGCGGCTCAGATCTTCGGTGGTGATCCCGATGCACTGGTTCAGCGAGGAGTCGCTGCAATCCTTCCTGACCGAGATGTCGACGGAATTCGACGTGGTCGAAACCGGCGGCGCACAGATCGCGTTGTCGCTTCGCGACTTGCCGACGGCGCCTACAATCCTTGTCCTTGACCCGGTCTACCTTGATTGACGGGGCTGGCGGCGGGACTTTCCCAGCGCTACCACGGTCGGAAAAGGAGAGCCGCGATGCTCAACCCCTGTGACGCAGCCTTTGTTGCCACTTTGACGGCCGCCCTTCCCGATGGCCGCCTTGCGCCGCCCGACCCCCGGCATCTGAAAGAACCGCGCGGTCGCTGGCAGGGGCAGGCCGGCATCCTTGCCCGGCCGCGATCGACGGATGAGGTCTCGACCGTCGTACGGGCCTGCCACAGCGCCCGGGTGGGTATTGTGCCTTGGGGTGGGGGTACCGGTCTTGTCGGTGGGCAGATCATGGCGGAGGGGCCCGCGCCGGTCCTGCTGTCTCTTGAACGGATGACACGTCTGCGCGGGGCTTACCCGTCCGAGAATGCTCTGGTGGTCGAGGCGGGAATGATCCTTGCCGATGTGCAGGCCGAGGCGGCAAAGCTTGACCGGTTGTTTCCGCTCTCCCTGGCCTCGGAGGGGTCTTGCAGGATCGGCGGCAATCTTGCGGCCAATGCGGGCGGCACGGCAGTCCTGCGCTATGGCAATGCGCGCGATCTTTGTCTGGGGCTGGAGGCGGTTCTGCCCGACGGGACGATCTTCAACGGTCTGACCCGCCTGCGCAAGGATAACGCCGGCTATGACCTGCGCCACCTGCTTGTCGGGTCAGAAGGCACGCTTGGGGTGATTACCGCTGCCAGTCTGCGGCTTTACCCAGTCCCTGCGATCAATCTGGTCGCGATGCTGGCCGTCCCGTCACCCGCCGCCGCGCTGGAGCTTCTTGGTCTGGCGCAGGCCCAAGTCGCCGGGATGGTTTCGACCTTTGAACTGATCAACCGGATGGGGTTCGACTTTCTGGCCGAAACGATGCCCGACATCCGGGCGCCTTTCGATCCTGTCCCGGAATGGATGGTCCTGATAGAACTTGGCCTGGCGCACGGGATGGACCCCGTGGCAACGATGGCTGGCCTTTATGAAGCGGCAACCGTGGCTGGTCTGGTCAGTGACGGGGTGATCGCGACGTCCGAACCTCAGGCGGCCGCGCTTTGGCACCTGCGCGAGATGCTCCCGGAAGGCAATCGCAGGATCGGTGCCGTGTCCAGCCACGACATCTCGCTTCCTTTGTCCGCGATCCCCGAATTCATCGCGCGCGCCCCGGGGTTGCTTACCCCGCTGGGCGATTTCCGCATCAACTGCTTTGGTCATCTGGGCGACGGCAACCTGCATTGGAACGTCTATCCTGCCCGTGGCCAATCCCGGGACGCGCATGAAGCCGTTCGAGGTGAAGTGAAGGAACGCGTGCACGATCTTGTTCACAGCATGGGCGGTTCTGTCGCTGCGGAACACGGGGTCGGGCGGCTCAAGGTGGCGGACCTGAGGCGGTATGCCGATCCGGGCAAGCTGGCCGCCATGCGGGCCATCAAGGCAGCACTTGACCCCCATGGCATCATGAACCCCGGAGCAGTGCTTGGTTGAATGAAGTTACCCCGCCGCAGGAACTGCGACGGGGTGCTTTGGGGGTGTGTGGGTCACGCCGTGGGTAGCGGCGCGGTCGGGCTGGGTAGGCCCGACAGGAATGGGTGTACCCCGATTCTCTTTATGTAGGGTTAACGGCGATAAATCTTGTTGATCGCTCCTGCCTTGCCGGAAATCCCGGTGGTGCTGCGCCCTGGCATCTAAGTCTGAAGGGACGTTCGCAGCGGTCTCTCAGTGGCCGTCGAAGGCGCAAAGTGCGTGCACGTCCATTCCCATTGCCTCAAGCTTCTTGCGGCCGCCAAGATCCGGCAAATCCACCACGAAGGCGCAACCGATCACTTCGGCCCCCAGACGCTCGATCAGGCGGATGCCCGCCTCGGCTGTACCTCCGGTGGCCAGGAGGTCATCAACCAGCAGCACCTTTTCCCCCGGGGCCATCGCGTCATCATGTACCTCGACCACCGCCTCGCCGTATTCCAGGGAATAGGCCTGCGAAATCGTCTGGCCGGGCAGCTTGCCTTTCTTGCGGATCGGGACGAAGCCGGTTGACAGCTGATGCGCCACCGCACCGCCCAGGATGAACCCCCTGGCCTCCAGACCCACCACCTTGTCGATCTGCATTCCGGCATAAGGCGCAAGCAACTGATCGACACACATCCGGAACCCGCGCGGATCGGCAAAAAGCGTTGTCACGTCGCGAAACAGGATCCCTTCATGCGGGAAATCCACGATGGTTCGGATATAGTCCTTCACGGTCTTCTTCGGTGTCATGCTTTGGGTCCGCCTTGGGGTTTCAGAGGGCACGTTCGTTCGGGGTCATGGTTTCGCCGGATAGTGAAGGCGAAGGATTGCCGCGTCCTGTCCTGCAAGCCGCGTGGTGGTGTTCGAGGTCTGCGACAGGATCGACACACCCTCATAATCCGGGTTCTCGATGTCATAGAGAAAACCCAGCGATTGCGTCACCTCTTCCAGCACGACCGAGGTGAGGTCGGAATCGGTGATCGTCGTTGAAATCAGAATGACGGCCTCGACGATGCGGTTACGTTCATCTGACCAGACAGTCATATAGCCAACCCCCATGACCCCGGGACCGGAAAAGCCGGGCTCTTCGCCAAGCTCCGTGCCCTCGCCCAAGGGGGTGGCAAGCACGGTGATATCGGCAACCGGGGCATTGGTGAAGCTGATGCTGACCCCGGCTCCCACCGCATTGACCTCATTGATCGCGTTTCGGACCGCAGGCATCAGCCGGGCCTCAAAGCCGGACGGAGTGTCGCCTTTGCTGCTGCCGATTCGCAGGGTCAGGCGCGGTTTGTCCCAGCGCAGGACTGGGCTAAGGCAGTCGCTGTCGGGGGTGGCGCCGCAGGTGGCCAGACGCAGAAACTCGGCGTCGGTCAGCGGGCCGGATGTCGCAATACCGTCCGACGGAACCAGATCGGCCAGGGCCGGGGTGGCAAGTCCGTGGGTCATCAGACAAAGGGCAAGGGTAAGGGCTTTGACCATCGGACTGACCTAAAGAACCCGTCCTGCCACGGCATCCAGCCGCGCCAGCAATTCAGGGTCGCGCATGTCCGGAGCGGTCAGGATCGCATGAGCAAGCGCGCGGTCGCAGCCATGCAGGCAGGTAAAGCGCTCTGGCTGCAACATGGCCGGTAGCCGCGCAACCAGTCCGCGCGCCGCTGCAGCGTTTGCCTGCAATACGCCGATGACCTGCGCCACATCCACTGCGCCATGCCCATCGTGCCAGCAGTCATAGTCGGTGACCATCGCGACCGAGGCATAGCATAGCTCGGCCTCACGGGCGAGGCGGGCCTCGGACATGCCGGTCATCCCGATCACATCCGCGCCCCATTGTCGGTACAGCCGGCTCTCCGCCCTGGTCGAAAACTGCGGGCCTTCCATCGAAAGGTATGTCGCGCCGAAGTGGACGGTCAGGCCGTGATCCCGTCCGGCCTGTCCGCAAAGCGCGCCAAGGCGTTGGCAGGTGGGGTCGGCCAGACTGACATGGGCAACACAGCCGGGGCCGAAGAAGGACATCGGACGTTGGCTGGTGCGGTCGATGTATTGATCGACGATCACGAAATCACCCGGCGCGAAATCCTCGCGCAGGGATCCAACCGCTGACACCGCGACCAGATCCGTGCATCCCAGCCGTTTCAGCGCGTCAATATTGGCCCGGTAGGGAACCGTAGCCGGGTCATGGACATGGCCGCGACCATGGCGGGGCAGGAAGGCGACGGGAAGGCCGTTCAGACGTCCGACCAGCACCTCGTCCGAGGGCTTGCCGAAGGGGGATTTCACCTTGACCCAACTGGCCCCTTCCAACCCATCAATCTGATAGACCCCCGATCCACCGATGACTCCTAGCATGGTCTGCATTGGGTCCCTTTCCCTTGGCCGGACAGAGAATAGACGTGACGGCGAGGGGGGGGAAGGGGGATGTCCCGAGGCGAAGCATTTCAGTCAGACAAGCAATTCCAATGAGTTGGCATGCATGTTGAGAGCCGGGCCGGGATCCCTCTGGTCCTGGGTCGGGGTCCGTCGCTGGATGATGCCAGTGGCGGCGTCAGCCCCAAGCGCGGACACGACCCGACCTGCAGCCATCATCACCCAGCGTGCCCACCAGAGCGTGAAGCCCCAGGGGCCACGATCCTTCGAGGGTGACCAGCCCCATGCAGGCGGACGCCGGTCGGGGCGACGGGCGCCAGTTCGCAGCCTCCGTTGATGAGGTGTTGCAGCAAACTTGCGTGGATACGCGGTGCCAAGGCGTCGGCCAGGTCCGGCAGGTTGTCTGACAGGCGGCAGAGGCTGCCCTCTTCTCCCAGGAAAGCGGCGAAGGAAAAGGCGGTCGTCATCAAGGGAAATCTTCAGATCGAATTGGCCCGGCGGGATCTGGCAGGGGCTTCCCGACTTGACCGGGTTGTCAGAGCTGACCGCAGCGATCGTCCGACGTGCTGTCGATGCCGATGAAACCGTTCTGAGGTCGCCCTATTCAAGGTTGGTATGGCGCGCGCGCATGGCCTCGGCAGAAATGCCAAGCCGGTCGCTCAGGGCAAGGATGATGAGCTCGAAAAGGATGAACATCGCCCCTTCGAACACCGAACCCATGGGCAGGGTTGAGGCTGTCGGGCCGCGATCTGTCGCCATCGTCTGTGCGGGCAGGTGAAAGACCGACCCGGCGGCACGGGAGGTGTGGCCGCCGGGCTGTGCAGTCAGACAGATCGTGTCGGCCCCCGCCTCGCGGGCGGTCTGAACAAGCGCCGTAATCGTGGCCAGCGCCCCGGGCCCTGCGCTGGCAAAGAGAAGGTCTCCCTCACCAAGAGGCGGGCAGGTCATCTCGCCCACCACATGCGCGTCCAGGCCAAGATGGAAAAGCCGCATGGCAAGCCCGCGCATCATGAGCCCCTCGCGCCCTGCGCCAGTCAGGGCAATGCGGCGGGCGGCGACTATGGATTTGACAAGCCGTTCAAAGGCGGCAGGGTCCACGGCGGCAGCGGCCTTTGCGATCTCGGCGGCGGCCAGGTTGGCGCGGGTGATCACGTCTTGCATGCGGTTCCTCCGTTGCAGTCCGGTGCAGGGTGGGGCAGGCGGGTGCGCCCGTCCAGCGGGCTTGCATCGGAGGACGGGCTTGGGTCATCTTGACCTTCGGGTTGGGGGGATTTTATATGGCAGGCGATCTGACCGATCTGGCGCGGCTTGCCGATCTTGCGCTGGAGCGGGCGGCTTCGGATCGGGTGATCATCGCAATCGCCGGGGCGCCGGGGTCGGGGAAGTCCACGCTGGCGGAAAAGCTGGTGGGCAAAGTGAATACGCGCCGACCGGGGACGGCCATGGTGCTGCCCATGGACGGCTATCACTACGACGACCTTTATCTGGTGCCTGCGGGCCTGCGTCCCCGCAAGGGTGCGCCGCATACCTTCGACGTGGGCGGTCTTTACCACACGTTGAAGCGGCTTAGAGCGCGGGACGAGCCAGAGGTTGCGGTTCCGGTCTTTGACCGCAAGATCGAGATCGCACGTGCCGGCGCGCGGCTGATCCCGGCAGAGGTGTCAGTGATCGTGGTCGAGGGGAACTGGCTGCTGCTGGATCTGGCTCCCTGGAACCGGCTGCGCCCGATGTTCGACATCACCGCGATGGTCGATGTGCCGGAGGCGATGCTTCGGGCAAGGCTGCGCGGCCGGTGGGAGCGGCTGGGGCTGAGTTCGGCCGAGATCGCGGCGAAGCTTGAGGAAAACGACCTTCCGAACGGGCGACTGGTGCGGACCGCATCAGCCATCCCCGATTATCGTCTGGCGAACGGCTGAGGAACGACCATGGACCTGATCGACACCCACCAGCACCTGATCTTGCGGGACCGGATCGGCTATGCCTGGACGCAAGAGATTCCGATCCTCGCTTCGGGGGATTTCACCCGCGAAGACTATGCCCGGCTGGTGGCGGGCAAGGCCGTCGCTGGCTCGATCTTCATGGAAACCGGCGTCGATGATGCGGACTACCAGGCCGAGGCGCGGCTGGTCGCTGGCATGGTCAGAACAGCCGTCGGCGGCGTGCCGATGCTGGGGCAGATCGCCTCGATACGGCCAGAATGGGACGATGGGTTCGACGCCTGGCTTGAAGAGGCGCAGGGTCTGGGCGTGGTGGGATTTCGGCGCATTCTGCACGTGGTGCCGGATGGGGTGTCGCAGACGGAAATCTTCCGGGCAAACCTGCGCAAGATCGGGCGGGCAGGCTATCCGTTCGACCTGAATTTCCTGGCCCGCCAGCTGATCCCGATCGGTGCAGCTCTGGTGCGGGCCTGTCCCGATCAGCCCTATGTGCTCGATCACTGCGGGGTGCCAGACGTGGCGGCAGGGGCCTTTGACGAATGGCGGCAGGGAATCGACGTGATGGCCGGGTTCCCGAACATCGTGGTGAAACTGTCGGGCATCACCACCTACTGCGCGCCAGGGACGGCCTCGGTCGCGCTGATCCGGCCTTATGTCGATCATCTTTTGCAGGCGTTCGGCCCGGACCGGATGCTCTGGGGTGGAGACTGGCCGGTGGTAAACCTTGGCGCCGGCCTTCCCGGCTGGATCGACATGACGCGCGAGTTGCTGGCTGGTTTGTCAGCGGATGAACGCTACGCGGTCGGGCAGGGCACGGCACAGCGGGTCTACGGGGTGTGAGCTGGGGTGTCCACGCTGGACAGGCCGGGGGCCGCGCAGGATTCCAATGGGTTGGCTATGGGCGTTAAGGAATTGGAAAGGTTTGGGTTTGTGTGATGGGCGGGGAGGCTTGCGGTGGCTGGGCGGCGATGCCATCTGCCATGGGTGTCAGGTGGAGGTGTCGGTGTGACAGCAGCGGAGGAGGCGTTCGAGGAAGCTCGGGAACGGATCGCTCTGGCAAAGCGCGAAGGGTGAGAGGAGCTTGAGTTCCGCGCCTCGGTGTTCGAGGCGCTGGAACGCCTGCCGGAGGAGATTGCCGAGCTATCGTCTCTCAAGCGCCTGACCCTCGTGAACACCCAAGTCAGCGATCTGGCGCCGCTGCGGGGTCTGACGGGGCTGAAGAGGCTTGATCTGACGGACACAGCGGTTGGCCGCGATCAACTGTCGGTGTTGGCGGGCAAGCCGCGACTGGTTCCGCCGGACAGCCTTAATGCGCTGGCCCCTTGGCAGGGTGTGCGGCTGGAAATAAGCAAGGCCGCGTGAGGACGCTGAGATTGGCCGAATTGCCGGGATCGAAGATGACCGGGAGCGCGTGCCAGCGCTGTTTGCCTATCTGGGGATCAATCCGGGACCGGGCGAAGCCGAGTCCGAGGGTGCAACCATTCCGGCGCGCCGGCCCGCCCCGCTGGAAGTTCTGATCTCGGATGCCATCCTCTTTGCGACGCCAGAGGCGCAACCGGACGTGAGGGCAGAGTATCACGCCGAAGTGGAAGCAGGGGCCGGAGCGAAGGCTGACGCCGAGTCCTCACGCGCGCTGGTGGCCTCGACGGGCGAGTTTGCGCGGGAGATGGCTGAGAAGGCGCAGCAGAAGAAGAGCCGCGCGCTTGCCCGAAAGGGGGGCGAATTCGTCGAAGGAGTGGTGCTGAAACCCTTCGGGTTGCCCTATCACCTTGCCAAGAAGATGGAGGAGCCGTTGCGGTTGCTTGCGGGCAGGTTCCCGAACCGGATGGGCTGGGTAGCGAAGTGGTACGACGCGACCTTCGGTCCCGAGCATGAAAGGAAGGGCGGAGGCGGGCCGTAGGACGGCCGCCAACCTGCTGCTTCTGACGACAAGTTGATGCGTCCAGTTCAAGCTTAACGCCAGATGCCCACGGCCGCCGCCCGACTTCGCCCTAGCCTTGCGCCGGATTTGGCGTTACTCTTTCAAACAGACCCGGGGGACACATCCGGGCATAAGGCAGAGCAGGCGAATTCAGGCGGTATCCCATGACTGAGATGGTCTATGGTTCCAATCCCGTGCGGGTGACGGAACCGGTGCTTCCCCGTTGGTGGCGCACAATCGACAAATGGACGTTGACCTCGGTTTTCGTTCTCTTCGGCATTGGGCTGCTACTGGGGCTGGCAGCTTCGGTTCCCCTGGCCACGCGCAACGGGTTGGAGCCGTTCTATTATGTCCAGCGACAGGCCTTCTTTGGGGCCATCGCACTGGTGGCGATGATCGCGATTTCCATGATGTCGCCGGCGATGGTGCGCCGGTTGGGAGTCATGGGCTTCGCCGTGTCAATGGTTGCCGTGATGTTGCTGCCCCTCTTCGGTACCGATTACGGCAAGGGCGCGGTCCGCTGGTTTTCCCTTGGCTTCGCATCTTTCCAGCCGTCCGAATTCCTGAAGCCGGGCTTCGTGATTGTCGTGGCCTGGCTGATCGCCTCGTCGCAGGAGCTGAACGGGCCGCCGGGCAAGACGATTTCCTTTGCCCTGACTCTCCTGGTCGTGGGTTTTCTGGCGATGCAGCCGGATTTCGGCCAGTCTGCGCTGATCATTTTCGCCTGGGGTGTGATCTATTTCATCGGCGGCGCGCCGATGACGCTGATCGTCGTCGTGGGCGGTATCGTTGGGGTCGCCGGGCTGGTCTTCTACAGACTTTCCGAACATTTCGCTCGCCGGATTGACGGGTTCCTGACGCCCGACGTGGACCCGCGCACCCAGCTTGGCTATGCCGCGAACGCGATCCAGGAAGGCGGGTTCTTCGGCGTGGGCGTGGGCGAGGGGCAGGTCAAATGGTCGCTGCCCGATGCCCATACGGATTTCATCATCGCCGTCGCGGCCGAGGAATACGGCCTGATCCTGGTACTGCTGATCCTGACGCTCTACGGAGTGATCGTAGTCCGGTCGCTTAACCGGCTGTTGCCGGAACGCGACCCGTTTGCCCGGCTTGCCGGGTCCGGAATGGCCTGCATCTTCGGGGTGCAGGCGATGATCAACATGGGGGTCGCAGTGCGGCTTCTGCCTGCCAAGGGAATGACCCTGCCTTTCGTGAGCTATGGCGGCTCCTCTGTCATTGCGGCGGGGATCACCGTGGGGATGCTTCTGGCGCTGACGCGGGTCCGGCCACGCGGACAGATGAGCGACGTCTTCCGGCGGGGTCGGTGATGGCGAAACTCTTGCTCATTGCCGCAGGAGGTACCGGGGGCCACATGTTTCCGGCGCAAGCTTTGGCCGAAGCAATGCTGGCGCGCGGCTGGCGCGTGAAGCTCTCGACTGACGAACGGGGCGCGCGCTATGCGAGCGGCTTTCCCGATGGCGTGAAGATCGAGCGCATGGCCTCGGCCACCTTCGCGCGCGGGGGAATTGCGGCCAAGCTCATGGTTCCGTTCCGGATTGCAGGAGGGGTGATCGGGGCGCTTTGGTCGCAAATGCGCGACCGTCCGACCGTGGTTGTGGGGTTCGGGGGTTACCCGTCCATCCCGGCCCTGACGGCGGCCTGGCTGCTGCGCCGGCCGCGGATGATCCACGAACAGAATGGCGTGCTGGGCCGGGTCAACCAGGTCTTCGCCCGCCGGGTGGACAAAGTCGCCTGCGGCACCTGGCCGACTGAACTTCCGTCTGGCGTGACAGGCGAGCCAGTCGGCAACCCGGTGCGGCAGGCGGTGCTGGACCGGGCAGCCGCCCCATACATCCCGCCCGGGGACTATCCGATGGCAATGTTGGTCATCGGCGGCAGTCAAGGTGCGCGCGTTCTGTCGGCTGTCGTTCCGGCGGCGCTGGCACTTTTGCCGGAAGCCCTGCGGTCCAACCTTCGCGTCGCACATCAGGCCCGCGACGAGGATGCGGCGCGCGCCGCCGAGGCCTATGAGGCGGCAGGCGTTCGCGCCGAGATTGCCCCCTTCTTCGCCGACATCCCGCGGCGACTTTCTGAAGCGCAGCTGGTCATTTCAAGATCGGGTGCTTCGTCGGTCGCGGACATCTCGGTCATCGGACGCCCGGTGATCCTGATCCCCTTTGCCGCAGCCGCTGCCGACCACCAGACCGCGAATGCGCGCGGGCTGGTTGATGCAGGCGCGGCGGCGCTGATCCCGGAAAAGGCACTTGACGCGGACACCCTCGCGCGTCACATCGCCGCGATCCTTGGCGACCCCCACGCGGCCGAGACAATGGCGCGCAACGCTCTGGGCGAAGGGAAACCCGATGCGACCGCCCGCTTGGTAGCGCTGGTCGAAGACCTTGCAGGAGGTGCAGAATGAACGCAGCCGCGACCAAGCTGCCCATGGAACTTGGCCCGATCCATTTCGTGGGGATCGGCGGCATCGGCATGTCGGGCATCGCCGAGGTGCTGATGACCCTGGGCTACCGGGTGCAGGGATCGGATGTGAAGGCATCGAAAATCACTGACCGGCTGGTGTCTCTGGGGGCTGTGTTCTTCGATGGCCAGAAGGCCGAAAACATCGGCGAGGCGGCGGTTGTGGTGATCTCTTCCGCCATCAAGAAGGGCAATCCCGAACTGGAGGAAGCGCGGCGCAGGAAGCTTCCCGTCGTGCGCCGGGCCGAGATGCTGGCGGAACTGATGCGGATGCGGTCGAACATCGCGATCGCAGGAACGCATGGCAAGACCACGACGACAACGATGGTCGCGACGCTGCTGGACAAGGGCGGGTTTGACCCGACAGTCATCAATGGCGGGGTGATCCACGCCTACGGATCGAACGCCCGCGCCGGCGCAGGCGAGTGGATGGTGGTCGAGGCGGACGAAAGCGACGGCAGCTTCAACCGCCTGCCCGCGACGATTGCCATCGTCACCAACATCGACCCCGAGCATATGGAGCATTGGGGAACCTTCGATGCGCTGCGCAAGGGCTTCCTCGATTTCGTTTCGCATATCCCGTTCTACGGGCTTGCGGTCTGTTGCACCGACCACCCAGAGGTGCAGGCGCTGGTCGGCCGGGTCACGGATCGCCGCGTGTTGACCTTCGGTTTCAATGCCCAGGCCGATGTCAGGGCGCAAAACCTGACCTACGAAAACGGCGTCGCGCATTTCGACATCGCGCTGCGGGCCGAAGACACGGTGATCGAAGGCTGCACTTTGCCGATGCCCGGCGATCACAACGTGTCGAACGCGCTGGCGGCAGTGGCAGTAGCCCGGCATCTGGGAATGAAGAAGGACGAGATCCGCGAGGCGCTTGCCGGGTTCGCCGGCGTCAATCGCCGCTTCACCCGAGTTGCCGAAGTTAACGGTGTCACCATCATCGACGACTACGGCCACCATCCGGTGGAAATCGCCGCCGTCCTGAAGGCCGCCCGACAAGCAACGAAAGGCCGGATCATCGCGGTCCACCAGCCGCACCGCTATTCGCGCCTCAGCAACCTGTTCGACGACTTCTGCACCTGCTTCAACGAAGCCGACGTCGTGGCCATCGCTGATATCTATGCTGCCGGCGAAGACCCGATCCCCGGCGCCAGCCGCGACGACCTCGTGGCGGGACTGATCGCGCATGGCCACCGCCACGCCCGCGCCTTGCAGGACGAGGCAGAGCTTGTCCGCCTGGTCAAGGAACAGGCCCGGCCGGGGGATATGGTCGTTTGCCTTGGGGCCGGCACGATTTCCGTATGGGCGAACGCGCTGCCCGCCAGACTGATCGGTCAGGCGGCATGAGCGGGCAGGCCATCGACGCAGTTTCGGCTTTTTGGCCCGTTCCGGGCCTCTCCGCAGCTTGAGCGAGCCGCTGATCCTTGGCGGCCTCTGGATCGTCGCCTCGGCCATTGTCGCGATCTTGCCGATGCGGCTCCAGATGGTGCCGGGCGTAGCACTGCTGGTCGCAGCACCGGTGTTGCTTGTCTGGATCGGTTGGATCCACGGCTGGCTGTGGCTGGGACTTGGCCTCTTCGCTTTCATCTCGATGTTCCGCAATCCGCTTCGCTACTTCGCGCGCCGGGCCCTTGGTCGTCCGGCCCCCCGGCCGAAGGAGTTGGACAAATGACGCTGCCGCTCAGCCTTTGTCTCTTGTGGCTGGTCGCGGCCAACGTGATCGCCATGTTCCCGTCGCGCGACAAGCATTGGCGCGCGGCCTATGTGCTGATCGCCATCGGCGTGCCGCTGCTGGGGTGGGTGACCTATGAGGGCGGGCCGATCATCGGCATGCTGGTGCTGGCCGCGGGCGCGTCGATCCTGCGCTGGCCGGTGGTTTTCTTCTGGCGCTGGCTCCGGCGGCAGTTCGGCTGATATCCTGGTCGATCTTTCGGGCGGCTACGGTCGGACTGGACTGCAAGGGCTACTGGCGCGCGCATTGGCCACGATGGTGTTTGGCCTCTCGATCCTGAAGGGCCAGCGCCGCGGGTGTCGCCCCTTGCCGGAAGCCGGGCGCGCCGTTACGAAGGCCCGCATGATCGCTTTGCCAACCCCTCGCGGTGTTCTGACCCCGAACCGGTCTCTGGCCGACCTGACCTGGCTGCGCGTCGGTGGGCCTGCCGACTGGCTGTTTCAACCCGCCGACGAGGCGGATCTTGCCGGTTTCCTTGCGGCACTCGATCCCGCAATCCCGGTGTTTCCGATGGGCGTGGGGTCAAACCTGATTGTTCGGGACGGTGGCCTTCGGGCCGTGGTGATCCGCCTTGGGCGTGGCTTCAACGGGATCGAAGTTCAGGGCAACCGGATCACGGCAGGCGCAGCCGCGCTTGATGCCCATGTTGCCCGCAAGGCCGCCGAAGCGGGGCTGGACCTGACCTTTCTGCGAACGATCCCCGGCAGCATCGGCGGCGCGGTGCGGATGAATGCCGGCTGCTATGGCGCCTATGTGTCGGATGTGCTGCAGGATGTGCGGATCGTGATGCGTAACGGGCGGATCGAAACCCTGCCCGCAAGTGCCTTGAACCTTCGCTATCGGCAAAGCGACCTTCCCGCAGAGGCGGTGATCGTCGCGGCCACTTTCCGTGCGGCGCCAGGCGACCCGGCGGCGCTGGAGGCTAAGATGGTCGATCAGATCGCCAAGCGTGACGCCAGCCAGCCTACCAAGGATAGATCCGCAGGCAGCACCTTCCGCAATCCCTTGGGGCGCAGCAGCACCGGTGCCGCCGATGACACGCACGAGCTGAAGGCCTGGAAGGTCATCGACGACGCCGGCATGCGCGGCGCGAAGATCGGCGGGGCGCAAATGTCGCCCATGCATTCGAACTTTCTGATCAACGCCGGTGGCGCCACGGCGGCCGACCTTGAAAATCTGGGAGAGGAAGTGCGAAAAAAGGTTTTCCAATCAAGCGGTATCGCGTTAGAGTGGGAAATCATGCGGGTCGGAGAGCACCCGCACGACTAACAATATCACGGGTCGCAAAAGACCTGGATGAGGCAGTAGATGGCGGGCGCATCGAGCAGGATGCCCCCCAGAGTGGCGGTACTGATGGGTGGGCTTTCCGTTGAGCGGGAGGTCTCTCTCGTTTCAGGGCGCGAATGCGCCGTGGCCCTCCGGGCGGCAGGATACCAGGTGATCGAGGTCGATTGTGGCCTCGATTTGCCCGTGCGTCTGGCCGAAATCAAACCCGATGTCTGTTTCAACGCGCTCCACGGTCGCTGGGGCGAGGATGGCTGCGTTCAGGGTATCCTTGAATGGATGCGGATTCCTTACACGCATTCCGGCGTGCTGGCCTCGGCGCTTGCGATGGACAAGGCGAAGACCAAGGAAGTCTACGTCGCCGCGGGTCTGCCCATAGTCGAAAGCGTCCTGGCGACGAAAGAGGCGGTCGAGGCCGGGCACGTTCTGCCGCCACCCTATGTGGTAAAGCCGAACAACGAAGGCTCCTCGGTCGGGGTCTACATCGTGCATCCCGGGTCGAACGCGCCGCGTCTGGCGGCGACGATGCCGGACACGGTGATGGTGGAAACCTATGCCCCGGGCCGCGAGATGACGACGACAGTGATGGGGGACCGTGCGCTTTGTGTGACGGACATCATCACCGACGGCTGGTACGACTATGACGCCAAATACAAGACCGGCGGATCGCGCCATGTTGTCCCGGCCGACATCCCGGCCGAGATCACCGAGGCCTGCCTTGATTATGCGCGTCGGGCGCATCTGGCGCTGGGCTGCCGGGGTGTCAGCCGCACCGACTTTCGCTGGGACGACACGCGCGGCCTTGACGGTCTGATCCTGCTGGAGACGAACACCCAGCCGGGGATGACGCCCACCTCGCTTGTCCCCGAACAGGCGGCGGTTCTGGGGATCAGCTTTCCCGACCTGTGCGACTGGATGGTGAAGGACGCGTCATGCAACCGCTGAACGCCCTTCGCCCGAATGGCCCCGCGCCGCTGCGACAGGTGCAGCCCGCGCGTGCCGTGCGCCGCGACCCGGCGCCGTCGAAGTGGGCGTACCGGCTGCAACGGATGATGCTGACGCCACATGTGCGGGTATTCCTGCGCACCGGTTTGCCAACTCTGGTCCTGCTCGGCGGAGCGGCGCTGTGGTTGGCGAGCGACGGAAACCGGCAGTCGCTTGTCACAATGCTGACCGACCTGCGTGAGGATTTTGAAGCCCGGCCCGAGTTCAGTGTCTCGCTCGCCTCGATCGAGGGGGCGTCGGATGATCTCGCCGAGGCGGTGCGGGCCCGGCTCGGCCTCGACTTGCCAATGTCTTCGTTCGACATCGATCTGGACGCGGTGCGTGGCCGGATCGAAAGTCTGGACGCGGTAAAGTCGGCCGATCTTCGCGTGCGACCTGGCGGCGTGCTTCAGGTCGTTATCACTGAACGTGTGCCGGTCGCCGTCTGGCGGACCGAAGGCGGGTTAACGCTGGTCGATGATGATGGCCGTCGTGTCGCGGGCCTGGTGTCGCGCGGCGACCGGCCCGACCTGCCGCTGATCGCGGGCGAAGGGGCCGATCTTTTCACCTTCGAGGCACTGGACCTCATCGCCGCCGCTGGGCCTCTCTCCCCCCGGATCCGTGGACTTGTCCGCATGGGTGAACGGCGCTGGGACGTGGTTCTGGACCGCGACCAGCGCGTGATGCTGCCCGAAAAGAACCCCGTGCAGGCGCTGGAGCGTCTGCTGGCTCTGGACCAAGTCCAGGACATCATGAACCGCGACATCCTGACCGTCGACCTCCGGTCGGACCACCGGCCCACCCTACGCCTGACCCCCTATGCCCTGCGCGAAATGCGCCGCGACCAAGGCATTGAAACCGTGGAGAACGAACTGTGACCGATCTCTATACCTCCCAACGCACCATGCGGAACATGCGGCGGGCTGCCATACAGCGCGGCGTGATCGCCATCCTTGATGTGGGCACATCGAAGATCGCCTGCCTCATCCTGCGTTTCGACGGGCCTGACCGTCTGCGCGAACAGGATGGCGTCGGCCCGATGGCCGGGCAAAGCCAGTTCCGGGTGATCGGTGCGGCGACAACGCGGTCGCGTGGGGTGCGCTTTGGCGAAATCGCCGTGATGAACGAGACCGAGCGCGCCATCCGGACCGCCGTTCAGGCGGCTCAGAAGATGGCAAACGTGCGGGTGGATCACGTCATTGCCTGCTTCTCGGGCGCGGAACCCCGCAGCTACGGGCTGGCGGGTGAATGGGACCTGCAAGACAGCGTCGTGACGGAAGAGGACGTGAGCCACGTTCTCGCATCGTGCGATGTGCCGGACCTCGGGCAGGGGCGCGAGGTGCTGCATGCCCAGCCGGTGAACTTTGCGCTGGATCACCGGTCCGGCCTTGGCGATCCGCGCGGCCAGATCGGACACCGCCTTGCGGTTGACATGCATCTGCTGTCGGTCGAGGGGGACGTTGTGCAGAACCTGCTTTACTGCATCAAGCGTTGCGACCTTGAACTGGCCGGGATCGCGTCGTCGGCCTACGTCTCTGGTGTGTCGAGTCTGGTCGAGGATGAGCAGGAACTTGGCGCCGCCTGCATCGATATGGGCGGCGGGGCCACCGGCCTGTCGATCTTCATGAAGAAACACATGATCTATGCCGACTCCGTGCGGATGGGCGGGGATCATGTAACCTCGGACATCTCCAAGGGCTTGCAGGTGCCGCTTGCGGTGGCCGAACGGATCAAGACGCGCCACGGCGGGCTTTACGCCACCGGGATGGACGACCGAGAGATGATCGACATTGGCGGCGACAGCGGCGACTGGGAAAAGGACCGCCGCCAGATCAGCCGGACCGAGCTGATCGGGATCATGCGGCCCCGGGTCGAGGAAATCCTGGAAGAGGTGCGCGCAACGTTGGACGCTGCCGGGTTCGACAGTCTGCCCAGCCAGCAGATCGTGCTGACCGGCGGCGGCAGCCAGATCCCGGGCCTTGATGGCCTTGCAACCCGTATCCTTGGCCAGCGCGTGCGGCTTGGTCGGCCCCTGCGCGTGCAGGGCCTGCCGCAGGCTGCCACGGGCGCCGCCTTTGCCAGCGCGGTTGGTCTGTGCCTCTTCGCGGCGCATCCGCAGGATGAATGGTGGGACTTCGAAATCCCGGCAGAACGTTATCCGGCAAGGTCGCTGCGTCGCGCGGTCAAATGGTTCAGGGACAACTGGTGACCACTACATCCTGCATTGCTGGCAAAATACCGGTGAATTGGGGGCGGAAACCCCCAGATTATGCGACGGTCCGGCCTTTTTCTCGTGACCTTTGGCCGGGTTGTGGATAGAATTGTTGATAAGTTGGCCTTCAGCACATGGGACAGGTGCTTGCAAGGCCGAAAAGAAACAGGCGGCAGACAAGAAACGGACGGGCAAACGCATGGCACTCAATCTGACGATGACTCCCGAGCGTGAAGAGCTGAAGCCTCGCATCACCGTCTTCGGTGTTGGCGGGGCAGGCGGCAACGCGGTCAACAACATGATCGACCAGGCCCTTGAGGGGGTTGAGTTCGTCGTGGCAAACACCGATGCGCAGGCGCTGCAGCAAAGCCGCGCCCATGCCCGCATCCAGATGGGTGTGAAGGTTACCGAAGGGCTTGGCGCAGGCGCGCGGCCGACGGTCGGCGCGGCAGCGGCCGAGGAGACGATCGAGGAAATCGTCGATCACCTTGCTGGGGCGCACATGTGCTTCATCACGGCTGGCATGGGTGGCGGCACTGGC
Organism: Rhodobacter sp.; assembly: GCA_013821825.1. GTDB lineage: Bacteria > Pseudomonadota > Alphaproteobacteria > Rhodobacterales > Rhodobacteraceae > Tabrizicola. Next base: position 21,204 of record PNJK01000008.1, read on the forward strand.
ACTGGAGCAGCCCCGATCATCGCTCAGGCCGCGCGTGAGCTTGGGGTGCTGACCGTTGGCGTCGTGACCAAGCCGTTCCAGTTCGAAGGCAACAAGCGGATGAAGCAGGCCGAAGAGGGGATTGCTGCCCTTCAGAAGGTCGTCGATACGCTGATCATCATTCCGAACCAGAACCTCTTCCGTCTGGCAAACGAGCGCACCACCTTTACCGAAGCCTTCGCGATGGCCGACGATGTGCTTTATCAGGGCGTCAAGGGTGTGACCGACCTGATGGTCCGACCGGGCCTGATCAACCTCGACTTCGCCGATGTGCGCGCGGTGATGGACGAGATGGGCAAGGCGATGATGGGCACCGGCGAAGCATCGGGCGAGGACCGTGCGGTGCAGGCGGCTGAAAAGGCGATCGCCAACCCGCTGCTGGATGAAATCAGCCTGCATGGCGCCAAAGGGGTGTTGATCAACATCACCGGCGGGCATGACCTGACTCTGTTCGAGCTGGACGAAGCCGCCAACATCATCCGCGAGAAGGTTGATCCTGACGCCAACATCATCGTCGGCTCCACCCTCGACACCACCATGGAAGGCCGCATCCGCGTTTCGGTCGTGGCCACGGGCATCGACGTCTCGACCGCGCGGGCCGATATACCGGTTGCGCGCCGGTCGATGGCGGCACCGCTGACGCTGACCCCGACCCAACAGGCCGAGACTGCTCGTCCGGCACCACAACCCGTCGCGGCTGCTCTGATGATGGATGATACGGTTTCGGAATTCGCCGAAGAGGTGGACATGCTGGCGAACGGCATGTTCGATGCAGCGGCGACACAAGCCGAGATTGCGGCGGAAGCCGCGGTTCCGGCTGATGATCTGCCGCCCCCGGCCTATCGTCCGCAGCCTGCGCCGCAACCGTCGCTGGTCCGCTCGGCCCCTGCAGCGATCGAGGCGGATGCTGCGGATTTCGTCGCTCCGCGTCCGCGCGCCGCTGGCCAACCCTCGCCAGAAGCGCTGGCCCGGCTTCAGGCCGCCGTCAGCCGCCCGGCGCCCGGAGCCGCGCCGAGGTACGCGCGCCCGACGCAAGTTGCCACGGCACCCGCTCCGGCTCCTGCTCAAGCCGTCGCTTCTGCGGCGGGAAAACCCCGCTTCGGGATCGGCTCGCTGATCAACCGCATGGCTGGCCATCTTGAGGCGACCAGCGAACGTGCATCCCCCGCGTCAGGCCGTGCGCAGCCCCCGGTCACCGCCTATGACGACGAGCACGACATGGGAACGGATCTGGACCGGATCGAGATTCCGGCTTTCCTGCGCCGCCAGGCGAACTGAAATCAACGCGTGAACCGCTTTGTGAAAAAGGCCCGGTTGTCCGGGCCTTTTTCTTTTTTATCAAGATGTTGTCTGCCAACCGCACCTGTTACATTTGGTCACAAAGAGTGAGTTGAGCTTCCACCCTCGTCCGACTAGCTAGGTATCAATCGGACGAGGGCCCATGGCGCCCCCGCCACATGAGGTTAAGCGAGACGTGCAGAATAGCCTGACATCACCTGCCACCTTTATCGGGTTTGGCTTGCATTCTGGCGCGCCGGTGCGGATGGTCGTGCGCCCGGCCCCGGTGGATCATGGGATATGGTTCCGGCGGGTCGACCTGACCGACTGTGATCCGATGGTTCCGGCTCACTGGAATGCGGTCACCCCGTCGCGCCTTTGCACCGTGGTTGAAAACGCGTCTGGCGTGTCGGTTTCGACCATCGAACATGTGATGGCCGCGCTGGCTGGCAGCGGCATCCACAATGCCTTGATCGACGTCGATGGCCCCGAGGTTCCGATTCTCGATGGGTCCGCGGTTCCCTTTGTCGAAGGGTTCCTGTCCGCTGGCATCGATGAACTTGAAGCACCGGTTCGCGCCGTTCGTGTGCTGAAGTCCGTCGAGGTTCGCGATGGCGAGGCGGTGGCCCGGCTGGATCCGGCCGAAATGTTGGAAATCGACTTCCGCATCTCGTTCGAGGATTCGGCGATCGGCACCCAGACCCGGCGGCTGAACATGGCCAACGGCGCCTTCGTGCGCGAGCTTTCCGACAGCCGCACGTTCTGCCGTCAGGTCGATGTCGACGCGATGCGCCAAGCCGGTCTTGCGCTGGGCGGCACGATGGAAAATGCGGTGGTCTTCATGGGCGACCGGGTCCTGTCGCCGGGGGGGCTGCGCCATGCGGACGAGCCGGTGCGCCACAAGATGCTTGACGCTCTGGGCGATCTTGCCTTGGCGGGTGGGCCGATCCTTGGCCGCTACACCGGCGACCGTGCCGGCCATGCCTTGACCAATCGCCTGCTGCGCGCGCTTTTCGCTGATCCGACCGCCTGGAGCGTTGTGGATTGCGGTCCGCAGACGTTGGGCAAGCTGCCTGGCGTTGGCGTCCATGCGGGTGACCTGCCTGCTGTTCGGCATTGACCCCCCGGTTTCTTTGCAATCATCGGCTTGTGAAAGTCACGAAAGGCGTTTTGCGCCCCGGATTTTTCTGTGCTAGGACGGGCCAAAGACAGGGCAAATCGCCCGGGCGACTGGCCTCGAACGGGGCGGCGTACACAGGCACCGGACGGGGGCAGCAGGTTTGGATAGGCGGAAAATGTCAGTCAGAAGGCCCGGCGCAGGGTTTCTCAAGGCGGCGCTTCTGGTCGCGGTACTGACCGGCTGCGCCGGCAGACCGCGCGAACGTGCGCTGGACACCTACACCGCAGAAGAGATCTTCAAGAAGGGCGAGCTGGAGCTGGAAACCGGCAAGCGTCCCAAGGACGCACTGGTCTACTTTCAGGAAGTGGAGCGGCTGTATCCCTACACCGAATTCGCCAAGCGCGCCCTGATCATGCAGGCCTTCACCCTTCACCGGTCCAAGGAATACCCCGAGGCCCGCGACGCCGCCCAGCGGTTCCTGGACTTCTACCCCGGCGACGAAGACGCGCCCTATGCGCTCTACCTCATGGCGCTCAGCTATTATGATCAGATTGACGATGTCGGTCGTGACCAGGGCATCACTTTCCAGGCCCTCAAGGGCATGCGCGATGTGATCGAAAGCTATCCTGACAGCGAATACGCCCGTTCGGCGATCCTGAAGTTTGATCTCGCCTTCGACCAGCTGGCGGCAAAAGAAATGGAAGTCGGACGCTACTACCTGAAGCGCAGGAACTACACGGCGGCGATCAACCGCTTCCGCGTCGTGGTGCAGGATTTCCAGACCACGACCCAGACCGCAGAAGCGCTGCACCGGTTGGTGGAAAGCTATGTCGCGCTTGGCCTGAACGACGAGGCGCAGACGGCGGCGGCAATCCTGGGCTTCAACTATCAGGCCTCGCCCTTCTACGACGACAGCTTCCGCCTGCTGAAAGGCAAGGGTCTGTCGCCCGAAGCCAAGGGGGAAAGCTGGTTGCGCCAGATCTACCGCCAGATGGTGCGGGGCGAATGGTTGTGACCTGGATGGGCGCATTGCCCATCCCGCGGGCCCGCCATGCTGCAATCGCTTGAAATCCGCGATGTCCTGATTATCGACAGGCTGGGGCTGGAGCTTGGCCCCGGTCTCAATGTGCTGACTGGTGAAACCGGGGCGGGGAAGTCAATTCTTCTGGACGCGTTGGGGTTCGTACTTGGCTGGCGCGGTCGCGCGGAACTGGTCCGCCAGGGGGCCACCCAGGGCGAGGTGACGGCCGTCTTCGACCTTCCCGCTGCCCATGCCGCGCGCGGCGTTCTTGCCGAAGCCGGGATCGACGCCGGGTCCGAACTGATCCTGCGCCGGGTGAATTATGCGGACGGTCGCAAGACCGCCTGGATCAATGACCGCCGGGTCTCGGGCGAGGTGTTGCGCGATCTTTCCGACCATCTTGTCGAACTGCATGGTCAGCTCGACGACCGGGGTCTTTTGAACCCGCGCGGCCACAGGGCCTTGCTAGACGCATATGCCGGGCTTGATCTTGCCCCGCTGCGTGCCGCCTGGGCGGCCCAACGCATCGCGCGCACAGCCCTGACCGGGGCAGAAGCGGCCCTTGCCCGCGCTGCCGCCGAAGAGGAATTCCTGCGCCATGCGGTAGCGGAATTGGACAAGTTGAACCCGGAACCGGGCGAGGACGCGGCTCTCGATGCCCGACGCCGCCTGATGCAAGGTGCTGCGCGGATCCGCGAAGACGTGGCGAAGGGCCTGATGGCCTTGTCCGACGATGGTGCCGAAGGCCGGATGCGCGATGCCTTGCGCTGGCTGGAAGGGGCCTCGGACAAAGCCGAAGGGCGCCTTGACGCCGCGCTTGCGGCGCTGAACCGGGCGCTGATCGAACTGGGCGAAGCGCAAGACGGGGTCCAAAGCGCGCTGGAGGCATTGGACTTCGACCCCCGAGAGCTTGAGCAGGTTGAAGAACGGCTGTTCGCGATCCGGGCGCTGGCGCGCAAGCATGTTGTCCCGCCGGATGATCTGGGCGGCTTCGCCGATGATCTGCGGGTAAGATTGCAGGCGATAGACGGGGGTGCGGCAGGGATTGCCCGGCTGCAGAAAGCGGTTGCCGAGGCCGAAGCTGCCTTTGCTGCCGAGGCCGCGCGAGTGACCGCCGTCCGGCGACAGGCCGCCTTGCGGCTCGATTCCGCGATGGCTGCCGAACTGGCACCCCTGAAGATGGACCGTGCGGTCTTCGTGACCGAATTCGCGGCGGGTGAACCGGGGCCGGAAGGGGTGGATGCGGTGACCTTCACCGTTGCCACGAACCCCGGTGCGCCATCCGGACCGCTTAACCGCATCGCTTCGGGCGGCGAACTCAGCCGGTTCATGCTGGCGCTGAAGGTCTGCCTGACCGGCGACACCCCCGGACAGACCCTGATCTTTGACGAGATTGACCGGGGCGTCGGTGGCGCGACGGCTGACGCCGTCGGCCGCCGCTTGCGGGCGCTCGCCAAGGGCGCACAGGTGCTGGTCGTCACGCATTCCCCGCAGGTTGCCGCCTTCGGTGCGCGGCATTGGCGGGTGGAAAAGCGGGTCGCGGGGGAACAGACCTTGTCCACCGTCACGCCCCTGGGCGAAGGCGAGCGGGTCGAGGAAATCGCCCGGATGCTCTCCGGCGACACGGTGACCGAAGCCGCCCGCGCTGCAGCCCGCGCGCTGCTGCAGGGCTAGAAGCCTGTTCATCGTTGCTTGTGGCGGTTTTCGGCGACCCAAGCCGGAAACGCCCGCAGGAAGTGACACTATCTTTGGCGCAATGCCTGCTGTTACAGCAAGAATGAAGAGAGCCATGCGTTCTGTGCATGGCGGGGTTCCCGATATTCGCCTGTTATGCTGCGCTGCGGCGTTCTATCTGTTGATCACAAACAAAGGACCACAGCCATGCTCAACCTGTTCAAATCCGTGCTTTCCCAGCGCCTTATTCCAACGATCGCGGAACTGGAGCGGGACTACCTGAATGCCTCGGTGTCGCGCATCGACCTTGAACGCCGCCAGCGTGAAGTCGACAACGGGCTGTTCCGCCGGTCGAGCTTTGACTTCTAAGCAAGGCTTGCCCGGCCTTGGCCGGGGATAAGCTTGCCGGGGTTCATCAGCCCCAACGGATCAAGAGCCTGCTTCAGCGCGCCCATGACTTGCCAGGCTTCACCATGCTCGGCCGCCATATGGCCCAGCTTGCCAAAGCCTACCCCATGTTCCCCGGTGATCGTGCCCCCAAGCCGCAAGGCGCGGTTGGCCATCCGCGCGGCAAGCATTCTTGCCGTGGCAACCTCGATCGCATCCTCGGGTCGCACCATCAGGATTGCGTGGAAGTTTCCATCGCCGACATGGCCAAGGATCGGCCCCGGAATATCCGAGGCAGCGATGTCGGCGCGGGTTTCCTCTATGGCCTCTGCCAGTCTTGAAATCGGCACACAGACATCCGTCACCACCGCCCTGGCCCCCGGGCGAGAGGCCAGGATGGCGTGATAGGCCGCATGTCGCGCGGCCCATAGACGGGTGCGATCCTCTGGCCGTTCGGCCAGTTGCAGACCCCTTGCCCCGAACCCCTCGGCAATCTCGCGAAAACGGCGGGCGTCTTCGGCCACGCCCTCCGGATGGCCATGGAACTCGACCAGAAGCTGCGGGGCATGGGGCAGGGCAAGGCCGGAAAACGCGTTGCAGGCGGCGACGGTGTCCGCGTCCAGAAACTCGATCCGTGCCGGGACCAGGCCCATCTGCATCGTCGCCATCACGCAATCGACTGCCTGTCCTACAGCGGAAAATGCCGCGACCGCGGTCATCATCGCCTCGGGCTGGCCATAGAGCTGCAAGGTCAGTTCGGTGATCAGCCCCAGCGTCCCTTCCGATCCGACGAGCAGCGCCGTCAGATCATAACCGGCCGACGATTTCGGCGCGCCTGTGCCGGTCCGGATGACACGGCCGTCTGCCAGCACCACCTCGAGCGCCCGCACATTGTCGCGCATCGTGCCATAGCGCACCGCCGTGGTGCCAGAGGCCCGGGTTGCCGCCATTCCGCCGATCGAGGCGTTTGCCCCCGGATCGACCGGGAACATCAAGCCAGTCGTCCGCAACTCCCGGTTCAAGGCTTCGCGGCTGATGCCCGGCTGGACGCGCACCAGCCGATCTTCGGGTCGGACCTCCAGCACTGCCGTCATGTTGCGGAAATCTACCGTAACCCCACCCTCGACGGCCAGTGCATGCCCCTCAAGCGAGGTGCCGGCCCCCCAGCCGATCAACGCAAAGCGGTGTGCTGTGGCCAGCCGGGCAAGGGCCGCGACCTCGACCGTAGTTGCGGGGAATACCACCGCATCAGGCAGGCCTGCCGTAACCAGGCTTTCGCTTTGCCCATGTTCTGCCAGCACTGCTGCCGCCGTGGACAGCCGGATCCCGAAAAGGGCGTGCAGCGATGCAAGGGCGGTGGCGGTCAACATGTCCCGACCCTAGCCTTCCGGCAACCAAGCGCCAAGGGGTAGCCCTTCACGCCGCCTTGCGCTAAGAGGCGGGCAACCGCCACCTTCGGGGAGTCGTCCATGAAAGCCGCCGTCATCACCTTCCCGGGCTCCAATTGCGACCGTGACCTTGCCACCGCCTTCGAAGGCGCCGGCTTCGAGGTGGCACGGGTCTGGCACAAGGATACCGCGCTGCCGAAAGGCGTGGACGTGGTGGGGGTGCCGGGCGGCTTTTCCTTCGGCGATTATCTGCGCTGCGGGGCCATTGCGGCGCAGTCGCCGATCTCCACCGCCATTCGCGGCCATGCCGACAGGGGCGGCTTCGTGCTTGGCATCTGCAACGGGTTCCAGGTGCTGACGGAAATGGGACTCCTCCCCGGTGCCCTGATGCGCAATGCGGGGCTGAAGTTCGTTTGCAAGACCGTTTCGCTGCGCGTCGCCACCACCGACACGGCCTATACGGCGGGCTATGTGCTGGGCCAGAAGATCCGCATCCCGATCGCGCATCATGACGGAAATTACACTATCGACGCCGACGGTCTGGCCCGCCTGCAAGGCGATGGCCGCATTGCCTTTACCTATTGCGACAACCCGAACGGGTCCATGGCCGACATCGCCGGGGTGCTTTCGGACAACCGCCGCGTCCTTGGCATGATGCCCCACCCCGAACGCGCCGCAGATGCCACGCTGGGGGGGGAAGACGGCCGCCCGCTCTTTGCCGCGCTGATGGGCGGGATGGCGCTGGCCTGACGGCCATCAGCTTGAGGCCTTCACGGGGCAGGCCTAATCTTTCCACATGATCAGCATCGACCCGCAACAGCAGACGACAGCCGCCCCGGGCCTGCCTTGGCGCGTCAAGCTTGCTGTTGGGCTGTTGCTGCTTTTGGCAGCCGGCGTGGTTCTGGTTTCGAACCGCCTGCTGACCGACCGATACACCGCCGACACCCGCAGCCGGGCCGAGGTGCGGCTGGCGCTTTACACCGGCAACCTGATGGCTGAATTGCAGCGGACTTCGGTGGTGCCGCTGCTCTTGTCGCGCGACCCTGAACTTGTGCAGGCGCTGAAGGATGGCAACTTCTCCGCCACCTCGGCCAAACTGATCGCCCTGCAGACGCAGATCGGCGTCGCATCGATCCGGCTGCTGGACAACGATGGCCGCGTCGTTGGGGCCACCAACCGCAACATCCTTGGCACCAACAATCGCAGCGATACCTACTTCGTCGATGCGAAGCGCACGAACGAGACCACCTTCACTTCGGCAAAGCGAGAGGCGGGCGGCTACGACTTTGTCTATTCGCGCTCGGTGCAGGCCGATGGAAGGACGATGGGCGTCATCGTCGTTTCGGTCGACCTGATGAAATACGAACGCGCCTGGTCGGGGCTGCAGGACGCAGTGCTGGTGACCGACAGCGAAGGCACCGTGGTGCTGGCGACGGAACCGCGGTGGCGCGGCCTTCCCGTGGAAGTGGCGCTGGCCCTGCGCGACCCGCCCTCGGCCATCGCCCGGGCGCTGCGAGCGACCACCGACTGGACGCATGAACCGGCTGACGCCTATGTGCGCGGCGAGGCCGTGATGAAGACCGAGGCGCGGGTGCCCTTCCGCGGCTGGAAGATCCAGACCTTCACCGCCTATGGCTCCGTCCGCGAACAGGTGAACGGAATCCTCGCGCTGGAGATCATGGGTTTTGCCATCCTCATGGCCATCACCTTCTACATCCTGTCCCGAAGGGCCTGGTCGCGATCCTTGTCGTTTCAACGGGAATCGACCGAACTGCGGGCGCTGAACGCAAGGCTTCAACGCGAGATCGCCGAGCGCGAAAAGGTGCAAAAGGATTTGGCCGTGGCCGAGCTGACGCTGGCACAATCCTCGAAACTGGCCGCACTGGGCGAGATGTCGGCCGCCGTGAGCCATGAATTGAACCAGCCGCTTGCGGCCATGAAGACCTATCTGGCCGGCGCCCGGCTGTTGTTGCAGCGCAAGCGGCCGGAAGAAGCCCTGTCCAGCTTTCAGCGGATCGACGATCTGATCGAACGCATGGGCGCCATTACCCGGCAGTTGAAATCCTACGCCCGCAAGGGTGGCGAGGCCTTTGAAGAGGTCGATCTGCGCGCCTGCGTCTCATCGGCGCTGGCCATGATGGAACCGCAATTGAAAGCCCGCGTCGTCAAGATAAGCCGCGGCCTGCCGCGCCAGCCGGTGATGGTGCTGGCCGACCGGATCCGGCTGGAACAGGTGATAATCAATCTTTTGCGCAACGCGCTTGACGCGACAAAGGACGTGAACGCGCCTCAGATCGACATTCTTTTGTCGGCGGGCGAAACAGCCACGCTGACGGTGCGCGACAACGGCCACGGGATCGCCGATCTCGAGAACCTGTTCGAGCCGTTCTATACGACGAAGAAACCCGGGGAAGGGGTGGGCCTTGGCCTTGCCATCTCCTCCGGCATCGTGACCGACCTTGGCGGAAGACTGACTGCCCACAACGGTGAAGGCGGCGGCGCGGTGTTCGAGATGCAATTGCCGATTTTCGGCAAGAAACAGGAAGCAGCAGAATGAAGAGGTCCCAATGGCCCGCGCAATGAAGGTCGCGATCGTCGATGACGAGGCAGACATGCGGCAATCGATCAGCCAGTGGCTTGCGTTAAGCGGGTTCGATACGGAAACCTATGCCTCGGCGGAAGACGCTTTGAAGGTGATCGGGCCTGAATTCCAGGGCGTGGTCGTCAGCGACATCAAGATGCCCGGCATGGACGGGATGGCGTTTCTCAAGCGTCTGATGGGGCAGGACTCGGGGCTGCCGGTGATCATGATTACCGGCCACGGCGACGTGCCGATGGCGGTCGAGGCGATGCGCGTCGGGGCTTTCGATTTTCTGGAAAAACCGTTCAACCCGGATCGGATGACCGAACTTGCCAAGCGCGCCACCCAGGCGCGGCGGATGACGCTGGACAACCGGGCCTTGCGGAAAGAGCTGTCGGACGGGTCCACCATCATGAAGAAGCTGATCGGCTCTTCCCCCGCGATGGAGCGTCTGCGCGAGGATATCCTTGATCTTGGGCAGGCCGACAGCCACGTCCTGATCGACGGTGAAACCGGGACCGGCAAGACCCTTGTCGCACATGCGCTGCATGCGGTCGGACCGCGCGCCTCGAAGAAGTTCGTCGCCATCTCTTGTGCGGCCTGGGGCGAGGAACAGCTGGCCGCGCGGCTGTTCGGCCCGGCATTGGACGGCAACCTGCCCCTGATCGAAGAGGCGCGGGGGGGCACCCTTTGCCTTGAAGACATCGAGGCGCTGAGCCATTCGTTGCAGGCGCGGCTGCTCGCGGTGATCAACGATCAGGGCACCCCGCCCGAAACCCGCATCATCGCGATCTGCAACCAGCATGCACCCGACACAACGCTGGAGGCCGTGCTGCGGCCCGACCTTTTCTACCGTCTGGGCGCGATGACCATCCTTCTGCCGCCGCTGCGGACCCGCGGCGAGGATATCCTGCAGCTTTTCACCCGGCTGTCCGAACAGTTCGCCGAGGAATACGGCTGCGATGCCCCGCAGGTTACAGCGCAAGAGGCGGCCCAGCTCTTGCAGGCGCCCTGGCCTGGAAACGTCAGGCAACTGGTGAACATCTCGGAGCGTGCGGTCTTGCAGAACCGGCGCGGATCGGGGTCGATCGCCAGCCTCCTCATGGCCGACAACGAGGCGGCGGGGCCAGCGCTGACCACCGAGGGCAAGCCGCTGAAGGACTATGTCGAAGCATTCGAGAGAATGCTGATCGACAACACCATGCGCCGGCACAAGGGGTCGATCGTGGCGGTGATGGAGGAGCTTTGCCTGCCGCGCCGGACCTTGAACGAGAAGATGGCGAAGTACGGGCTAAGCCGGTCAGACTATGTCTGACCGGGTGTCCCGGATCGGGGCATTCCGAAACCTTGGCGAAATCAAGACTTTGCCAGCGATGTTCTTGGGTCCTTAACCCTTTGCGGCACTCAGGCGATCGCCCGAGGTGCGGAAAGCAAAATGACCCCAAGAGACCTGCGTCCCAGCATTGCCGGCCTGGCCATCGGTTTGGCCTCGCCCTGACCGGCGCTGCCGGAATGCCTTGGTGAGGGGGCTGCTATCGGGGGCTTGGACTGCTGATTTTCGGGGGCCTCGCGGCTTTCGTCGCGGTGGTCGGACTGAGCATCCGGGGGCTTGTCGTCCTGGCCCGTCGCTGGCGCAGACGCCGAGTACGCCCATGGCACAAGCCCAGGGCCGCCTTCTGCCACCGTCGCCACAGCATCGAAAGCCCATTGTCTTTCCGCCCGCTTTCCCGTTAGGGTCGCGTGACGCGGAGGTAACATTTTCGCGCAGGTATTTTTGCCGTGCAGGATTGGCGCCCGATGCGCGCCTTCTGCACAGCAGTCGGAACCGCCGCAAGGCTTTGAAATTTCCCGCCAAGTCCTTGACGATGCGGGATTTACAGGTGGTCGACCGCAAGGTCGCCTGAAGTGAAACGCGATGACGTGTGCGAGAATGACAAAGACTGGCGAGGTGTGCCCAAAGGGCACGGCCCGCCGCTTTGATCCGCGCAACCTCGCCCGAACAAGCCGCCCTTACCCTGTCAGTCATCCACCGGGGGCCTCTCCCGGCGATGCCATTGGAAGGCCGGGCGCATTGGAACAAAATGGCCAAAAAGATGCTTATCGACGCCACCCACGCCGAGGAAACTCGGGTTGTGGTGGTGGATGGGAACAAGGTTGAAGAGTTTGACTTTGAGACCCTGAACAAACGCCAACTTGCCGGAAACATCTATCTTGCCAAAGTGACCCGCGTGGAGCCTTCGCTTCAGGCGGCCTTTGTCGAATATGGCGGCAACCGGCACGGATTTCTGGCCTTTGCCGAAATCCACCCCGACTACTACCAGATCCCGGTCGCCGACCGTAAGGCGCTGATCGAGGAAGAGCGCCAGATGGCACGCGCCGAAGAGGAAGAGGACAACCGCCGCGACCGGCGCCGGTCTCCGCGGCCTCAGGGCCGGGCCGAAAGGGTCAAGGTCACGGACGCGGTGGCCGAAGGCCCGTCGGGTATGGACGTAGTGGACCTTGGCGAGGACGAGGGCAATGCCATCGTTGAAACCGTCGCTGCACCGGAAGCCGCACCGGAAGCCGTGCACGGCCACGACGCCGGGCATGACGCAGGGCATGACCACGACCATCCGAATGGCGCGTCGCCGGCGGAAGACGCTGGCGAGACTGTCCGCCCCTATCGCGCGATGGACCATGCCAGCGAGACCGATGACGAGATCGAATCCATCGCCGAAGAGGATGTGGCCGAGGAAATCGCAGCTCCCCGCCGGACGCCCCGTGCCCGGCGCTACAAAATCCAGGAAGTGGTCAAGGTCCGGCAGATCATGCTGGTCCAAGTCGTCAAGGAAGAACGCGGCAACAAGGGTGCCGCGCTGACCACCTATCTGTCGCTGGCGGGCCGCTACTGCGTCTTGATGCCGAACACCGCGCGCGGCGGCGGGATTTCCCGCAAGATCACCGTTGCGGCGGATCGCAAGAAACTGAAGGAAATCGCAGGCGAGATCGAGGTGCCGGAAGGTGCCGGCCTGATCATCCGCACGGCGGGTGCCAAGCGCACCAAGCCCGAGATCAAGCGCGACTACGAATATCTGATGCGGCTGTGGGAACAGATACGCGAGCTGACGCTGAAGTCGATTGCTCCGGCGAAGATCTACGAGGAAGGCGACCTGATCAAACGCTCGATCCGCGACCTTTACAGCCGCGAGATCGACGAGGTGATCGTCGAGGGCGAGGGCGGGTATCGCACCGCCAAGGACTTTATGCGGATGATCATGCCAAGTCACGCCAAGCAGGTGGTGCGGCACAATGATCCGATGCCCCTTTTCGCCAAGTATCAGGTGGAAAGCTATCTGGGCGGCATGTTCAACCCGGTGGTGCAGCTGAAGTCGGGTGGCTACATCGTGATCGGCGTGACCGAAGCGCTGGTCGCCATTGACGTGAACTCGGGTCGGGCGACCAAGGAAGGCTCGATCGAAGATACGGCGCTGAAGACAAACCTGGAAGCGGCGGAAGAGGTCGCGCGCCAGCTGCGCCTGCGCGACCTTGCCGGGCTTATCGTCATCGACTTCATCGACATGGAAGAGCGCAAGAACAACGCTTCGGTCGAGAAGCGCCTGAAGGACAAGCTGAAGACCGACCGGGCGCGGATCCAGGTGGGCCGCATCTCCGGTTTCGGCCTGATGGAGATGAGCCGCCAGCGCTTGCGTCCGGGGATGCTGGAATCGACGACCCAGCCCTGCGCGCATTGCCATGGCACCGGGCTGATCCGGTCGGACGATTCCATGGCGCTGCAGGTTCTGCGCGCGCTTGATGAAGAGGGCACGCGGAAGCGGTCGAAAGAGGTGCTGCTGAGGGCGCCGATCGGGATCGTGAACTACCTGATCAACAACAAGCGCGAGCATATCGCGATGATCGAGGCCCGTTACGGCATGTCCGTGCGCATCGAGGCCGATCCGGCGATGATCAGCCCCGACCATACGATCGAGAAGTTCAAGACCGCGCTGCGTGTTGTGCCGGAGACCCCGGTGATTTCCGGCCATGCCGGATTGATGGGCGCGCCCGTGGCCGAGGAAGAGGACCAGGACGACGATCTGGTCGATGACCTGATCGAAGAGGAAGAGGCCGAGGCGGTCGAAGCGGTCGAGGTGGTATCCTCCCCGGCGGCTGACGGAGACACGGGCGCACCCGGCAAGAAAAAGCGGCGTCGGCGCCGGCGCCGGCGCGGTGGAGCCCGTGAGGGTGAGCAGGCGGTCAGTGATGCTGCCTCGGACGAGGAGAGCGACGAAGACGACGTGGGTGGGGCCGAGGCTCAAACCGAGGAAGCAGCGGCAGGGGCAGAGAAGCCTCCGGCGAAGCGCACCCGCAAGCCGCGGTCCCGCAAGGGCGCCGAAGCGCCGGACTCAAGGCCGGAACCCAAGCCGGTTGCCGCGTCTGCGACAGAGCTTGCCCCGGAACCGGTGGCAGGGGTTGCACCCGCCGAACCAGCCAAGCCGGCGCCCCGCAAGCGGGCGTCCCGGGCGAAATCGGCCGGGGCGGAACCTGTCGCCGAAATGACGGCAGAGGTTACTGCTCTGGCCGAGGTTGTGGCGGAAGCTGCCCCCGAAGCGCCGGCAAAGCCCAAAGCCTCGCGCAGCCGCGCCCCGGCCAAGCCGAAAGCTGCGAAGTCCCCGGAACTTGTGCCTGATCCGGGCCAGCAGCCAGTGGCCGAAGCGGTCCGTCCCGACCCGGCGCAAGCCGTGACCGAGGACTCGTCGAAGCCCAAGCGCAAGGGGTGGTGGTCGGTCGGGCGCTAAGCGCCTGGACCCGCCGATCAGGCCCTGCGGATCAGGTGGAGGGTGACAGACCCCTCTGCCCGTGCGCCGAGGTAGGCATGCCCCGCCTCGGCGCAGAAATGCGGCAGGTCGATCGCAGCCATCGCATCGGTGGCGCGGACGCAAAGCACGGTGCCGGACGCAAGCGACAGCAGCCGCTTGCGGGCCCGCAGCACCGGCAGCGGGCAAAGCAGCCCCTCGCAATCGACGATCTCATCCCAGTGGTCCATGGCGCCGGATGTATCCGCCCGGACAGGCCCCGGCAAGGTTACAGTCAGGCCACGCGGATGTGACGCGCTGTCCGGGTGACGCAGGTCGATAAACAGGCTATCTGAGCTGCAAGGGGACCCTTCATGTTCGGAATCGAGATCATCGACGCTGCACTGCTGCCCGCGATGACTGTCGCGCTTCTGGCGGGGGTTCTGTCCTTTCTGTCACCTTGCGTGCTGCCGATCGTGCCGCCCTACCTTGCCTATATGGGCGGCATCTCGATGGGCGAGATGACGGGGGACGGACAGGCGCGGCGGCGGGTGATTCTGCCGGCGCTGTTCTTCGTCATGGGCCTCTCGACGGTGTTCCTGATCCTTGGCTTCACCGCTTCGGCGCTGGGAGCCTTTGTTCTGAACAACCAGGAGCTTCTGGCCCAGATCTCGGGCGTCGTCGTCATCATTTTCGGGCTCCATTTTGTCGGTCTCTTCCGCATCGCGCTGCTTGACCGGGAAATGCGGATGGATGCCGGCGAACGCGGCGGATCGGCGGTCGGGGCATATGTGCTTGGCCTGGCCTTCGCCTTCGGCTGGACGCCCTGCATCGGCCCGCAACTGGGCGCGATCCTGAGCCTTGCAGCGCAGGAAGGCAGCACCGAACGCGGCACGCTGCTGTTGGGCGTTTATGCCCTTGGCCTTGGTCTGCCGTTCCTTGTCGCGGCGATCTTCGTCGAAAGATCAATGGTCTTGATGGGAAAGCTGAAACGCCACATGAAGCTGATCGAGCGGGCGATGGGCGCGCTGTTGCTGATTGTCGGCTTGGCGCTGGTCACCGGGGCCTTTACCGATTTCAGCTATTGGATGCTGGAAACCTATTACATTTTGGGTCTGCCAGTTCCGGGTTGACCGATGCAGATCGGGGCTTATCCCCAGACCTGATCCGGCTACACTCCTGCTCAGCTGCGGTTAAGCAGTGAGCGGGCAGACTGGCAGGATGGGCGTGGCGCCAAACAACGACAGGGATGATGCGGTCGTGGTGCCGTTTCGCAGACATGTGCTTTACATCCCAGGCTACGATCCGTTTCCGCCGCGCCGCTACCGTGAGCTTTACCGCAAGGAGGGTGCGGCTCAGGCTGCGATCTCGGGCTATGCGCTGGATCTGCGGCCCCGCAGCGGCGAGACTTACGGCTGGTCGGTGTCGACGATGATGGACGGGCGCAGGACGGAGAGCGACATCGAAGTGCTGGTCTGGTCCGATCTGGTGCGTGAGTCGATGGCGCGGGGGATTCTGGGCACCTATGTGCAACTGGCGCGGACGGCCTGGGTCTATGTCGCTTCGGGGGCTTTTCGGCGACTGGTGCAGTTGCGCAAGGGTCCGATGATTGCAGCGCTTTATCCTGCGGTGTTTTTGATCCTGCAGGCGCTGGTAGCGCTGATGGCAGGTTGGGTTGTGCTGCGGTTTATAGCCTTGCCCTGGGGCCTGGACTGGTTCCTGTCCGCCGTCGTGATCTGGGCCGTGCTGGAGGGGTTCCGGCGGATCGATCGCTGGCTACTCGTCTATTACCTTATGCATGACTATGCCTTCAGTGCGCTGGAGGGCGGAGCCTACCCGGCGGTGCTGGAGGCGCGGCTGGCCGAATTCCGGACGCGGGTGAGGGCGGCACTGGACGGCGAGGTCGATGAGGTGCTGGTGGTCGGTCATTCCTCGGGGGCGCATCTGGCGGTATCGGTGCTGGCCGACCTGATCCGCGACGGGGTGCCTGGCGGCCCGGCGCTGGGGTTTCTGTCCATGGGGCAGGCGGTACCCATGGTGTCCTTTCTGCCGGGTGCCACGCGGCTCAGGCGCGACCTGGCCTTTCTGGCGCAGCGCGACGACCTGACCTGGGTCGATGTGAGCGCTCCGGGTGATGGTTGCAGCTTTGCGCTGTGCGATCCGGTGGCGGTCACTGGGGTTGCTACGGAAAGCCAGCGTTGGCCGCTGGTGATTTCGGCTGCCTTCAGTCAGACGCTGAGCCCAGAGCGTTGGCGCGCGTTGAAACGACGCTATTTCCGGCTGCATTTCCAGTATCTCTGCGCCTTCGACCGGCCTGGCGACTATGACTACTTCCGGATCACGGCGGGGCCGATGACCCTGGTCGAGCGGTTTCGGGGCCGCAAACCATCCTCAAGCCGGATCACCCGGGCCTTCAGCCCCTACAGGAGCGTGGAATGACCCCGCCGAAACCCGAAGCCCGGCCGGACCGGGTGTCGCTTTGGGGTTATCTGCGGCTTTTCCGGCGCGACATACTGTCAGCGCAGCCGGCGCGGCTTTACCGGGCCTGGATGGCCGAGTTCCGCACGCCATTCTTTCGCAGCTACCTCTGCAACGACCCTGCACTGGTGCGCCTTGTGCTGGATGAGCGGCCTGCGGATTTCCCCAAGTCGGGGCGGGTGACCGAAGGGCTGCGACCGCTTCTGGGCCGGTCGGTCTTTGTCACCAACGGCGAGGAATGGCAGCGCCAGCGGCGGATCATCGACCCGGCTTTCGAAGGCGGGCGGGTGAAAGAAGCGTTTCCGGCGATCTGGGCTGCGGCCGAAGCGGCGGTTCAGCGGATGAAGACCGGCGCTGTAGAGGTAGAGCTTGCCGCCAGCCATGCGGCGGCGGATGTGATTTTCCGGACGCTGTTCTCGATCCCGATCGAGGACAAGGTCGCGCAAGCGGTCTTCCATGAGTTCCGCGCCTATCAGCGTTCCGCCCCGATCCTGAACCTTGCGGCCTTCCTGCCCGTGCCGGCCTGGGTGCCGCGCCTGCACCGGAGGGCGACCCTGCGGTCGGCCCGGGTGATCCGGGGGTTGATTTCCGGGATGACCCGCGACCGGGCGGCGGCGATTGCGGTAGGGACCGCGCCGCAGGATCTGGCGACCAGGATCATGACAACGCCCGACCCGGTGACGGGCACGGCGTTCGGGACCGGCGAGATGGTGGATCAGGTGGCGATCTTCTTTCTCGCCGGGCATGAGACCAGCGCCTCGGCCCTTGGATGGGCGCTTTATTTGCTGGCAACGCATCCTGAGGCGCAAGGCAGGGTGGCGGCAGAGGCGGCGGGGATGGTGCCGGAGTTCGCGACCGTGGGAAAGCTGCGCTTCACCCGCGATGTGTTCCGCGAGGCGCTGCGGCTTTATCCTCCGGTGCCGATGATGGTGCGGGAGAATGCGCGGGCCGAGGAGTTCCGGGGGCGGAAGGTGCGGCCCGGCGCGCAGGTGGTGATCAGCCCTTGGCACCTGCAGCGGCATGACCGGATCTGGGACAATCCGGACGGCTTTGACCCCGACCGCTGGTCCACTCCCGAGGCGCGGGAAAGCGCGCGCGACGGCTATCTGCCGTTTTCGCGGGGGCCGCGCGTTTGCCCCGGCGCAGGGTTCGCCATGCTGGAGGGGACACTGCTCCTGGCCCATCTGGTGCGGGCGTTCCGGTTCGAGGCGTTGCCCGATCAGGTGCCAGTCCCGGTCGCGCATCTGACGGTGCGGGCCCGGGACGGAATCTGGTTGCGCGTCTCGCGGCGCTAGTCGCTGTCACCTGCGATCTGGGACAGGACCTTGCCCTTGCCGCGCAGGCGCAGGATGAGCGGCAAGATCAGCGCCAAAGCCGCGATCCCAAGCAGCGCGGCCGCAAGCGGGGTTGCGACCAGCGTCGTCCAGTCGCCTTGCGAGATCGCCAGGGCGCGGCGCAATTGCTGTTCGGCCATCGGTCCAAGGATCAGCCCCACGACCACCGGGGCAATCGGGTAGCCGTAGAGGCGCAGACCATAGCCCATGAAGCCAAAGAGAAGAAGCATGGAAAGCTCGACCGGCGACGGATTGACGCCGATGGTCCCCAGCGTGGCGAAAAGCATGATGCCGGCGTAAAGCCACGGGCGCGGGATGCGCAGAAGCAGGACCCAGAACCGGATCAGCGGCAGGTTCAGCACCAGGAGCATCACGTTGGCGATGAGGAGGCTGGCAATCAGGCCCCAGACCAGTTGTGGTGCGGTGGCGAAAAGCAGCGGCCCGGGTTGCAGGCCGAACTGCTGAAAGCCTGCAAGCATGATCGCCGCTGTGGCCGTGGTCGGCAGGCCCAGCGTCAGAAGCGGCACCAGCGTCCCGGCGGCGGCGGCGTTGTTCGCGGCCTCGGGGCCCGCGACGCCCTCAATGGCGCCGGTCCCGAATTCCTCGGGGTGTTTCGACATGCGCTTTTCGGTGCCGTAGCTGAGGAAACTGGCGATGTCCGCTCCCCCTGCAGGCATGGCGCCGATGGGAAAGCCGATGGCAGACCCGCGCAGCCATGCGGGCCACGAGCGGCGCCAATCCTCGCGCGTCATGCGGACGGAGCCCTTGATCGCCTCGACCTTGTCAGCAAGGCCATGGGTCTGGGCCGCGACGAAAAGCGCCTCGCCAAGCGCGAACAGGGCGACGGCGAGGGTTGTCACCTCGACCCCGTCCAGAAGCTGCGGGATGCCAAAGGACATGCGGGCCTGTCCGGTCAGCCCGTCGATGCCAACGGTGGCAAGGCCCAGCCCGATGAAAAGCGAGGTCAGGCCCTTCAGCGTCGAATCGCCAAAGGCCGCAGAGACGGTGACGAAGGCCAGCATCATCAGGGCGAAGTACTCACGCGGGCCGAAGACCAGCGCCAGCTTGACGATGTGGGGGGCAAGGAAGGCCAGCGCCAGCGTCGCCAGAAGCCCCGCGACGAACGATCCGATCGCGGCAGTGGCAAGAGCCGGACCGCCGCGGCCGGCCTTGGCCATGCGGTTGCCCTCCAGCGCGGTGACGATCGAGGCACTTTCGCCAGGCGTGTTCAGAAGGATCGAGGTGGTCGAGCCGCCATACATCCCGCCATAGTAGATGCCCGCGAACATGATCAGCGATCCGGCGGGGTCGAGACCGTAGGTCACCGGCAAAAGGAGCGCCACGGTCAGCGCCGGGCCGATGCCGGGCAAGACGCCGACGGCCGTGCCAAGCGTGACGCCGATCAGCGCGTAGATCAGGATCATCGGCTGGATCGCAGTGCCAAGGCCTTGCAGCAGGAAGTCGAAAGTGCTCATCCGGTCAGCCCCCGAGGATCAGGGTTTCAAGCGGGCCGCCGGGCAGGTTGAGCTGCAAGAGGCGGTCGAAGATGGCATAGACCACAAAGGCGAACCCGATGCCCACCGGCAGCGTCAGCACAAGGTTGCGCTTGCCGAAACCTGCGGCGGTCGTGGCGAAGAGGATGCCGGTCGCCAGCGAAAAGCCGATGGTGTGCAGAAGCGCGATTTGCAGGACCAGCCCGCCGCCGATCCAGAAAAGCGGCACCGGGTTCTGGCGCGGCACATCCGCAAGTCTGCCCCGGAACGCGCCCACCGCAGTGGTCGCGGCAAGCGCGATCAGCGCCCAGCCGACCACTTTCGGCATCGC
The DNA here is from genome assembly GCA_013821825.1 of Rhodobacter sp. Lineage (GTDB taxonomy): Bacteria > Pseudomonadota > Alphaproteobacteria > Rhodobacterales > Rhodobacteraceae > Tabrizicola. The sequence continues at coordinate 41,100 of PNJK01000008.1, forward strand.
TGCGGGACCGATCCCGGCATAGCCGCCCTTGTCGGGGATCGTGCTTGCGTCCCACAGCGGGACCGCACCGAAAACCGCTAAAAGGGCCGCGATGATGAACGCCGCCCCATCGGGGCGGCGTCCGGTTCCGGCTTGACCGGTCATTGCACCAGACCGATGTCCTTGAGGACGGCGGTCGTGGCTTCGATCTCTTTCGCAAGCTGGGCTTCGAAATCTGCGCCGGCAAGGTAGGTGTTGGCCCAGCCCTTGGTTTCCAGCGCGGCTTTCCAACCGGCCGAATTCGCCAGCTTGTCGATATCGGCCATGACGGCGGCTTTCTGGTCGTCCGTCAGGCCAGGCGCGGCGGCGATCATGCGCCAGTTCTGCACGTTCACGTCATAGCCCGACTCCATCAGCGTCGGGGCATCGGTGCCCGGCCATTTTTCGGCGGTCGAGACCGCCAGCATCCGCAGGGCCCCGGCTTCGACCTGCGGCAGGAATTCACCGACGCCGGAGATGCCGACGGTCACCTGGCTGCCAAGGATGGCCGCCAGCGCCTCGCCACCGCCCGAGAAGGCGACATAGTTGATCTTGGTCGGGTCGATGCCGGCGGCCTTGGCCAGAAGCCCCACGGTGATGTGGTCTACGCCCCCCGCCGAGCCGCCCGCCCAGGAGACCGCGCCGGGATCGGCCTTCATCATCTCGACCAGTTCGTTGATGTTCTGGATCGGGCTGGAGGCGGACACCGCGATACCCACGGCCTCGCCGGTCAGGCGGGCAATCGGGGTGACGTCGGCCAAGCTGACCGGCGAGGCGTTGGTCAGGATCGCGCCCACCATGACATAGCCGCCGACAATCAGCTGTTTAGGATCTCCCGCAGTCGAGGCTGCAAATTGCGCAAGGCCCACGGTGCCGCCCGCGCCGGGCACGTTCTGGACCTGCACGTTGCCGGAAATGCCTTCGGCGACCATGACTTCCTGGATGGTACGCGCGGTGGAATCCCAGCCGCCGCCGGGGGCCGCCGGGGCCATGATCGTGTATTCCTCCGCAAAGGCTGCGGTTGCGCTGGCGACGGCTAATACCGCGCCGAGAATGGCGTGTTTCATGTTTTTCTCCTCCTATGGCACCTTCGTGTGCCGGCTCATTCCGGGCGGCGCCTCCTCGCGCCGGTCCCATTGTTACAGTGCAGCATAGAAACCTGTCGGAAAGCTGACAGAGAACTGCACTTCAGGGGTTTGGCGTGCCGGACAGGGCATTTTGCCACCGCGCGATCAGGCGGGCGCGTTTCGACTGGTCCAGATAGGCCAGAAGTCCGGGGCTGACCGGCACCGGGCGCAGTTGCTCGCCCAGGGCGGCTTCCATCGCGCGGGCGGAGTTCTCTGCCGACACTTCCAGCGACACGGCCGCAAGGCGCAGGCGTTCGGCCATGATCGTTTGCCCTTCGCGCCCCATCAGGAAGGCCAGAAAGGCCGTCCCGAGGTCAGGCCGGGCAGCCGCGCGGGGCACAAGGCCGACGCGGCTGACGACCACGGTGAAATCCTTGAGCAATAGGACGCCAAGGTCCGGCTCTTGCCGGGCGCGGGCGTCGGCGTAGGAGCCAAGGATGTTGTAACCCAAGGCCAGCCTGCCATCGGCCACGCGGTCGATGATTTCCTGACTGGTCGGAAAGGTCTGCAGGCGTGCCCGCCCCATGGCCGCGACCAGCGACCAGATGTCGGCGAAATGCTCGGCGTCCCTGGCCAGGTAAAGATACCCCACCGCCGAGCGGGTCACGTCATAGGTGCCGATCCGCCCCATCGCTTCGGGGCGGGAAAGCCAGTCGATCACCTCAAGCCGTGACTGCGGCGGGCCGTCGGGAAACGACGGCTTGTGCCAGACCAGAACGCCCGGTTCGAAGGTCAGGGCAAAGGCGGTCTCGCGCCAGTTGGCCCAGTCGGGCCAGTCGCGCGCCAGGGGCACGTTGACCGGCTGCGCATAGCCGTCATTGGTCAGCTTGACCTGAAGGTCCATGCCCGAGGAAAAGGCGAAATCGGCGGTCCGGCCGCCGCTGTCGGTTTCCGCAATCACCCGCGCCGCGATTTCGGCAGCAAGGAGTTCGTCGTAGACCACGGTAACGCCCGGATTCTCGGCCTGAAACGCGGCGATAAGCGGGGCGGCAAGTGGCTGATCGAGGGTGGAATAGATCGACAGGATGCCCGTCTCGCCCTCCGGCGCGGGATAGCGCGAGGGTTCGGCCGCCGCAGGCGACATCAGGCCGACCAGAAGGGGGAGAAGGCGCCACATCGGCAGAAGCCTGCCCCAATGCGGCCAACTGCTCAAGCGTCAAGGCTGGGCTTGGGCATTCTGGCCGGTCTTCGCCCTTGCCCTCGCCGGGTTGCAAACCCCCTATGGATGGCTTTCGCTGACAGCGGGCCTGCACTAGGCTTCTGCTGGGGGAAGCCATGCGCCTTTTGCTTGTCGAGGATGATCTGCCGCTGGCCGAGGCGCTGACCGCGCTGTTGGCGGGCTCGGGCCATGCGGTTGATTGTGTGCATGACGGTCTGGCCGCCGAGGCATTGCTTCTGGCCGAACTGTTCGAGCTGGTGGTGCTGGACCTGAACCTGCCGGGGCTGGACGGGCTGAGCCTGTTGCGCCGCGTCCGGGCCCGAACGCCGTCGCCCGCCGTGATGATCCTGACCGCGCGCGGTTCGGCGGAAGAGCGGGTGCGGGGGTTGGACCTTGGGGCGGACGACTACATGTCCAAGCCCTTTGACGTGCGAGAGTTCGAGGCGCGGGTGCGGTCACTTTTGCGACGGCAGGCGGGGCTGCGATCATCGGTGGTGCGGCTGGGACAGGTAACGCTGGACCTGACAACCCGGCAGTTCCGCGCCGAGGAGGCCGATCTGGACCTGCCGCCGCGGGAACGGGCGCTTTTGGAGCTGTTCTTCCTGCGCGCCGGCAAGGTGGTGACGAAAGAGGCCATCGTGCAATCGCTGACCTCGCTGGACGACCTGCTGTCGGACAATGCGATCGAGCAATATGTCTCGCGCCTGCGCCGTCGTATTGCTCCCCTTGGCCTGACCCTGCGCACTGCCCGGGGGCTTGGCTATCTGCTGGAAAAACCGGCGGAGGGCGCATGACCGGCAATTCGCTGCGGCGGCAGCTTCTGGCGTGGCTGATGCTGGCGACGACGGCGCTGGGCATCATCGCGCTGGCCGACACCTGGCGCGAGGCGGTCTTGACGGCGCAAGGTCTTTCCGACCGCGTGCTGGAGGGATCGGCGCTGGCCATTGCCGAACGGGTGACGGTGGACGAAGGCGGCGGGCTGGAGGTGGACGTGCCCTTCGCCGCGCTGGAAATGCTGGCGTCGGCAGCTGAAGACCAGGTGTTCTATCGGGTGGATGCCCCCGCAGGGCAGTTCCTGACCGGGTATGAAGCCCTGTCGCTTGTGGCGCTCGGTGACGAGGGGATCGGCTTTGCCGACGGCTTGTTCGGCGCGGTGCCGATCCGCAGTGCCACCTTGATGCGGCGGGTGTCCACCGGGTCGGAGTCGGTGGCCTTTACCGTGACCGTGGCGGAATCGACCCTGGCGCGCAGCACACTGGCGCGGACGATCCTGATCCGGTCGGCCCTGCGGATTCTGGTGCTGATGCTCTGCACGGTGGCGATCGTCTGGCTTGCGGTGACGTTGGCCTTTCGCCCGCTGGACCGGCTGGGCGCGGCGATCGGCGAACGCACACCCGATGACCTGCGCCCGTTGACGGCCGAGGTTCCGGTCGAGGCAGCGCCACTGGCCGGGGCGATCAACAGTTTCATGGCGCGGCTGGATGGGGCGGTGGCGGCGCTACGGAACTTCACCGGCAATGCCAGCCACCAGTTGCGCACGCCCTTGGCCACCTTGCGCACCCAGCTTGCGCTGGCCCGGCGCGCCGGGGACCGCGTGCAGGCCGAAGCGGCGCTGGACAAGGCGGATGCGGCATTGGTCCGGGCTGAACGGGTGCTGGCGCAGCTTTTGGCGCTGGCTCGGGTCGATGCGGCGGCAACCGGATTGGCGTTGCAGCCGGTCGATCTGGCCACGCTTGCACGCGATCTGGCGGGCGAGGCGTTGCCCCGCGCGGCAGATGCGGGGATCGACCTGGGTTATGAAGGACCGCAGCAGGCCGAGGTGCTGGCCGAGCCGGTGCTGGTCGCCGAATTGCTGCGTAACCTTCTGGACAATGCGCTGCGCTATGGCGGGCCGGGGGCGGTGGTGACCGTGCGGGTCCGGGCAGAGCCGGGATTTCAGGTGCTGGAGGTCGAGGATAACGGGCCGGGCCTGCCGCAGGACCGCCTGTCGCAGTTGCAGCTTGCCCGCGTCCCTCAGCGCATGGTGCCGCAGGCCGGCACGGGTGGCGCTTCGGGCAGCGGGGCGGGCGGATATGGGTTGGGGTTGGCCATCGTGGCGGAAATCGCGGCGCTGTTCGGGGCCAGTTGCAGTTTCGATGCCGGCACCGGGGGACGTGGGTTGCTTGCCAGCTGCCGGTTTCGGGCCGTCTGAACAGGGATCTCAGGGCGGGTGATCTTACAGGATTTCGACCCGGTAGCTTTCGATCACCGTATTGGCGAGAAGTTTTTCGCACATCGCCTTCACCTCGGCTTCGGCAGCCGCACGATCGGATTCGACCAGATCAAGCTCGATCACTTTGCCTTGACGGACACCATTCACACCCTGGAACCCCAGAGAGCCCAACGCATGGCGCACAGCCTCGCCCTGCGGATCAAGGACGCCGAATTTCAGCATGACGGTGACGCGGGCTTTCATCTGGGCCTCCGATGGCGTGGTTTTGCCCGTCCTTAGCGAAGGGGCGAGCAGGGGGCAAGGGTGCCGGGATCGGGTCAGTTGATCAGTGTGGGCTTTGTCGTGTGCGTCACGTTCGACGGCATCACGCCAAGCCGGCGGGCAAGCTCGCTATAAACATCGTTCATCGGCTGAGGGTCGGGCAGGCTGCCATCGGGCCGTTCCGGCATGCGCATGTCCCAAAGGCGGCAACTGTCCGGGCTGATCTCATCCGCGACGATCAGGCGCATATAGTCTCCGTCCCAGACGCGGCCAACCTCGATCTTGAAGTCGGCAAGGCGGATGCCGACGCCCATCATCACGCCCGACAGGAAGTCGTTCACCCGCAGTGCCAGAGCGATGATGTCGTCAAGGTCCTGCTGGTTGGCCCAGCCGAAGGCGACGATGTGTTCCTCGGCCACCAGCGGCGCGTTCAGGCGTTCATCCTTGTAGTAGTATTCCACGATCGGCCGGGGCAGTTGCGTGCCCTCTGGGATGCCCAGCCTTGCAGTCATCGGCCCGGCCGAGAAGTTGCGGACCACCACCTCAAGCGGGATGATTTCCGCCATCCGCACCAGTTGCTCGCGCATGTTGATGCGGCGGATGAAATGCGTCGGCACGCCGATCTGGTTCAGGCCTGTCATGAAGAATTCCGACAAGCGGTTGTTCAGAACGCCCTTGCCTTCCAGCGTTGCGGGGGCCGCGACGGTAGGCGCGCTGTCATCCTTGAAGTACTGGATCAGCGTGCCGGGTTCGGGGCCTTCGTAGAGGATCTTCGCCTTGCCTTCGTAGACCTTCTTGCGCCGTGCCATGCATGCTCCGATGACGGGTTCCCGGCGGGATCGTAGAGCGCCAGAGTTGTTCTCTTGGCCTATAGTCCAAGGGTCGCGCGCTCGCAAGGCGCGTAAGGCGCGTATCGCGGGTCCGGGCGGCGGCTGTCGGCCAAACAGGGGTTGCAGCGCGGCAAGGGGATAGGCATATGGAATCGAAACCTTGAACCAATGCCTGAACCAACGCCTGAATCCATGGGGGGCCCCGATGACCACGTTTGACGACCGCGAGAATGCCTTCGAGGCCAAGTTTGCACATGACAGCGAGATGCAGTTCCGGGCCGAGGCGCGGCGGAACAAGCTGACCGGGCTTTGGGCGGCGGAGCTGCTGGGCAAGACTGGTGACGATGCTACAGCCTATGCGATGGAAGTCGTCAGCGCCGATTTCGAAGAGGCGGGGATCGAGGATGTGGTCCGCAAACTGGTCGCGGATCTGGCTGGCAAGGCCAGCGCCGAGGACGTGCGCGCGAAGATGGCCGAACTGCTGCCGGTCGCGAAGGTCCAATTGATGAGCGAGATCTAGGGCTTTAGGCTGAAACAGACCTTGCGCGGCGCGGCACCGGCTCCGGTCCGCGCCGTTTGCATTCGCGGAAGGTCCGGCCTTGCCCGACCTGAAGTTGAGGTTGGGGCCAAGAAGTGATGCGGAATATGAAATTGCCACTCTCTTCCTGCCATGGCAAACCGAGGGGCGAACACCAAGTTGAAGGAAGCCCAAAGATGACCGACGCGCTTTCCCGCATGCTCGCCTCGCGCGATTGGCTGATGGCCGACGGGGCCACTGGGACCAACCTGTTCAACATGGGTCTGGAATCGGGCGAACCACCCGAGTTCTGGAACACCGACAAACCCGACAACATCCGCAAGCTTTATCGGGGCGCGGTCGAGGCAGGGTCGGATATCTTCCTGACAAATACCTTCGGCGGCAATGCCAGCCGGTTGAAACTGCACGGCGCGCAGGGCCGGGTGCACGAGTTGAACCGCGTCGGTGCGGCCCTTGCGCGCGAGATTGCCGATGCGGCTGGCCATCCGGTCGTGGTGGCAGGGTCGGTCGGTCCCACGGGCGAGATTTTCGAGCCGATGGGCACGCTGACCCATGCGCTTGCGGTCGAGATGTTCCACGAGCAGGCCGAGGGGCTGAAAGAAGGCGGTGCTGACGTCCTCTGGGTCGAAACGATAAGCGCGTCCGAGGAATACCGCGCCGCCGCCGAAGCTGCCGCCCTGGCCGGAATGCCCTGGTGCGGCACCATGAGCTTTGACACGGCGGGCCGGACGATGATGGGCGTCACCTCGGCCGCAATGGCCGACATGGTGGAAAAACTGCCGAACCCGCCGATTGCCTTTGGTGCAAATTGCGGGGTCGGGGCGTCCGATCTCATGCGGACAGTGCTGGGCTTTGCCTCGACCGGGACCGAACGCCCACTGATCGCCAAGGGCAATGCAGGTATCCCGAAGTACCACGACGGGCACATCCATTACGACGGCACGCCGGAACTGATGGCGGAATATGCGGTGCTGGCGCGCGATGCCGGGGTTCGGATCATTGGCGGCTGCTGTGGCACCATGCCGGACCATCTGCGGGCGATGCGGGCAGCGCTGGAAAGCCGTCCGAAGGGCCCGCGCCCGACACTTGAGGATATCCGCGAAAAGCTGGGTGGGTTTTCATCGGCCTCGGACGGAACAGGCGACACCTCGGGCGAGCCGAAACGCGAACGGCGCGGGCGGCGCGGCTAAGGGCCAAATTCCTTCGAAGGAATTTGCAAATCTTTTCGAAAAGATTTGCCTGGGGCCGCGCTCAGAACAGCGACAACTGGTCGCCCGCCCTTGGCGGCGGGCGGAAAAGACCGGTCCGCAAGGCGGGTAGCCCGTTGCCGAGGCCAAGCCGCCTGCGCGTCAGATCGGCCCGGCGATGGATCAGGTCGGCCCAAGGGCCCTGACCGGTCATCCGCTTCCCGAACTCCGGGTCGTAATCCCGTCCGCCATGCAATTCCCGCACCCTGCCCATCACGCGGGCGGCGCGGTCGGGGAAATGCGATTCGATCCAGCTGCGGAACAGATCGGCCACTTCCAGCGGCAGGCGCAGCGGGATGGAGTTTGCGTAGGTGGCGCCGGCTTCGGCCCCGGCCTGCATGACGGCCTCCAACTCGTGATCTGTCAGCGCCGGGATCAACGGAGAGACCTGCACCCGAACCGGAATGCCCGCGGATGTCAGCGCCCGAATCATTGCCAGCCTGCGGCGGGGGGAGGGCGCACGTGGCTCCATCTGGCGGGCCAGCTTTTCGTCCAGAGTGGTGATAGAGATCGACACGGCGGCCAGCCCTTCGGCTGCCATGGGAGCGATCAGATCGATGTCGCGTTCGATGGTGGTGCCGCGCGTGGTGATCCAGACCGGGTGGTGGAAGTCGGCAAGAACCGCCAGAATCTGCGGCATAAGGCCATGTTCCCGTTCGATCGGCTGGTAGGGGTCGGTGTTGGTGCCGATGGCGATGGGGGCAACTGTATAGGCCGGGCGACGAAGTTCGGTGGCCAATACCCTGGCGATGCCGGGGCGGGCGATGAGGCGGGTTTCGAAGTCCAGGCCCGGCGAGAGGTTCAGGAAGGCGTGGCTGGGCCGGGCATAGCAATAGACGCAACCGTGTTCGCAGCCCCGGTACGGATTGATCGACCTGTCGAAGGGTAAGTCGGGCGACCGGTTGTAGGTGATGGCTGATCGTGGGCGCTCCAGCCTTGTCTCGGTCCGGAGCAGGTGCTCCTCTTCGGGCAGATCCCAGCCGTCGTCATAGGCCTGGTGATCGCAGGCCTCGAACCGCCCGGCGCGGTTGCTGTCAGCCCCACGCCCACGCAGCCGTTGACCCGGCAGGATGCTGTCACCTTCGCCCATGTTGGAAATCTAGAACAAGACGTGAACGATCGCCACAACTTTTCCGGCCGCGACGGCTTTCTGTCGGCTTTCATCCGGTGTATGTCGCTTGCCGAATAGTGGGTCGGTCGCTTTGGGACCATTCACGACACAGGAATTTCCGCTTGGAGCGCCAACATGGCCGATGAAGACGACATCATCCTGTCCGAACTGTCCGACGACGAGCTTGTCCTGCAGATGCATGACGACCTTTATGACGGTCTGAAGGAAGAGATCGAGGAAGGTGTCAACATCCTGATCGCGCGGGGCTGGACGCCCTATGACGTCCTGACCAAGGCGCTGGTCGCCGGGATGACGATTGTCGGCGCCGACTTCCGCGACGGGATCCTGTTCGTGCCCGAAGTGCTGCTGGCCGCCAACGCCATGAAAGCCGGGATGTTCATCCTGAAGCCGCTGCTGGTGGAAACCGGCGCGCCGCGGATGGGCAAGATGGTGATCGGCACGGTGAAGGGCGACATCCACGACATCGGCAAGAACCTTGTCGCGATGATGATGGAAGGTGCCGGGTTCGAGGTTATCGACCTTGGCATCAACAACGCGGTCGAGAAGTACTTGGACGCGCTGGAAAAAGAGCAGCCCGATATCCTTGGCATGTCTGCACTGCTGACCACGACAATGCCCTACATGAAGGTCGTGATCGACACGATGAAGGAAAAGGGCATGCGCGAGGACTATATCGTGCTGGTTGGCGGCGCTCCGCTGAACGAGGAGTTTGGTCGCGCCATCGGTGCCGACGCCTATTGCCGCGATGCTGCCGTAGCGGTGGAAACCGCCAAGCAGTTCGTCGCGCGCAAGCACAACCAGATCGGGTCCTGACCCATCGCACAGCTCTGTGATCCCGGACGGGCTTGCGAAAGGCCGGTACGGGGCGCAGATTGGTCGTCAGGGGGGCACAACATGCCGCTGACGCATTTTCTTGGACTACTTGCGCTGGTTATCCTGTCTGCGGGGCTGACGCTTGCACTGGCCTTTTGGTCGGGGATGCCGCTTGCGGCCGTGGCCTTCGCGGCGCTGTCAGCCAGCCTGATCCTGACCTGGTCCCGCGTCGGCCGATAGCGCCCATTGGCCCGAGGGGGGCGGCATGGATGATCTAGCTTTGACTGAAGCCGGTCTTGCGCCGACACGATCCGGGAAGGTCTTGCTGATCGCCTGCGGGGCACTTGCGCATGAAATCCTTGCGCTGAAGGCCGCCAACAGCTGGACCCATCTGGACCTGCAATGCCTGCCCGCAAAGCTGCACCTTTGGCCTGACAGGATCATCCCAGCCGTAGCCGAAGCAGTCGAGGATGCGCGTGGGCGCTATGCATCAATCTTCGTCGTCTATGCGGACTGCGGCACTGGCGGTCAATTGCTCGAAAAGTGCAAGGAACTGGGCGTCGAGATGGTCGAAGGCCCACACTGTTATTCGTTTTTTGAAGGCAATGCCGCATTTGCCGCAAAGGCCGATACCGAATTCACTGCCTTTTACCTAACCGATTTCCTGGTTCGGCAGTTCGACGCCTTCGTCTGGAAGCCGATGGGTCTGGACCGCCATCCAGAGCTGCGGGACATGTATTTCGGCAATTACACCAAGCTGGTCTATCAGGCCCAGGTCGAAGATCCGGCGCTGGACGTCAAGGCCCGGGACTGTGCGGCGCGCCTGGGACTTGCTTATGAGCGGCGGTCTACTGGCTATGGCGATCTGGCGAGCACGCTTCAGCGCGTTGCCGCGCGGTAATGCGCAAGCACGAACAGCCGGATTGCCGAGGCAAGGCCCTCGTCGCCGGTGCGCGCGTCGTCGACCTCGGCCGCAAGCTGGTTGAGCGGCATGCCTTTTTCCAGCGCGATATCACGGAAAGCGTCCCAGAATGCCGCCTCCAGCGAAACGCTGGTGCGATGACCGTGCAAGGTCAGTGATCGTTTGACAGGGCGGGCGGTCATTGTGGAGGAATAGCGCAATGGTTGGCCGGGGACAAAATCCTTCGAAGGATTTTGCAAATCTTTTCGAAAAGATTTGCCGCAGCCTCTGGGGTCACTGCAGAAGATAGACCGGTTCGCGGTTGCAGAACACGATGAATTGGCCGGCGTTTTCGACAACCCGGAACCCGCGGCGGCGGATTTCGAAAAGGAACCTGTCGCGTCCGATCAGGCGTTCGACGTCCGTTACCTTGCGCCGGACGGTGCCACCTTCGGCGGCACTTCTGGCCGAGAAGATATGAACGATCCAGCGTTCGGGCGAAATGGTGTCTGGCAAATCCTTCATTAGGCACCTCCTGCCGTAGAGGCTTCCACAGTGCGGTTAAGGCGCCCTTAATCCGTTTCGCGCTTGTGCCCGTCCAGATCCTGCTTTGCCTTTTCGGCCCGAGCCGCCGACAGCGCACGCTCGGCCTTGGTCTGGCCGAACCTGGCAGCGTTCGCGTCCGCTTGTATGCGGGCGGCCTTGCGGGCCGCCTGCTTCTTCGCGCTGCGCAGATTGATGATTTCGGCCATGAGCCTTCCGCCTCAGCCTTTGGGGCCGATCATGTCTTCCGGCCGAACCACGCGGTCGAAAGTCTCGCCGTCGACATAGCCCAGCGCAATCGCCTCTTCGCGCAGGGTGGTGCCGTTCTTGTGCGCGGTCTTGGCGACCTTGGTTGCTGCATCGTAGCCGATGGTCGGCGCCAGCGCGGTGACCAGCATCAGGCTTTCCCTCATCAGCTGGTCGATCCGGCCGACGTTCGCCTGCGTGCCGACCACCATGTTGTCAGTGAAGGACCCTGCCGCGTCGCCCAGAAGCTGCATGGATTGCAGCACGTTATAGGACATCATCGGATTGTAGACGTTCAGTTCGAAGTGTCCTTGCGACCCGGCGAAACCGACGGCCGCGTCATTGCCCATCACCTGGGCGCAGACCATGGTCAGTGCTTCGGCCTGCGTCGGGTTGACCTTGCCCGGCATGATAGACGATCCGGGTTCGTTTTCCGGCAGAATCAGCTCGCCCAGACCGGAGCGGGGGCCGGAACCGAGAAGCCGCAGGTCGTTGGCAATCTTGAAGAGGCTGGCTGCGACGGTCTTCAGCGCGCCCGAGAACATGACCATGGCGTCATGTGCCGCCAGTGCCTCGAACTTGTTTGGAGCGGTGACGAAGGGCAGGTTGGTGATCTTTGCGATTTCGGCCGCGACGCGGGTATCCCAGCCGACCCGGGTATTCAGGCCGGTGCCGACGGCGGTGCCGCCCTGCGCCAGTTCATAGATGTCGGGCAGGCACATCTTCACCCGGGCGATGCCCTTGTCGACCTGGGTCGCATAGCCCGAGAACTCTTGCCCCAGGGTCAGGGGGGTGGCGTCCTGGGTATGGGTGCGGCCGATCTTGATGATGTCGTTGAATTCGGCCGACTTGGCCCAAAGCGCCTTGCTGAGCTTTTCCAGACCGGGGATCAGCACATCGCGCGCCATCATGCCGATGGCCACATGCATCGCGGTCGGGAAGGTGTCGTTCGACGATTGGCTCATGTTCACATGGTCGTTCGGGTGGACCGGCTTCTTCGATCCCATCTCGCCGCCCATCATCTGGATGGCACGGTTCGAGATCACCTCGTTCGCGTTCATGTTGGACTGGGTGCCGGAGCCGGTCTGCCAGACCACCAGCGGGAAGTTGTCGTCGAACTTGCCGTCGATCACTTCGGTCGCGGCCGCTGCAATCGCCTGTCCAAGCTCTGCCGGGATGTCGCCCTGCGCGATGTTGACCAGCGCACAGGCCTTCTTGATCACCCCAAGGGCCCGGATGATCGCCACTGGCTGACGTTCCCAGCCAATCGGAAAGTTGATGATCGAGCGTTGGGTCTGTGCGCCCCAGAACTTGTCGGCGGGCACCTCAAGCGGGCCAAAGCTGTCGGTTTCGGTGCGGGTTGCCGAACGGGTCGCGGTCATCATGAGCCTCCTCGATGCTTTCGCTGCCCCTTAGCGCCGCGGGGCCGCGAAATCAATTGGCATACCGTCGCATACCGGAAACGGCGAGGTCAGACGCGATAGAACCGGTAGACCCGCGCCGGGGGAAGGTTCAGCCAGACCTTGCGGCCAGGTTCGACGCGCAGGCCAAGCTTTTCAAGGCTTTCCGGCGGCACCGGAGGCTTCGGGCCATAGGTGAACTGGATATAGGGTGCGCCAGGTGCCAGAACCCGGAAGGCGGCGCCGACGATCGCCTCGCGCACCGGCGCCGGCATCGACAAGAGCGGCAGTCCCGAGACGACGGCCCCGACGCCCGGCGCCACCACCTCATCTGCGCGGTCTGCGCCCATGTGGTGTACCGCCACGCCTGGAAACTGCGCCCTCAGATGCCCGACGAAATCGGCGTCGAGTTCGAAGAGCGACAGATTTTCAGGGGCAACCCCCGCGCCAAGGATCGCCCGGGTCAGGCATCCGGTGCCGGGACCGAATTCCACCACGCGGCCGGTCTGGGGGCCAAGCCCTTCGGCCATTGCCTGCGCCAGAAAGCGAGACGAGGGCGAGATGGCCGAAACCTGCTTGGGGTTCCGCATCAGCCTGCGGCGGAACAGGGCCAGATCGCCGCTCAACGCTCAGCCCTTGCGGAACTGGTCAAGGGACACGACCTGTGCTTCCTGACGGACGGGGTCTTCCTCGACTTCGATTTCGTCTTCCTCTTCCTCGTCATCATCCTCATCCGTCGACTGGGTTTCAAACCGGAGGCCAAATTCCACCGAAGGGTCGACAAAGGTGCGGACCGCATCAAAGGGAATAAGCATCGGCTCGGGGTTGTTGCCGAAGTTGAGGGTGATGCCAAAGTTGTCATCGGTCACAGTCAGGTTTTCAAACCAGTGCTGAATGACCACCGTCATTTCGGTCGGATAGCGTTCGCGCAGCCAGTCAGCCAATTCGACACCCGGATAGGTGGTATCGAAGGTGATGAAGAAATGGTGCGCGCCGGGCAGGCCATTTCGGGCAACGTCGGCCAGAACGTCCTGAATCAGCCCGCGCATCGCGCGGTGCATGAGGGTGCCGTAGTCGATGGAACGCGCCATCAAGTGCCCTTTCCTAAGTATCCCCACCATAGGGGGGATTCGGGGGCCAAGGGAAGGGGCGGCGGTCCGAAAGTCGCACGCGTTGTCAGACAAGCGCCGCTAAGGCCGAGGCAAGTGCCGAAAGCCCAAGGACCCAGATCAATGACCAGTGCCGCCACAAGAGCGCAGCAGCCGCGAAGACCGCAATTGCGGCGGGCAGAAGCCGCAGGCTGGCGGGATCGGGCCAGGACAGGTACAGCGGGCCCAAAGTGACTTCAGGCACGCTGGAAAAAAGGACGTTCAGCGCAAACCACAAGGACAGGTTGGCGATCACCCCGACAACAGCCGCCGTAATCGCTGCCAGCCCGCCAGAAAGGCGCGGCATGTGGGTCAGCCGGTCGATGAACGGGGCACCGGTGAAGATGAAAAGGAAAGACGGGACGAAGGTCATCCACAGCGCGATTGCAGCGCCTGCGATTCCAAGGCTCCAGCCGCCGACTTGATGCGCAGCCATGAAGCCCACGAATTCGTTGACCAGGATCAGCGGCCCCGGCGTCGTCTCGGCCAGGCCCAGCCCGTCCATCATCTGCGTCAGCGTCAGCCAGCCTTTGTCCTCGACGACTTCCTGCGCCATCCATGCCAGCACGGCATAGGCGCCGCCGAAGGTCAGGATTGCCAGCTTGGAAAAGAAGATCCCGATCTCGGCCAGGCGTCCGGGAGCCAGCAGGACCAGCGCTCCAAGCGGGATCAGCCAGATCGACAGCCAGACCGCGCCGGCCTTCAGCGACCGGACAAGGGCGGCAGGCGGAGGAGAAGCGGCCGGGTCCCGTGCCGGCGCCGAAGTTCGCAGGAATCCCCAGACCGCCGCCGTCAGGATCACCAGCGGAAACGGCAACTGGAACAGGAACAGCGCCGCGAAGGCGGCAACGGCGATGAGGTAGGATTCACGCGATTTCAGCGCCCGGCGCGAGACGCGAATCAGCGCCTCGATCACGATGGCGATGACGGCGGCCTGCACGCCGGTAAACAGGGCAGCCACCAGCGGCACATCGCCGAAGGCCGCGTAGACCAGGCTCAGCGCCAGAACGACGAAAGCCCCCGGCAGCACGAAAAGGCCGCCGGCGATCAGCCCGCCCTTCACCCCGTGCAGCCGCCATCCGATCCAGGTGGCCAGCTGCATCGCCTCGGGCCCCGGCAAGAGCATGCAGAACGACAGGGCGCGCAGATAGTCGGGTTCGGTGACCCAGCGCTTTTCGTCCAGCACCACCTTGTGCATGAGCGCGATCTGGGCAGCGGGTCCGCCGAAGGACAGAAGACCGATCCGGGTGAAGGTGCGGATCAGCTCGGCCAGAGACGGGGTCATTCACGGCGTCCTGCGGGCCAGTCGTGGCCTTCCTCGTGCCCGTCGCGGGCCCAGCGGTACAGCGCGTCGTAAACCGCGATTCCGGCGTCAAGCTGTTGCAGATCATCACGACACATTCGTGACATGCCGACCGAGAGCGCCAGAAGACCGGCCGCCTGCGGGGCAAGATCGTGCCGGTCGGTGTCGGCGGCGCGGATCACCAGCGCCATGCGGTCCAGCGCTTCGGTGTGCAGGTGGAAATCGTCCAGCAGCGCGTCGAAGGTGCAGGAGTCGCCCCGATGGCTGAAGGTCACGCCTTCGATGTCGAAGGGCAGTGCACCGAAGCGGTCGGCAACGGATTGGACCTCGGATGGGGCCACGAACAGGAAGCGGGCGGTCGGGTCGATGAATCGGCGGATCAGCCATGGGCAGGCGATGCGGTCGATCTTGGGGCGGTGGCGGGTGACCCAAGGGGTGCCGCGGGCGGGCATGGCCGCCACGGGCAGCATCGGCAATCCTGCCGCCTGCCAGGCGAGGGTGCCGCCCTCAAGGACCTCGGCCTGCCAGCCGAGCGTGCGAAGCCAGGCGGCGGCCCCTTCGGAAAACTTCCGGCCCTTGGTGCAAACGACGATGGCCCGGCCCGGCGGGTCGGTCAGGGCGGATATGGCATCGTGCGGCACCTGCCGTGAGGTAGGGATCAAGCAGGGTAGCGCGGCGACATCCTCATCAGTGCGGACGTCGAAAACGCTTGGAGCGTCGGGGGTGCCGATCAGGCGAAAGGCAGAGGCAGGGGTAATCTGGCCGAACTGGGGCATGGGATGCATCCTTGGCAAAGGGTCAGGGATGCGACGCTTGGGCCGTGGCCTCACGGGGCGGACGCAGACCCCATGGAGCAAGGGGTAGGAGTATTGAACCGGCGGGTCAAGCGGCTTCAGCCGACAGGTTTGACGAGTTCCCGCAGCAGTTTCAGGCGCAGGGTTCGGGCATAGTCCTGCAAACCCCGCGCCGACATGACGAAACCGCCGGGGGTAATGACCCAGGCGCGGTAATAGCTGGTGATCGGAAAGGCCTGGCCAGGGTCTTCGATCGCGATGGCGTTGACCATGACCCCGGCGGCAATTGCCTCTGACTTGGCGCGGGCATCGGTGTAGCCTGCGTTTTCCTGCCCGTCACCCGAGATGTCGACCACCAGCCGCTGGCAATCCGGGACGGCGGAAAACTGTGACAGCGCAAAGCGCAGGCCCTCTCCTACCGCCGTGTCGGACCCCTTGAAGGCGCGCGGCATCGCAGCGGCGCTGTCGGCGAAGCGGGTGACGTCGCGGTCTGTCAGCATCCTCTGCCAGGGCAGGACCAGCGTCTGCTGCGCGGCGCCCGACCATTGCACGACGGCAAGTGCCACCTGACCCCTGACGAGCGCCTCGGCAAGCTCGGGGTCGGTCAGAGCGGCTGCAAGCCCCTCGGTCTGCAGGATGTAATCACCGCCGTCGATCGAGCCAGACACGTCGATGGCCAGAACAAGGGCCGTCTCACAGGCCACGGCGGGCCATGCGGTCAGGCAGGCAAGGCCAAGCACACGCAACATCTTCTGACGATGCGGGCAGAAACCGGGTCTGGCAAGAAAATTGGGAAGGTGCAGGTTTCTGTTGCCAGGTACCTGCGAACCCCGCCCTACGCGGCTAAGCGCAGGGACTTAGGTTTGATATTGCGAGCCGCTTACGCGGCCAGCGCCATCGGAGCACGGTTGTCATTGGCAACTGTGATCTTGGACCGATAACGGTGGTACCTCACCGAGCGAAAGCTGGCCTCTTTGGTCGTTCGTCGATCCTATTTCGGCCCCACACGCCCGCAATGAACGGGAAAGTCTGGTGGAGCCGCCGGGTACCGCCCCCGGGTCCGAGCCGATTATTACAGGTGCGTTTATCGCCATAGTCGGAGTTGCCCCCGACAGGACCAATATAGGCAGGGCGAACCGGGCGCGCAAGGTCGGCCGGGGTCCTGACGGGCAAACCGCCCACGCGCCTTGTCAGACGGTCACCTTTCGGTTTCGGCAGCACTCTTGCCGTTGCCCTCAATCTCACGCAAGGCGTGGTCCGCCAAGCCGACCCCCGCCTGATTCATCGTCAGATAGGTCTGTGTGGCCCCTGCCGCCCGCAAACGGGGAATGTGATCCTCATACAGCGCATGCGAGACGATGGGACCAGCAAAGCCCTTTCCGCGCAGGGCGCGTGCGGCATGTTCCTTGGCTTCGACATGGTCCATGGCCAGGATCGCCGCCTCAAGCTGTCCAAGTTCGAGCAGCCGCCAGAAGGCGGCATCCTCGACATCGGCGAACAGCACGTTGCGCCCGGCATCCCGGTGGGCCTTGACCTTGTAGAGGTCAGTCTCGATCCCGACGATGCGGTCGTTGAAGCCGGCAAGATGGTCGTAGGCCGCCGTTCCGGTTCGCCCCATGCCCAGAATCATGATCTGCGCCGTGCCCAGGTCGGCCGGAAGTTCGTCGCGGTGGATTCTCGATGGCTCAAACCGCAGGAGGCCTGGTTCGAACCTGTCGAAGATGGCCTGTGCGCCTGCGTTCAATGGCGCCGAAAGCACGAAGGAAAGACTGACCGCAAGGGCAAGCGGCATCAGCCAGTCAGGCAGGGCCGCTGCCGCCACGATCAGGCCGAATTCGCTGTAGGTGGTCAGGCTGGCCGCTGCCAGAAAGGCGGTGCGCGCCCTGAGACGGAAGACAAGCAGGATGAAGAAGAACAGCGCCCCCTTCAGTGGCAGAAGAAGCACCAGAATGCCTGCGAATATCAGATCCTGCGGGCCGGGAAGTCCCGACATGCCGATCTGCAGGAAGAAGCCGACCAGGAATACCTCCTTCATCGACCACAGCGCGTCCGAAAGCTCTTTCGCCCGCCGATGCGTCGAGAGCATCAATCCCATCGCCAGGGCACCGATCTCGGCCCCAAGGCCAAGCCTGTCAAACCCCGCTCCGCCGACCACCACGGCGAACAGCAGGCCCATCAAGACCAGAAGCTCGTCACGGCCGACGACATCGACAAGCCGGAACATCACCGGGCGCAGGATTGGCAAGGCCAGCACCGAAAGGGCCCAAGGGGAGGGAACCTCTCCGCCCGAAACCCCAAGCACGCCAAGTGCGATGATATCCTGAACGACCAGAATACCGATCGCGGTCCGCCCGTAAAACGCGCCGATGTCGCGCTTTTCCTCAAGCATCTTGGCGGAAAAGACGGTGGACGAGAACGACAGGGCCACGGCCAGCACACCCGCCGTCTGCCAGTCAAGCCCAAGGGCAAGGCCCACGCCAACGGCGAACAACACCGAGATCATTGCGCAATGGATCAGCGCGCCGCCCACCACCTGAGGCTGCGTGATTTGTCCCAACCGCAGCTTAAGACCGACAGCGAAAAGCAGAAGCAGCACACCAAGATGCCCGACAAGGTCAAGAACCTTGCCGGCGTCCTGGGGCAGGTCAAATTGCGGCCCCCCGATGTTGATCGCAAAACCGGCTGCAAGAAACCCGATCAGCGGCGGCAGACCGAACTGGCGGACCGCCAGGCCGAAGAAGAAGGCAAAACTGATGTAGACGACCTCGAAAGTCATGGCGACCCGGACTCCTTGACCCCTTCAACCGTATGGGCAGCCCGGCACCTGCGCAACGACCAGGCTGCGCCAAACGCTTGTGAGGATTGCCCAATGCGGTTTTCTTCGGTGGCCGTAAACGAAAACGCCCGGAACACTGCCCGGGCGCTTCCAGAAGATGTCGTCTGCCGGATCAGAAGCCCGACTTGATCAGCTCGAACTCTTCCAGCATGCGGTCGCGCAGTTCGGTCGCGATCGGGGTCTGGAACAGGATCGTGGTATCGATCGGGTTTACATCAGCGGCAATAAGATCAGCCTCGGGGATCGCCGCCATGGCCGCGGCGTTCGAGTGCAAATAGCCGAAGTCTGCCAGCACGATCTTGGCGGAGTCCGGGCGCAGCCACGAGTTGATGAAGTCATAGGCCTTGTCTTCCGAACCCGGCGCGTCCTTGAAGTTCACGTAGCCGCAGAACCAGGCCGAAGTGCCTTCGGCAGCCTGGCGCTGAAAGCCGATCGGAAGGCCTTCGCCGCGCATGATCGTCACACCGTCGTTCCAGGACCAGGACACCTGAACCTCGCCCGTGGCCATCAGCTGCGACAGTTCCGACGGGTCGGACCAGTAAGCGCGAACGTTCGGATGCACCTCGCGCAGCCAGGCGGCGGCGGCGGCGAACTGTTCGTCGGTCGTGGTGGACCAGTCGGTCACACCGGTAGCAAGCAGCGCCAGCGCCCAGACGTCATCGGTGTTGTCGGGCAGCGAGATGCGGCCCGCGTACTTCGGGTCCTTGAAGACGTTCAGGCTTGCAACATCCTCGGCCGGGACCGTTTCGGTATTGTAGGCCACGGCGGTGTAGGCTCCGTCGGTCGGGATGTACCAGACGCCTGCGTCATCCTTGAACACTGGCGAGGCCAGCATTCCCGGGCTGATATTGGCGAACTCGGGAATGCGGCTGACATCCCACGGCTCGATCAGGTCGGCTTCGCGATACTTGCTGACCATCTGCGAGCAAGGGTGAGCGACATCGGCCTTGAATCCGGAAGAAACCTTCTGGAACGCTTCGTCATCGTCGCCGAAGAACGCATAGGTCGGCGCTGAGCCGTATTTGGCGGAATACTCGGCGAAGAGCCCTTCGTTTTCCCAGCCAGCCCAGTCGAACACGATGAATTCGTGATCGGCAGCATTGGCTGCGACGGTCATTGCCAACACCGATGCGGCGCTGGTCAAAGCAAGGTGAGAACGGATCATGGAAGCTCCTCGGTGCTGCGGTGGTCGACTGTGCGACCTTCCGTGGGACGGTGGTTCTGGCGGGGCACGGGACAAGCGCCCGCACCGCTGTCGACAAAATTGGGCGGCATGGTCGAAAAGGACAAGCGAAATCTGCAGGGTTGGGCAAGAAATTTGATCAAAAATGGTCAAATGCCGCAACTTCGGTCAATCCTCCCAGCCGGGATGGGATGGTTAGATCGCTTTTGCGATGGATTGGCGCGCCGCGAGGTCGGCGGCTGGTGCAGTTGACCGTGCCGGACAGCCAGTCCATCCATGGAGCAAAGGAGTCTTCCATGCAGCTTGACCTGAATTTCGTCCGGGCTCAGTTCCCCGCCTTTGCGTCGCCCGTTCTGTCGACCCATGCCTTCTTCGAGAATGCCGGCGGCAGCTATCCATGCGTTCAGGTCGTGGACCGACTGACCCGCTTCTACCGCGATCGCAAGGTGCAGCCCTATGGCCCCTATCCGGGTGCGCAGGCGGGCGGGGCCGAGATGGACGAGGCGCGCGACCGGTTGGCGGCAATGATGGGTGTGGCGTCGGACGAGGTGTCGTTCGGGCCCTCGACCAGCGCGAACACCTATGTGCTGGCGCAAGCCGTGCGGAAGTGGCTGGCGGGGACCGGCGGCGCGGTGGTGGTGACCGATCAGGACCACGAGGCGAATTCCGGCGTCTGGCGGCGTCTGGCCGACGAAGGGATCGAGATCAGGGAATGGCCGGTCGACCGCGAGACCGGCTCGCTGCAAACGGCCGCTCTGGCGGCTTTGCTGGCGGACGGGCGGGTGAAGCTGGTCTGTTTCCCGCATTGTTCGAACGTCATTGCCGAGATCAACGATGTAGCGGCGATCTGTGCAATGGCCCGGGATGCGGGCGCGCGGACGGTGGTGGACGGGGTCAGCTATGCTCCGCACGGGTTCCCGGATGTGCCGGGCCTTGGCTGCGACGTCTATCTGTTCTCGGCCTACAAGACTTACGGGCCGCATCAGGGGATCATGGTGATCCGCGAGGCTTTCGGGTTCGAACTGCCGGGGCAGGGGCATTTCTTCAACCATGGCACGCTTTACAAGCGGCATACCCCGGCCGGGCCGGACCATGCTCAGATCGCGGCCTGCGCCGGGATGGCGGATTACATCGACGCGCTGGCGGAGCGGCACGGGGTGACGGGCGATGCGGTCGCGCGGAACCGGGGTGTTCACGACCTGATGCGGGCGCAGGAGGTGACGGTGATCCAGCCGCTGCTGGACTATCTGTCGGCGCGCAACGACCTCCGCTTGCTGGGCCCGCGCAACGCGGCCCTGCGGGCTCCGACGGTTGCAGTCGAACTGGACCGCGCGGCAGAACCGGTGTCGGAAGCCCTGGGGCGCAACGGGATCGCCTGCTGGGCAGGGGATTTTTATGCCGTTCGGCCACTGAGGGCGCTGGGGATCGACCTGGAAAAGGGCGTGCTGCGGATGAGCGCCGTCCACTACACCAGCAAGGACGAGGTGGCGCGGCTGATCGAGGCCCTTGAGCGGGTGCTCTGACGGCTGCGAAATCGAGCGCGTGCCGCGCGAAGACCCTTAGTGTCGCCTCTGCGCGTGAAGAACGCGCAACCGGCTTTGGCAAAGGGGGTATTCTGCCCCCAAACCCTTTGGGAATATTTGCAAAAAAGAGCAAAGGGTTAAGTGATCCGCAGCTGGCAGCCGGGCGTATGCTAAGGGGACTGGGGATTGTGGGTATGTCTGAAACGCCGTTGATCTTGTGGTTCCGCCGCGACTTGCGGTTGGGCGATCAGCCGATGCTGGCCGCTGCGGTCGCATCTGGGCGTCCCTTGGTGCCGGTGTTCGTCTTGGACCCCGAGACCGAAGCACTGGGAGCCGCGGCGAAGTGGCGGCTGGAACTGGCAGTAGCCGAGTTCGCCCGCACGCTGGAGGGGATCGGGCTGCGGCTGACCCTGCGGCGGGGACCGGCGCTGGCGGTGCTTGAGGTGCTGATGGCAGAGACCGGGGCGGGCGGCGTCTGGTGGTCGCGGCTTTACGATCCGGAAAGCGTGGCACGGGACACCGGCGTCAAGGCGGCGCTGAAGACGGACGGACGCGAGGCGCAGAGTTTCGCAGGCCACCTTCTGCACGAGCCCTGGGAGGTGGAGACCGGGCAGGGCGGGTTCTACCGGGTGTTCACACCCTATTGGCGCACCGTGCGGGGGCGGTCGGTCGCAAGTCCGGCCATGGCTCCGAAGCGGGCGGCGGCGCCAGCCGCCTGGCCGGAAAGCGCGCGGCTGGAAGACTGGCGTCTGGGAGCCGCGATGAACCGGGGGGCGCCCATCGTCGCGCGGTATCAGGCCGTTGGCGAGGCTGCGGCGCGTGCGAAGCTGGCTGCCTTCCTTGCCGGGCCAGTCGACAGCTATGCCGCGGCCCGCGACTTGCCCGGGGTGGCCGGCACCTCGCGCTTGTCGGAGAATCTGACTTATGGCGAGATCGGCATCCGCGAGGTCTGGCACGCGGGTTTGCGGGTGCTGGACGAAGGGCGGGCAGGGGCGGAAAGTTTCTTGCGGGAACTGGCCTGGCGCGAATTTGCGTATCACCTGATGCACCACTCGCCACAGATCAGCCGCACCAACTGGAGGCCCGAATGGGACAGCTTTCCCTGGCGCTCCGACAACCCGGATGCCGAGCGTTGGCGGCGCGGCATGACGGGCGAGCCTTTCGTCGATGCCGCGATGCGCGAGATGTATGTCACCGGCACGATGCACAACCGCGCCCGCATGGTCGCGGGAAGCTACCTGACCAAGCACCTGCTGACCGACTGGCGGGTCGGGCTGGACTGGTTCGCGGACTGCCTGACGGACTGGGATCCGGCGGCAAACGCGATGGGCTGGCAGTGGGTGGCAGGGTCCGGCCCGGATGCCGCCCCCTATTTCCGGGTGTTCAATCCGGCGGGGCAGGCCGACAAATTCGATCCAAAAGCCGACTATCGCCGGCGCTTCATTGCCGAGTTGGCGCGCTCTCCGGGACCGGAGGCGACGGGCTTTTTCGAAGCGGTGCCACGGTCGTGGTCGTTTGAACTGGGCCAGCCATACCCTGCTCCGGTAATTGAACTTGCCGAAGGCCGCGCACGTGCCCTTTCGGCATATGGGGCACGAAATGCTTGAGCAGTGTGGCAAGTTTGGTGACACTATGCCGGACAAGAAAAACCTTTGGGGAGGGGCGATGAACGTACCGACGACAGTCAAAGGTCAGACGGGCCTGCCACGCTACTTTGCCAAGGCATTCGATGTGGCCGGGCGGCTGGGCGAGGGCCGTCTGGATTTCGTGCTGCCTGATGGTCGGCGCTTTCGGATCGAGGGTGCTGTGCCCGGGCTTGCGGCCGAGATCGAGGTGCATAACCCCGACCTCTTCGCCCGCCTGATCCGCGAGGGCGACCTTGGCTTTTGCGATGCCTATCTGGATGGCTGGTGGTCGACGCCCGACCTGCAGGCATTTCTTGACCTGATCCAGCTACCGGCGAACAACGCGGTGGGCGACAGCTATCCGGGCCTTGGCCTGGTGCGCGCCTTCGAGCGGTTCCGCTTCTGGCTGCAATCAAACAGCAAGGCCCAGGCGAAGAAGAACATCTCGTATCACTACGACCTTGGCAACGATTTCTACCGGCTTTGGCTGGATGAGACGATGACCTACTCCTCGGCCATTTTCGAGACCGGGCAGGAAAGCCTGGAAGCCGCGCAGCAGCGGAAATATGCCAGCATGGTCGACCAGATGAATGCCCAGCCCGGCGACCACGTGCTGGAAATCGGCTGCGGCTGGGGCGGTTTCGCCGAATATGCGGCGAAAGAGCGGGGGCTGCGGGTCACGGGCCTGACGATCAGTCAGGCGCAGTACGATTTCGCCGTGGACCGGATCGCCAAGGCGGGCCTGTCTGACCGGGTGTCGATCAAGTTGCAGGACTACCGGGACGAACGCGGAGTCTATGACGGCATCGCCAGCATCGAGATGTTCGAGGCGGTCGGCGAGCGGTATTGGCCGACTTACTTCAACGCGTTGCGGGACCGGTTGAACCCGGGGTGCCACGCAACGCTGCAGATCATCACCGTGGCCGAGAGCCGCTGGCCCGTCTATCGCCGCAGCGTGGATTTCATCCAGAAATACATCTTCCCGGGCGGCATGCTTCCCGCGCCTTCGGTGCTTCGGGCCGAGGTGGAGCGGGCGGGGCTTCGTGTCAAGGGATCGGTCGAGTTCGGCAAGAGCTACAGCCTGACCCTGCGGCGCTGGCATGAGACCTTTACGGAACGTTGGGGCGAGGTCGGAAAGCTTGGATTTGACGACCGTTTCAAGCGGATGTGGGATTTCTACCTCGCCTCTTGCGCGGGAGCGTTTCAAGGGGGAAACTGCGACGTGACGCAGATCACGGTGACGCGTCCGACCTGAGGGCTTTGAAATGGCAACCCAGATGCCGACCGGTGCCAAGGCCATGGCCGCAATAACCTTTGCGGTCGCGGGCTGGATGACTGCAAATGCCTATGTCCCCAACATGCCCGAGGCGCAAAGCGTAGCCCTTTTCCGCGAGATTGTCGCGGTGCTTGGCGGGGTGGTCGGCTGGAGGGTGATGGGAAACTCGGTCGGCAAGGGCTATGTCGCGGCGGCGGGGTCGGGTTGGAAAACGATGATCGTGCTGGTGTTTTTCGCGCTTTTGCTGTTCTCGACCTATGAGATGCTGCAAGAGTCGGTGCGGATGCGCTATGAGGGGGCGGGCGAGGCAATCATCGATGTTTTCCAGCAGATGTGGAAAAGGTCCGAGGGGCTGCTGTCCACAACGGTCATTGCCGTGATGGCCATCGGCGGCGCGATCGCCGGCATCCTGACCGAGAACGCAAATCGTCGCTGGCGCTGAGATGGCCAACATCCGGGTGATCGGGGCTGCGTCGATGCAGCAGGCCGTGCTTGGGCAGGAGTCCTCGCCAGACCGTCTGGACTTCTATGCAAAGGTCATGGGGATTCTGCCCGCAGAAGTGGCGGGCGCTGAAGTCTATGACCTTGGATCTGGCGGGCCCGAGGCTGTTGCATTGGCCCGGTCGGTGATGGCGACGATGGGGCAGGTTGCGCCGGAAACGGTGCGGGCGCGACTGGGTGCGCTGCGCGTCGCTGCGGCCAGCCGGGTTCGCGCCGCCAGAGCAGCCGCGCGGGGGCTTCGGATCGGCGTCGGCGAGGTGACCGTCCACAGCGCGCGGCAGTCGCATGCCGGGTTCTTCGGGCTGGAGGTGATGACGCTGAGCCATCGCCGCTTTGACGGCTCGACCAGCCCACAGATCATCCGGGAGGTTTTTGTCTCTGGCGACGCTGTCACCGTGCTGCCTTATGATCCGGTCCGGGACCGGGTTCTGCTGATCGAACAACTGCGGGCCGGCCCGCTGGGGCGGGGCGACCCGCTGCCGTGGCAACTGGAGGCGGTTGCCGGCCGGATCGACCCCGGCGAGACCCCGGAAGACTGCGCCCGACGCGAAGCCGTGGAGGAGGCGGGGCTGAGCCTTGGCCGCCTGCTGAAGGTCGGGGAATACTACTCCAGCCCCGGCGCCATGACGGAATACAGCTACTCCTACGTCGGCCTGTGCGATCTGCCCGACGGAGTTGCAGGAGTATTCGGGCAGGCTGACGAGGCCGAGGATATCCGTGGCCACCTGCTGTCGTTCGCGGCCTTCATGACGGCGGTCGACGCTGGCGAGGTAGCCAATGCGCCACTTCTGTTGACCGCGCTTTGGCTGCAGCGCGAGCGTGGTCGGTTGCGCGGATGACCCGAAGATGTGCTTGTGGCAGGCCCCGGAGGGTTTCACACCCTCCGGACCTCCCGTGGGATATTTTTGCAGAGAGGAAGCTGTTATCGAAGATCTACAGGTTAAGGTTGACCCAGGCGCTGTTGCGGGCCGATGACCGCACGCAGGCATCCACGAAGGCCACTCCTTCCAGACCTTCCTTCAGACCGGGAAAGGTAGTCCCGTCCGGAACCGCTGTGCCGGTCTTGGCCGCAAGGATGGCACGGGCGGCCTCGGCGTAGATGTTCGCGAAGCCTTCGAGGTAGCCTTCAGGGTGGCCAGGTGGCACGCGGGTCATGCGGGCGGCCTCGGGGCCGGATCCGGCCCCGCCGCGGGTGATCAGGCGTTTGGGCTGGCCAAGCGGGGTGTGCCAGAGGTAGTTCGGATCCTCCTGCGCCCATTCGATCCCGGCCTTGGTGCCATAGACGCGCAGGCGCAGGCCGTTTTCATTTCCGGGGGCGACCTGGCTGCACCAGAGCATGCCCTTGGCCCCGCCCCTGTAGCGCATGAGGACATGACCGTTGTCATCGACGCGACGACCGGGGACGAAGGCGCTCAGGTCGGCGGCGAGGGTATCCAGCGTCAGGCCGGTCACGAAGTTCGCCAGGTTGAAGGCATGGGTGCCGATATCGCCAGTGGACCCTCCCGCGCCGGAGCGGGCGGGATCGGTGCGCCAGTCGGCCTGTTTCTGGCCAGTGCCTTCCAGCGGTTCGGTCAGCCAGTCCTGCACATATTCGACATTCACCAGACGCAGATCGCCGAGATCTCCTGCCGCGACCATCGCCTTGGCCTGACGGATCATCGGATAGCCAGTGTAGTTGTGCGTCAGCGCGAAGACGACGCCGGAGGCCTCGGCCGCCTTGGCCAGCTTCTTCGCCTCGGGCAGGGTGGCGGTCAGCGGCTTGTCGCAGATGACGTGGATGCCACGTTTCAGGAACTGCATCGCCACGGGTGCGTGCATGTGGTTGGGGGTGACGATGGCGACCGCGTCGATCCCGTCCTTGCGGCGGGCCTCCTTCGACGCCATTTCGGCAAAGCTGGTATAGGCGCGGGGCACGCCCAGATCAGCGGCGGACGCGATGGCCTTTTCCGGGCTGGATGAGAAACAGCCCGCAACCAGTTCGTACTGATCGTCAATCCGGGCCGCGATCCGGTGGACGGCGCCGATGAAGGCGTCTCGTCCGCCCCCGACCATGCCAAGGCGAAGTCGGGGAGCGCGCGCGGTGTGGGCGGCGTCGATCATGGCTTACTCCAGTCCAAGCATGCGCCGGTTGGCGGCGCGGTCGGTGCCGGCGTCGGCGAAATCGTCAAAGGCCTTTTCGGTAACGCGAATGATATGGGCATCGACGAAGGCGGCCCCTTCCCGGGCACCGTCCTCGGGGTGTTTCAGGCAGCATTCCCATTCGACCACGGCCCAGCCTTCAAAACCGTACTGAGTGAGCTTGGAGAAGATGCCGCCGAAATCGACTTGCCCATCGCCAAGGCTGCGGAAGCGGCCGGCGCGGTTGACCCAGGACTGGAAACCGCCATAGACGCCCTGGCGACCGGTCGGGTTCAACTCGGCGTCCTTGACGTGGAACATCTTGATCCGGTCATGGTAGATGTCGATATTCTCCAGATAATCAAGATGTTGCAGGACGTAGTGGCTGGGATCGTACAGCATGTTCGCCCGGGCATGGCCCTTCACACGGTCCAGGAACATCTCGTAGCTGACGCCGTCGTGCAGGTCTTCGCCGGGGTGGATCTCGTAGCAGACGTCGACCCCGCAATCTTCGGCGTGGTTCAGGATCGGCGTCCAGCGGCGGGCAAGTTCATCGAAGGCCTCTTCTACCAGACCGGCGGGGCGCTGTGGCCAGGGGTAGAGATAGGGCCAGGCCAGCGCGCCCGAGAAGGTGGCGTGGGCGTTGAGGCCCAGGTTCTTCGACGCGGTCAGCGCCTTTTTCACCTGATCCACCGCCCATTCGGAGCGGGCCTTTGGGTTGCCGCGAACGGAAGGTGCGGCGAATCCGTCGAAGGCGGTGTCATAGGCAGGATGGACGGCGACAAGCTGGCCTTGCAGGTGGGTCGAAAGCTCGGTCACTTCGATCCCCGCTTCCTTCGCAACTCCCTTGAACTCATCGCAATAGGCTTTTGAACTGGCTGCCTTTTCCAGATCAAATAGCCTTGCGTCCCAGGACGGCACCTGCACGCCAGCATAGCCGCAGTCGGCCGCCCAAGCAGTGATGGATTTCCATGAGTTGAACGGCGCAGCATCGCTTGCGAATTGCGCCAGGAACAGGGCCGGGCCCTTGATCGTCTTCATATGTTTCCTCCCGTGCGGAGCGGTTCGCCCCATTCAACATTGCCCGGATTCTCAAGGCCCTGCCTTGCTTCCGGGGTGCGTTTTTCGATCTCGGACACCAGAGCGCGGGCCAGGAATTCACCTGCGCGCCCGACGTCTTCCTTGATGATGATGGTCGCGCGACGAAAACGGCGCAACACCGGGATCGCCTCTTTCGCGACCACGTCAAAATCCGTTCCAAGAACGCGCCCCGTGCCCTCGGCCGCGGCGATCGAAGACATCGCGGCGGCGGTGGACCCGACCAGGATGCCGTCAGGCGGGTTCGGCGCGGAAAAACGCGCTGCGACGGCATCGTCGACGGCATCGCCGCCACTGTCGGAGGTGATCTTGTCGGCCAGTTCGAACGGCAGGCCAAGCAGGGCTGCCTCGTCCGAAAAGCCCCAGGTCATGTGGCGGGCGTAAAGATGCGACCGGGGCGGTGCGATCAGAAGCAGCCGCTTGCGCCCGCGCTGCGCTAGCGCGCGCACGCCAAGGCGACCGAAAGCCTCGTTGTCGAAGTCGAAATAGGGATGGTCGATCCCCATGTCGCTGCGGCCATGGGTGGCAAAGGGAAACCCCCGCTCGCGCATGTAGCGGATGCGGGGATCGTCGGGCTTTGTCTGGTTCAGGATCACGCCATCGGCGCTTTCGGTTTCCACGATATAGCGAATCGGCTCCATCGGGTCCTGATCAGGGAAGAACGGCATGACGACCAAGTGGTAGGCCGTGCCGCGCAGCGCATTGGCGATGGAGTAGATCAGCCGCGAGGTGTGGTTCATCGCATCCGTCTCGGTCGACAACACAAGGGCGATGACATTGGTCTTGCCCGTCCGCAGGCGGACCCCGGCGCGATTCGGGCGATAACCCAGCAGGGCTGCGGTTTCGCGCACCCGGCGCTTGGTGTCTTCGCCGATGTCGGGGGCGTCCTTCAGCGCGCGGCTGACGGTGGCGATGGCCAGGCCGGTTGCGGCTGCGATGGTCTTCAGAGTCGGACGCTCAGTCTCCGAATCAAGGAGGAGGTGCGGGCCGGATTCACTGGGCGAAGGCATGGTGTCCCCCTTGGGTTGCCGAGACCGCCGGGCGAATCTGCCGCCGTGATTCGGCTGCGAAAGGGCCATTTGCACATGCAGAAACCGGACCGCGCGGGGCGACGGAAATTGCTTGTCCGGCAAGCATCTTTGCGATGTTTCGGCGCTGCAGCATCGGCCTGTCTTGACCCTTCTTGTCATGTTGGATTGCGCGTTTCCATTCGCCGATCAAATCTTTTGCGCGGGGGGGGCGACAAGCGAAAAGATTGGTTGATCGATGAAACTATAACGTTATAGGAATTGTCTATAACGATTTAGAAACCGGGAGGAACGGATGAAACTGAATAAATGGATTGCTGTGCTGGCGACATCGGTAGCGATGCCGTTGATGGCAAATGCGGCGGAGCTGGAGGTCACCCATTGGTGGACGTCCGGCGGTGAAGCTGCGGCTGTCGCCGAGTTTGCCAAGGCGTTCGACGCGACCGGCAACAAATGGGTCGACGGCGCGATTGCCGGCTCGGGCGACGTTGCCCGTCCGATCATCATCAGCCGGATCCTCGGCGGCAACCCGATGGGTGCCACCCAGCTGAACCCCGGCAAGGATGCTGACGATCTGATCGCGGCAGGCCTGATGCAGGACCTGACCGAGCTTGCGGTCGCAGAGGATTGGGCCAACATCCTGCGCCCCAAGTCGCAGCTGGAAAGCTGCACCAAGGACGGAAAGGTCTACTGCGTGCCGGTGAACCTGCACTCGGGTCAGTGGATGTGGACCAACCGCAAGGTCTATGAGGATGCTGGCATCGCTCCGCCCCAGAACTGGGCCGAGATGATCGCCGCAGCACCGGCGCTGAAGGAAAAGGGCATCATCCCGCTCTCGTTGGCCGAAGGCTGGCCGGTGGGTCTGTTGACCGAAGACCTGATCGTGGCAATTGCGGGCGTCGACAACTACGTCGCGGTTTATCAGGACCGCAACATGGAGCTGGCCCGCGGTCCGGAATTCGCCGCGGTGTTCAAGGCGATCGACGAAGCGCGCCAGATCATCGACCCCAAGACCGTCGTGCCGCAGTGGAACGACGCCGTGGCGCTGGTGATCCAGGGCAAGGCTGCTGCCAACGTGATGGGTGACTGGGCTGGCGGCGAGTTTGCCGTGGCCGGGATGGTTGCAGGCAAGGACTTTGACTGCCTGCCGGGCCTCGGTGTCGAGCCGGTGCTGGGCACGGGCGGCGACGTGTTCTACTTCCCGAAAAGTGACGATCCCGAGGTCACCAAGGCACAGTTTGCCATGGCCTCGATGATGGTGACCAAGGAAGTCCAGGTCGCCTTCAACCTGAAGAAGGGTTCGCTGCCGATGCGCGCCGACGTGGATCTGTCGGCGGCCAACGACTGCATGAAGAAGGGCCTCGAGATCCTCGACAAGGGCACGAAAGTCTTCCCGAACAACTCGCAGATGATTGATCGGGACTCGCTCAACCAGATCAACGACGTGATGAAAGAGTTCTTCTCGGACCTCTCGATCACGCCGGAGGCCGCGCAAGAGCAGTTTGCAGCGATCATCGAAGCCGCGCCGAAGTGATCTTCGGAGTAGCTGAAAACTGACAGACGGCCCGGCAAAGATGCCGGGCCGTCTCTGGCCAGTGCAGGGAAAAAAGAAGACATGTCTGAAGTAAAGCGACCAAATCCCCTGTTCCGGAACCTGACGTCCAAGCTGGCCGCATCGCCGATGATCTTCATCGTGCTGGTGGTCTTTGTTGGCAGCACCATGTGGACGGTGGCTTCGTCTTTCACCGGTATCAAGACCCTGCCGATCTTCACCCCGCAAGAGTTCTACGACAACTGGGTGGGATGGGACCAGTATGTGCGCCTTTGGAATACACCGCGCTGGATCACTTCGATCACCAACCTGGCGATCTACGGCATCCTCTACTCGGGCTTTGCCTTCGTCATCGGCTTTCTGCTTGCGGTGCTGATGGATCAGAAGATCCGCGCGGAGGGGGTCTTTCGCACGATCTATCTTTATCCCTTCGCACTTTCGTTCATCGTGACCGGCAAGGTTTGGGCCTGGGTTCTGAACCCGGCTTTCGGGCTGGAAAAGACCGTCAGGGATATGGGCTGGACCAGCTTTTCCTTCGACTGGCTGACCAACCGCGACATGGCGATCTATACCGTGGTGATCGCGGGTCTGTGGCAGGGCACGGGTCTGGTGATGGCCCTGATGTTGGCGGGCCTTCGCAGCATCGATGACGAGATCTGGCGCGCGGCACGGGTCGACGGCATCCCGAAATGGCGCACCTATCTGCAGATCGTGGTGCCGATGATGCGCCCGGTGATGATCACGATCTTCGTCATCGTCGCCTCGGGGTCTGTGCGGGTCTACGATCTGGTGCTGGCGCTGACCCAGGGCGGGCCGGGCAACTCGTCGCAGGTGCCGTCGATGTACATCTACGAAAAGCTGTTCGTGGGCGCCCTGGCGCAGGGCACGGCGGCCTCGTCGGTGTTGCTCCTGGCCACCGCAATCATCCTGATCCCCTGGATCATCGTCGAATTCGGCAAGAAAAGCAGGGAATAAGCACGTCATGGCCATGTCTTCCGCAGTTGCGATCGATCCTTCGGGGGCCAAGCCCAAGCCGCTTTTCGCGCCGGGCCGCGTGCTGATCTACTCCCTGCTGATCGTCACCTCGATCTACTATCTGGTCCCGCTTTACGTGATGATCATCACCTCGCTCAAGGATCTGGACCAGATCCGCGAAGGCAACATCTTCATTCCGACGTTGAAACCGTCGTTCGATGCCTGGGTGAAAGCCTGGTCGCAGGCCTGCACTGGCTTGAACTGCACGGGGCTGGCGCCGGGTTTCTGGAATTCGGTCTTCATCACCGTCCCGTCGGTGATCGTGTCGATCGCGGTGGCGTCGATCTCGGGGTATTCGCTGGCGATGTGGCCGTTCAAGCTGGCGGAATGGTGCTTCACCATCCTGCTGGTCGGGTCGTTCATTCCCTACCAGGTCTTCCTCTATCCGCTGGTCATCATCACCCGGGAGATGGGCATCTACTCGACGCTTTACGCGGTGATCTTCGTGCACACGGTGTTCGGCCTGCCGATCCTGACGCTTCTGTTCCGCAACTACTTCGCGTCCTTGCCGAACGAGCTGTTCAAGGCGGCCCGCGTCGATGGGGCGGGTTACTGGCGCATCTTCTTTCGCGTGCTGGCACCGATGTCGCTGCCGATCTTCACAGTGGCCGTGATCCTGCAGGTCACGGGCATCTGGAACGATTTTCTGTTCGGAGTGATCTACGCCGGACCGACAAACTACCCGATGACGGTGCAGTTGAACAACATCGTCAACTCGCTGCAGGGGGTCAAGGAATACAATGTCGAGATGGCGGCAACCATTCTGACCGGCCTTGTGCCCCTGACCATCTACTTCCTCTCTGGCAAATATTTCGTGCGCGGCATCGCAGCCGGCGCCGTCAAGGGTTGATCCAATGCACTCTGTCTCGGTCAAGAACGTGTCGCTCAACTTCGGCGCTGCCTCGGTTCTGAAGAACATGAACCTGGACGTGGAGGAGGGCGAATTCATCGTGCTTCTCGGCCCGTCGGGCTGTGGCAAGTCCACGCTGCTGAACTGTCTTGCTGGCCTCTTGGAACTGTCGGAAGGGCAGATCTTCATCAAGGGCAAGAACGTGACCTGGGTTGAGCCGTCCGAACGTGGGATCGGGATGGTATTCCAGTCCTACGCGCTCTATCCGCAGATGACCGTGCGGGGGAACCTGTCCTTTGGCCTGAAGATCGCCGGCCTGCCGAAGGACGAGGTTGACAGGCGCGTGGCGCGGGCGGCGGAAATCCTGCAGATCGGCCCGCTTCTGGACCGCAAGCCGGGTGCCTTGTCCGGTGGTCAGCGGCAGCGGGTGGCCATCGGCCGGGCGCTGGTGCGGGATGTGGACGTGTTCCTGTTCGATGAACCCCTTTCGAACCTCGACGCCAAGCTGCGGTCCGAACTGCGGGTGGAGATCAAGCGTCTGCACACGCGCCTGAACAACACCATGGTCTACGTGACCCACGACCAGATCGAGGCGCTGACCCTGGCCGACCGCATCGCGGTGATGAAGGGCGGGGTGATCCAGCAACTGGCCGATCCGCAGACGATCTACAACAAGCCCTCCAACCTCTTCGTTGCGGGGTTCATCGGCAGCCCGTCGATGAACTTCCTGTCTGGCAAGACGATTGAGGGGGGGCGCGCCTTCCAGTTTGGTGACACCCGCATCGACCTTGCCGGCTATGATGGTGGCGCAGTGCTGGAGCGGGATCAGGCCATCCTTGGCGTGCGGCCCGAACATATCAGCGTGTCGCATGAGGCGCCCTCCGGTCCGTCGATCCCGGCAGTGGTGGAAATTGACGAGAATCTCGGGGCCGACAGCCTCGTGTGGCTGATGTGCGGGACCAAGGAAATCTGCGTGCGTGTGCCGGTCGAGGGGCGCCTGCCCGCGGGGACCCAGGTCCATCTTGCGCTGGATATCCACAAGGCCTCGCTCTTTGACGCAAAGACCGAACAGAGGATCTGAAGATGCTCGATCTGGCGGGCGGCTGGACGCTTTCGGATGAAAGCGGCAACCATGTCGTGCCATTTGCTCTGCCGGGGGACGGGATCACTGCGCTGCACAAGGCCGGGGTGGTCGATGATCCTTACTGGGGCCGGAATGAGTATGCGACGCGCTGGATCAGCGAGCGCGACTGGCAGGCGCGGCGGGTGTTCGTCCATGACGGCAGTCCGGCCGATCTGGTGATCGACGGGCTTGATACGGTGGCTGAAGTGCGGCTGAACGGGGCACTGGTGCTGTCTTCGGCCAACGCCCATCGGCGCTGGCGGGTGGATGTCTCTGCCGCGCTACGCAGTGGGGACAACCAGATCGAGATCCTGTTCCACTCGCCCGTCCGCGAGGCGGCGGCGCGGCAGGCGGGAATGCCGTTCTACATTCCCTACCAGCAGGTGAATGGACCTATACCCCACGCCAACATGCTGCGAAAACCGCAGTGCGATTTCGGCTGGGACTGGAACATTGCCCTTGGCGGATTTGGCTTGTGGGGTGGCATCAGGCTTGAATCCAAGGGCTCCCGCATCGGCGATATCGTCGTCACCCAGTCCCACCGGCCAGTTGCAACCGAGGTGACGCTTGCCATCCATGCCGACGGGGTGGATCAGGTGACCGC
This sequence comes from Rhodobacter sp., assembly GCA_013821825.1. Lineage (GTDB taxonomy): Bacteria > Pseudomonadota > Alphaproteobacteria > Rhodobacterales > Rhodobacteraceae > Tabrizicola. The sequence continues at coordinate 75,124 of PNJK01000008.1, forward strand.
CACCCTCTGCGGCGTCACCCATAGCGCCCCGGTGCGGGCGGGCGTGGCGCGCATGACCCTGACGATTGCGAACCCCGCGCTCTGGTGGCCGGCCGGCCTTGGTCCCCAGACTCTGCACGACCTGACGGTCACGGGGCAGGGCGCAACAGCCAGCCGCAAGATCGGGTTGCGCGACATGCGGCTGGTGTCGGAACCCGATAGGGCGGGGCGGTCCTTCGGGATGCAGGTCAATGGTCGGGCGGTCTTTGCCCGGGGTGCGAACTGGATCCCGGCAGACGCGCTGCATGGCCGGATCACTCCCGCCGCCGTGCGCGGGCTGCTGCAGTCCGCCAGGGACGCCAACATGAACATGATCCGCGTCTGGGGAGGCGGGCGGTATGAGCCGGACTGGTTCTACGACCTCTGCGACGAGATGGGACTGATGGTCTGGCAGGATTTCATGTTCGCCTGCCACCTTTACCCCTCAACCCCCGAATTCCTGGCCGAGGTCGATGCCGAGGTCCGCGATGCGGTGGCAAGGATCAGTCACCACGCCTGCATGGCCATCTGGTGTGGCGACAATGAACTGATCGGCGCGCTCACATGGTTTCCCGAAAGCCGCAAGGACCGCGACCGCTATCTGGTGAACTATGACCGGCTGAACCGGACGATCGAGGCTGCTCTGCATTCGGTGCTGCCGGGGGCGAACTGGTGGCCGTCATCGCCCTCGCCAGGTCCGCTGGCCTTTGGCGACGCTTGGCATGATGACAGCTCGGGCGACATGCATTTCTGGAGCGTCTGGCACGAAGGCCGCGACTTTGACCACTACCGGGACGTAAGCCCCCGGTTTTGCAGCGAGTTTGGCTTTCAGTCCTATCCATCGATGTCCACGATCAAGGCATTTGCCGATCCGCAGGACTGGAATATCGCCAGCCCGGTCATGGAAAGCCACCAGAAGAACGCCGGGGGCAATGCGCGGATCGCCGAGACGATGTTCCGCTATTTCCGCTTTCCGGTGGATTTCCCGAACTTCGTTTACTTGTCGCAGGTCCAGCAGGGGCTGGCGATCAAGACCGCCGTCACCCACTGGCGCAGCCTGAAGCCGCATTGCATGGGCACGCTTTACTGGCAGCTGAATGACACTTGGCCGGTTTGCTCCTGGTCAAGCCTTGACCATGGCGGCAACTGGAAACTCTTGCACCACATGGCGCAGGGGTTCTTTGCCCCGGTGACGGTGGTCGCGGTCCCGAAGGATGGCACGATCACATTGAAGGCGGTGAATGACGGTCCTGATCCGGTTCAGATCACCGTCACCGCGCATGCGGCCGCAATGGATGGCACGATGCGCGATCTGGCGCAGGCTTCGGTCACCGTGCCCACCGATGCGGCGGTTCCGGTTCTCAGCCTGGCGGCGGACGCGCTGGAACCGGGCGAGGTTCTGGCCTTCACCTGGGCTGGCGACGCCACCGGCGGCGACGTCTTTGCGCCAAAGCCGTGGAAGGCCTATGACCTTTTGCCTTCGGGCCTGAATGCCGATATCCGGCAGGACGGCACGGTCTGGAAATTGCACTTGAAAGTTAACGCACTCGCCCCGTTTGTTGCTGTGGAATCTGAAGTTCCGGGTCGCTTTTCGGCAAATGCCGTGACGCTGTTCCCGGGCGTCCCAGCCACGATCACCTTCACCCCCGAGGACCCCTTGGCGGTGCCCGTCTTCACGCTCCGCGACCTTCATTCCGCCACGTATGGCGGCTGACAAAAGGCAGACCCATGTTCAGCTATCAACTCTATTCCTCGCGGAACTTCCCGCCGATGGATGCCACATTCGCGATGGTGGCCAAGGCCGGATACACTGCCGTCGAAGGCTATGGCGCGCTATATGCAGACGCTGCGGCCGTCGAGGCGACCAAAGCGGGCCTTGCCGCGACGGGCCTGAAGATGCCGACCGGGCATTTCGGGCTTGGCCAGCTTGAGACTGAAGTCGACAAGGTGCTTGGCATTGCCAGGTCGCTTGGTATGGAGCGGCTCTATTGCCCCTTTGTCATGCCAGATGACCGCCCGACCGATGCCGTAGGCTGGAAAGCCTTTGGCGCGCGGCTGCAAGCGGCGGGCGCGCCCTACAAGGCGGCCGGCTATGGCTTTGGCTGGCACAACCACGATTTCGAGTTCAAGGCTTTGGCCGATGGCTCTCTGCCGCAGGACCGGATCTTCGAGGGCGGACCGGGCCTGGAATGGGAAATCGACGTGGCCTGGGTCATCCGGGGCGGGGCGGATCCTTTGGCCTGGATCGAGAAATACAAGGACCGGATCACAGCCGCGCATGTGAAGGACATCGCCCCTGCGGGTGAGAACAAGGACGAGGACGGCTGGGCCGATGTCGGCCACGGCACCCTCGACTGGAAGACGCTGATGGCGGCGCTTCGCAAGATCGGCGTCAGGCATTTCGTCATGGAACACGACAATCCGAAGGATCACGCACGCTTTGCGACGCGGTCGATCGTTGCGGCCAAAGCATTCTGAGGACAGGAAAAATGGCAAATCTTGGTTTGGGCATCATCGGTTGCGGCAACATCTCGACCAGCTATCTGCGGCTGGCACCCCTGTTCAAAGGGCTGGAGGTGCGCGCCGTTGCCGACGTGAACATGGAGGCCGCGACCGCCCGCGCGGCTGAATTCGACACCAAGGCCCAGTCGGTCGATGACCTCCTGGCCAACAAGGACGTGGACGTGGTGATCAACCTCACCATCCCCGACGCCCACTACGCGGTGACCAAGCGGATACTGGAGGCGGGCAAGCACGCCTATTCCGAAAAACCGCTGGTCCTGACGCTGGAGCAGGGCGTGACCCTGCGCGATCTGGCCAAGTCCAAGGGCCTTGCGGTCGGCTGCGCGCCGGACACCTTTCTGGGCGGCTCGCACCAGCAGGCCCGTGCCGTGCTGGACGAGGGCCGGATCGGCACGATCACCGCGGGTTGCGCGGCGGTCCTGAACCACGGGATGGAGCATTGGCATCCGAACCCCGACTTCTTTTTCCTGCCCGGCGCCGGTCCGATGCTGGATCTTGGGCCATATTACGTGGCGAACCTGATCAACCTTCTTGGCCCGGTCCGCCGCGTAGGCGCGTTGACCTCGTCCGCCGAAGCTGAACGCACCATCTCGAACGGCCCAAGGAATGGCGAGAAGGTCCCGGTCAAGACCCCGACCAATATCCACGCCCTTCTTGAATTCCACTCTGGCGCGACGATCAACCTCTCGACCTCGTGGGACGTCTGGCACCACAAGCGCAACCACTTTGAGCTTTATGGCAGCGAAGGCACGCTTTACGTTCCCGACCCGAATTTCTTTGGCGGGACCGTCGAGATCGGCGCCAAGGATGGCACCCTCACCGCGCTGGAGCCTTGGGATCACCCTTTCGGCAAGGTCAACCAGAACCACAACGGCCGTGAGCTTGCGAACTACCGCACCGCCGGGCTTGCCGACATGGTGGCAGCGCTGACGGAAGGCCGCGACGCGCGCTGCTCGCTTGACCGCACTCTGCACGGGGTCGAGGTGATGACCGGCTGCCTCAAATCGGGCAAGACGGGCAAGTTCGTGACCCTGACCACCACCTGCACCCGCCCCGAAGCGCTGTCACCGGATCAGGCGCGCGCGCTGCTGCGGTAAGCGCGTCACTGGAAAGCCTGACCCGGGGCCTCCCTGCCGGGTCGGCCCTATGGGCGGGGGGATTGAGGGATCCCCCCGTCCATTCCCTTGAAGGAGCCTCAGATGCTGCAGAACTCCGTCCTGCGCGGCCTCAACGCTGACCCAAGTTTTTGCCGGCTGGGCGAAGACTACTACATCGCCACCTCTACCTTCGAATGGTATCCGGGGGTGCAGATTCACCACAGCCGCGATCTGGTGAACTGGACCCTCGTCAGCCGACCGCTGAACCGCGCTACCCAGCTCGACATGCGCGGCAATCCCGACAGTTGCGGCATCTGGGCCCCCTGCCTTTCCCATGCCGACGGCAAGTTCTGGCTGGTCTACACCGACGTCAAGCGGCTGGATGGCGCCTTCAAGGACGCCCACAACTACATCGTCACCTGCGCTAGCATTGATGGCGACTGGTCCGATCCGACCTACGTCACCTCCTCTGGCTTCGACCCTTCGCTTTTCCACGATACCGACGGGCGCAAATGGTTCGTCAACATGCGCTGGAACCACCGGGGCAAGGGCACCGGCCTCAACCCCGCGCATGACGCGTTCGACGGGATCGAGCTGCAGGAATGGCACCCGGCGCACGGCCTTCTCGGTGACGTCACCACGATCTACACTGGCACCGACCTCGGCCTGACCGAAGCGCCGCATCTTTTCCGGCGCGGTGACTGGTATTACCTGACGACGGCCGAGGGTGGCACCGGTTATGACCATGCGGTGACCCTTGCGCGATCCAGGGATATCCGGGGCCCCTACGAGACCCATCCGCAAAAACACCTGATCACCGCGCGCTTTTCGCCGGAAAACCCGATCCAGCGCATGGGACATGGGCAGTATGTCGAAGGCCATGACGGTCGCTACTGGCACAGCTTTCTTTGCGGTCGCCCGCAAAAAGGGCCAAACGGCCCGTTCTGCGCCACTGGACGCGAAACCGGCCTTGCCGAAGTCGTCTGGCGTGACGACTGGCTTTGGCTGAAGGACGGCGGGATGCTGCCCCCGACGACCATCGACCTGCCCGCAGCCCGCCATGCGACAGTCAGGATCGAGCGTGACTTCACCGGCAAGGCGCTGCCGCCGGAGTTCCAGTGGCTTCGCACACCACATCCCGAGCGCCTGTTCACCCTGACTGGAGAAGCCCTGCGCCTGAAGGGGCGCGAAAGCCTTGGTTCATGGTTCGAACAATGCCTTGTCGCGCGCAGGCAGGAAGAACCGGCTTATGAGGCCGAGGCTGATTTCCTGGCCGATCCGCCGAACTGGCAGCGCGCTGCGGGTCTCATCACCTATTACAACCGCCACAAGTTCCATGCCGCCCTGATCACCCGCGAAGCGGGACAAAGAGTGGTGACGCTGGTTTCCTGCCTTGGCGACTGGCCGGGCGAGGCGCTGACCTTTCACGGCAACGTCCCCGCGCCCGACGGCAGGGTAACCATCGGCGTCAGGGTTGACCGCGCCAGCCAACGCTTCACCCTGAACGGAGTTGAGGTCGGCCCGGTTCAGGATGCATCCCTTGTTTCGGACGAAGGGGGGCGCGGGGAACATGCCTCATTCACCGGGGCCTTCGTCGGCGTTGTGGCCTATGACCTGACCGGACAGGGCTGGACCGCGGATGTGACCCGGTTTTGTTACGAGAGCCGGATTTGATCACATCTTGATTGCGGCGGCGCTGCCGTCATAAAGGGGACAGTTGAAGGGAGCCCCGATGGACGCGGACAACCGGAAGATACCCAGCCACGAAGTAACCTACACGCGCCTGCGCGACATGATCCTTTACGGTCATCTCGCCCCCGGCGCGCCGGTGACAATTCAGGGCCTTATCGCCGATCTTGGTGCCGGCATGACTCCGGTGCGCGAAGCGATCCGGCGGCTGACTGCCGAGGGCGCGCTGCTGCCGCAAGGCAACCGCCGCGTGGCAGTGCCAGAGCTTTCGGCCGAGATGCTGGATCAGGTGGCGTTTGCGCGCCTCGCGATAGAACCCAAGCTTGCCGAGCTGGCAGCACCACGCCTGACGCCGGGGCAGATCGACCGGCTGGAAGCTATCGACGGTGCGGTGACCCGGGCGATCGAGTCCGGAAGACTGACCGACTACCTTGGCGCCAACCACGCCTTCCACTTTGCGCTTTACGAGGCGGCCGAGGCACCGGTCCTTCTGGACCTCGCCCGCTCGCTCTGGCTGCGGGCCGGGCCATCACTTCGGGCGGTGATCGACCGCTATGGCCGCGAGCCTGCGCCTGACCTGCATCGCGAAGCCATTGCCGCGATGCGCGCTGGCGATGCGGGCGCTCTCGCCAATGCCATCAAGCGCGATATTCAGCAGGGCGTGGACCATGTGCGCCAGGCCCTTGCCGAAGTCAGCTGACCCGCCGCCGAAAGATCAAGCGCTTGCCGCGCAAGTGCTCGGACGCAAGGAAAAGCTTGCAGGTCAGGCGCTTCACCTTGTGATCGCTCGGAGGAAAAAGCTGTATTCGATAATTTGATCAAATTTCTTGAACCCCGTGATGTTTGATCATATCCTGTCATCAAGCCAGGGCCCGACGCCCTGCCGATTCCGCGAGGGAAGCCTGATGAACATGATCACCAACCACCTGCCTACCGCCGAGCTTCAGCGCCTGGATGCGGCCCATCACTTCCATCCGTTCACCGACAAGGCGGGCCTGGCGGAAAAGGGTGCGCGGGTGATTACCCGGGGTGAAGGCGTCTGGCTTACCGACAGCGAGGGTCACCGGATTGTCGACGGGATGGCGGGGCTCTGGTGCGTCAATGTCGGCTACGGCCGCAAGGAAATGGCACAGGTCGCGGCGCGGCAGATGGAGGAGCTGGCCTATTACAACACCTTCTTCCAGACCACCCACGTACCCGCCATCGCCCTTGCCGCTGAGATTGCCAAGCTGGCACCGGGCGATCTGAATCACGTCTTCTTCGCCGGTTCGGGGTCCGAGGCGAATGACACCAACATTCGTCTGGTCCGCCGCTACTGGGACGTGATGGGCAAGCCCTGGCGCCGCACGATCATCGCGCGCTGGAATGGCTATCATGGGTCTACTCTGGGTGGCGGCAGCCTGGGCGGCATGAAGCCGATCCACGCACATGGCGGGATGATCGACGGGGTCGAGCATATCGACCAGCCCTACTGGTGGGGCGAAGGCGGCGACATGTCCGAGGATGACTTCGGCCTCGCCCGTGCGCGGCAGCTGGAAGAGAAGATCCTGCGGGTCGGCCCGGACAACGTGGCCGCCTTCATCGGCGAGCCGATCCAGGGGGCGGGCGGCGTGATTGTGCCGCCGAAGACCTACTGGCCCGAAATCCAGCGGATCTGCGACAAATACGGCATTCTTCTGATCGCGGACGAAGTCATCACCGGGTTCGGCCGCACGGGGAACTGGTTCGGGTCCGAGACCTTCGGCATCAAGCCGCATATCATGACCATCGCCAAGGGTCTGTCGTCGGGCTACCAACCTATCGGCGGGTCGATTGTCTGCGATGAGGTCGCCAATGTCGTCGGGGGTGCGGGGGAGTTCTTCCACGGCTACACCTACTCGGGCCATCCGGTCGCCTGTGCCGTCGCGCTGGAGAATCTTCGGATCCTGCAGGATGAGAAGATCGTCGAGCATGTCCGCGACGTGGCGCATCCGTATCTCAAGGAACGCTGGGACGCTCTGGTGGATCACCCGCTGGTCGGCGAGGCTAAGCTGGTCGGACTGATGGGGTCGATTGCCCTCACTCCGGACAAGGCGAAGCGGGCGAAGTTCCCCGACGATGCGAAAGTCGGCTATCGCTGCCGCGAGCGGTGCTTTGCCAATGATCTGATCATGCGGGCCGTGGGCGACCGGATGATCATTGCGCCGCCTCTGGTCATCACTCCGGCTGAAATCGACATACTGGTCGAGCGGGCGAGGAAGAGCCTGGATGAGTGCTGGCAGGGGCTGAAAGCCGACGGGCTGGTCTAGACATCGCGCCGGTGTCCACGCCGGACTGATTCCGGCTGCCTTTTAAACCAAGGCCTTGGCGGCAGGGATTCAGGAAATCTTAACAAATTGACTGGCCCGGACCCTGATTGGTCTGGGCCTTGTTGCCCTTTGCGCCATCCTTCGGGCCATCGTGATTTTGCCGCAGATCGCAGGGCCTTGAAGGCCGGTTGGTCGCGGCCTAGTGTCCCCGCCCAGACGAAAGGGTGACCGATGGCCAAGAAGCGCAGCATTTTCGAAGAGGTCGGAACGGGACAGAAGGCGCCACAACCCCCGGTCAGGGGCGGTATCGATGCGCGACCGAAGGGCGCGCGCAAGGGCATCCGGCTGTGGCTGGCAGCACTGTTCCTGCTGGTCGTCACAATGATCGTTGTCGGTGGACTGACCCGGCTGACGGACAGCGGCTTGTCGATCACCGAATGGCGCCCGGTCACCGGTGCGCTGCCGCCGATGAGTGCCGAGGCCTGGGACGCCGAGTTCCAGAAGTATCGCGAAATCCCGGAATACCAGTTGCAGAACAATGGAATGAGCCTTGAGGAATTCAAGATTATCTACTGGTGGGAATGGGGCCATCGGCAGCTTGGCCGGGTAATCGGTCTGGTCTGGGCGGCGGGCTTTCTTGGCTTTGCGCTGGCCAGGCAGATCCCTCCGGGGTGGACGGGGCGGCTCTTTCTGGTTGGCGCGCTGGGCGGGGCTCAGGGGGCGATCGGGTGGTGGATGGTGTCCTCGGGCCTTGGAGGGGACCGGGTTGACGTGGCCTCATACCGGCTCGCGACGCATCTGGGGCTGGCTTTTGTCATTCTTGGCTTTCTTGCATGGTATGTCCTCCTTCTCGGGCGGTCCGAGGCGGAATTGATGACGGCGCGCCGCGGGCGCGAGGCGAAGCTGTTCGGCCTGTCCACCGGCCTGATGCATTTCGCCTTATTGCAGATCCTCCTCGGCGCGCTGGTGGCGGGGATCGATGCGGGGCGGGCGTTTCCGACCTGGCCCGACATGAACGGGCAGTTCTTTCCGGCTGACGCTTTCTATGTGCCGGACGGTGCGGGGGGCAGTCTGCCGGTCTGGTATGCTTTCTTTGAAAACCCGGGTCTGGTGCAGTTCATTCACCGGATGGCGGGGTACCTTCTGTTTGCCTTTGGAGTGGTCGTCTGGCTGCGTGGCCGTCGCTCGGCCTATCAGGCGACGCAAGGCGCGTTTCATGCGGTGATGGCGATGCTGGTGGCGCAGATGATGCTGGGCATCGCCACGGTGCTGACGGTGGCACCCGTGAATGTCGCGATCACCCACCAGATTGGCGCGGTGATCCTTTGGGTGCTGATCCTTCGGGCGTGGCATTTGTCTCAATACCCCGTGGCGGGATCGATCCGGGAAGGTACGGCATGAGCGCGTATGATGATCTGATGGCGTTCCAACGCCAGACGGAGGCTTTGGGGCAGGTGGCCGGCCGTCTTGGCTGGGATCAGGAAACCGTGATGCCAGAGGGTGCCGCCGGACAGCGGGCCGAGGAGATCGGCGCGCTGGAATCCGTGCTGCACGCGCGGCGCACGGACCCGCGGATTGCCGACTGGCTTGCCACGGCTATGGCCCCGGATGCGGTTGGCGAGGCGCAGCTGCGCCAGATCCGGCGCAGCTATGCGCGGACTTCGAAAGTGCCGGCGCGGCTCGCCGAGGAGATCGCTCGGGTAACCTCGCTGGCGCAAGGGATCTGGGCAGCGGCGCGGGCAAAGGAAGATGTGGCGGGTTACCTGCCGACCTTGCGGCAGGTCGTGGACCTGAAGCGCGAGGAAGGTGCGGCGCTTGCCGTCGGTGGCGACCCCTATGATGCGCTGGTCGATGATTACGAGCCGGGGATGACCGGCGCCGCGATTGCGGCGATGTTCGATGCGATGCGGCCGCGCCTGGTGGCGTTGCGGTCCGCCGTGCTGGCGGCGGGGGCGCCGAAGGGCTTGGTCGGACGGTTCGAGACCGAGGGGCAGATGGCGCTGACGCGCGAGTTGGCGACGGTCTTCGGCTATGACTGGAACCGGGGGCGGATCGACCTTGCCGTGCATCCGTTCAGCTCGGGCTCGGGCCACGACGTGCGGATCACGACGCGGGTCAACGAGGTGGATCCTTTCAACTGCTTCTATTCCACCATCCACGAGGTGGGCCATGCCGCCTATGAGCAGGGGATCAAGGCGGATTATGCGCTGACCCCGATCGGGCAGGGGGCCTCGATGGGCGTGCATGAAAGCCAGAGCCGGTCTTACGAGAACCAGCTTGGCCGGAGCCGCGCTTTCACCGGCTGGCTTTTCGGCCGGATGAGCGAAGTGTTCGGCGATTTCGGGATTGGGGATGCGGAAGGGTTTTACCGCGCGGTGAACCGGGTGCATGCGGGTTATATCCGCACCGAGGCCGACGAGGTGCATTACAACCTGCATGTGATGATGCGGTTCGATCTGGAACGCGCGCTGATCAAGGGCGAGCTGGACGTGGGCGACCTTGAGTCCGCGTGGAACGACCGGTTCCGTGCCGATTTCGGGGTGGCTGTCGACCGGCCCTCGAACGGGATCCTGCAGGACGTGCATTGGTCCCATGGGCTGTTCGGCTATTTCCCGACCTATACCTTGGGCAACGTCTATGCGGGCTGTCTGGTCAAGGCGCTGCGTTCGGACGTGGCAGGGCTGGACGTGAAAATGGCGCAGGGCGATGTCAGTGCCGCGACTGGCTGGCTGCGTGATCGGCTGCAGCGCCATGGCTCGCTTTACCTTCCGCGCGAGGTGGTGGCGAAGGCTTGCGGATTCGAGCCGTCGGAAGGGCCGCTGCTGGACTATCTTGAGGCGAAGTTCGGGGACATTTACGGACTGTGAGCGGCTCGGACAGCCCCGCGATCTGGCTGCTGGCCCTGGGCCAGACGCTGATCTATGCGGGGGGCTACTATTCGTTTCCGGCGCTTCTGCCGGACCTTGAGGCCGCGACCGGCTGGACGAAGGCAGAGCTGGCCTTGGGCCCGACGCTGGCGTTCCTGATCATGGCGGCGCTGACGCCCTTCACGGGGCGGCTGGTTGACCGGGGTCTGGGCGGCGAGATGCTGATCTGGATGCCGGGGCTGGCCGCGCTGGGGGTCGCGGGGCTGGGGGTGGTTTCGACGCTGACCGGGTGGCTGCTGTGTTGGGCGGTGATCGGACTGGCGCAGGCGGGCAGTCTTTACGAGACCTGTTTTGCCTTTCTGACCCGACGGTTGGGCGAAGGCGCGCGCGGAGCCATCACCAAGGTCACTTTGGTGGCCGGATTCGCGGGGACGATCGCTTTCCCGTTGGGCCATTGGTTGGGACCCCAACTGGGCGGGCAGGGTGCGATGGTGGCCTTCGCGGCGCTCATGGTGCTGGGCATGCCGCTGAACGCGGTGGCGGTGGTTCGGCTGCGGCGACGGGAGCGGGCGGAGTTCGCGGTGCCGCCGACCCCGCCGGGAACCTTGCAGGCAGCGCTGCGGAAGCCCGCGTTCTGGATCATCGCTGCGGCCTTTACGGCGATCTACCTGAACCACGGGATGCTGATCACCTATGTGCTGGTCCTGTTCGCCGACCGGGGTGCCGCTCCGGGGCTGGCGGCGCTTGCGGCGGCGTCGATCGGGCCGGCGCAGGTGGCTGGGCGGCTGCTGCTCCTGATGGCGGGGGCGCGGGTGACGACGGCGCAGGCAACGCTTGCAGCACTGGGTGCGGTGGTGGTTGCCAGTGCCGCCCTTTGGGCGGCGGGGGTGGCGCCGCTGCTGATCTTCGCCTTTGCGCTGGCGCAGGGGGCCGGAGCCGGGCTGATGTCGATCCTACGGCCGGTGCTGATTGCCGAGGTACTGGGGCGACAGGGGTTTGGCGCGGTGTCGGGCGCGGTGGCAGTGGCCCCGATCCTGGCATCAGCCGCAGCCCCTGCGGTGGGCGCCGGCCTTCTGGCGCTGGGCGGGCCGCAACTGGTGTATGCCGCCTGCCTCCTGCTTGCAACGCTCGGTCTGGCGCTGGCTTTCGCGCTCTTGGCGCGGCGCCCGGATCAGTTCAGCGGCTGACGGGAAAAGTGCCGGGTCGTCACTGTCAATGCTGGCGCCCGTGTCGGTCTTGTGGCGGTCGAGGTTGGCATCGACTTCTGTTCCTTCGCCAATCACAGAGCCCCCAAGGCTGAACATCCGGTATGACCAGCCGGTGCCGCAATCGCTGTACTGCATTTCGGCATTTGCGCGGAGCGCGATGCCAAAGGCACAGGTGCCCTTGACCTCGACCAGAGAGTTGGGCTTCGGCGGCGCAGAGGTAAGTTTCGTCTGCGCGGTTGTCGGCTGCCAGCATTGCACCAAGGCGGAAGTCGTCGGAAAGATCGGCCGTCAGATGGACAGCAAATCCTTCATGCTGGCGAAAATCCATGTCGTCAGAACTGTCGATCTCCTAGCAGGTGGCCAGACCGACCTGGGGTCCGAAAGTGCCGAAGTTCAAACATCCCTTGCAAGCCGGCCAGTTCGGAGGGCGAGCCGGAATCGGGTTTCTGGTATTCCAGGTCGACGACTGCGCCAACCAAGCTCTGTTCCATCGCGGTGGCCGGAAGGGTGAGCAGAAGAAGGATCAAGGGGATACGTATCGCTCTGCCGCACTTCATGGTCTTCCTTGACCATATGTGGACGGGCGAATCCTGTCCCCTTGAGTGATGGGTCTAAGCCTTGGGGACCCAGCCGGGCGGACGCCGTTCCAGAAAGGCCTGAATGCCTTCGGCGGTGTCCGGCATCAGCGCATTCTCCACCATGATCGGGCTGATGGTAGCATAGGCCTGATCCAGCGGCAGGCCAAGCTGGGTCTGGAAAGCCCGTTTTCCCAGCCGCAAGACCTGCGGCAGCTTGGCGGCAAGGGTTTCGGCAAGGCTGCGGGCCTCGGCCTCGAGCCTGTCCGGGGCGGCAAGGCGGTTCACGAGGCCAAGCGTGTGGGCGCGCGGCGCCGACAGGAATTCGCCGGTGGTCAGAAGCTCGAACGCGGCGGCGGGGGCAAGCTTTCGGGTCAGTGCGACCATGGGCGTGGTGCAGAAGAGGCCGATGTTGATGCCGTTGACGCCAAAGCGCGCGGTTTCCGCAGCGACGATCAGATCGCATGAGCATGCAAGCTGGCAGCCGGCAGCGGTGGCGATGCCTTGCACCTCGGCGATGACCGGCTGGGGCAGGGCCACGGCGGCCTGCATAATGCGGGAGCACAAGGCAAAGAGATCGGCGATCTCGGCGGCACCACCGTCGGGGGCGCTGCGGGCGGCCTGGATTTCCTTCAGGTCATGCCCGGCGCAGAAATTCCTGCCCTCGGCTCGCAGGACGACGACCCGAATGCTGGCATCCTGGGCCAGATCGGCAAGGGAGTGATCCAGCGCCAGCAGCATGGCGCGGGACAGAGCGTTCAGGTTTGCGGGCGACGAAAGCGTCAGGGTGGCGATGCCACCCTCGTCGGCGCGGGTCAGAAGATCGGCCATGCGCCTTTGCCCCGTCAGCCCTTGGGCTTGAGGAACCGGCCATCCATGACAGCGCCGCTTTCGATCACGATGCCGCGCGTGGTGACATCGGCTTTGACCTCGGCGCTGGAGCGCAGGGTAAAGTTTTCGCAGGCGACCTTGCCGTCGAACTTGCCCTTCACTTCGACAGTGGCGGCATTGATCGAGCCTTTGACGCGGCCTTCCTGACCGATGATCAGGCCATGCGCGGTAATGTTGCCGTCAATTTCGCCCAGCACTTCGACCGAGCCGGTGGTGGAGATTTCGCCGGTTATGCGCAGGTCGGTCCCCAGGACGGATCGTCCGGCATTGGCGCCCGGGTTTGCGGGCCGGGGGACGGATGGGCTGGGAGCTGCGGTCGGGTCGGCGGTCTTTGAGAACATCATCGGCTTCCTTGCAAGGGTTGCCTGATAAGGCGGGATCGGGAGGGGCCGGTCAAGGGGCGACGTGGCTGGCTGGCGGGTTTCCCCCGGCCCGGGCCCAGCGGCCACATGTCGCAAGCGGGGCTGACAAGGGGCGGGCGGGGTGGTCAGATGCCCGGGGAATCAGCAAGGAGTAACAGGATGGCGGACGGATTTTTTGCCCCGGTATCGGGGTTTGATCTGCCTCGTTTCGCGGGGGTGCCGACCTTCATGCGGCTGCCACATGTGCCCTTTGACCATCCGCGCTTTGCCGAGGTCGAGATCGGGCTGATCGGCGCGCCTTGGGATGGCGGGACGACCAACCGCCCCGGCCCTCGGCACGGGCCCCGGCAGTTGCGCGACCTTTCCACCATGATCCGGGCGCAGAACGGGGCGACATGGGTGGCGCCGTTCGAGCTTGCGCGATGCGCCGATCTGGGGGACGTGGCGCCGAACCCTGCAGACCTGATGGATTCGATGGCGCGGATGGAGGCGTTCTATGCCCGTGTCGTGGCGGCAGGGGTGCTGCCACTGACAGGGGGAGGGGATCATCTGTGCACGCTTCCCATCCTGCGGGCGGTGGCGAAGCATCGTCCGGTGGGGATGATCCAGTTCGACAGCCATACCGACCTGAACGACATCTATTTCGGCACCAGCCGCTTTAACCACGGCACCCCGTTCCGCCGCGCGGTGGAGGAGGGGCTGCTGGATCCGAAGCGCTATGTGATCATCGGGGTGCGCGGCACGGCCTATGGCCGCGAGGACTGGGACTTTGCCGCAAGCGTCGGCATCCGGATCATCCCGATCGCCGAGTTCCACGCGCGGGGTGCAGAGGATGTAATGGCTGAAGCGCGCGAGATCGTGGGGACGGGCCCGGTCTATGTGACCTATGACATCGATTTCGTCGATCCGACCTTTGCGCCCGGAACGGGAACGCCCGAGGTGGGCGGGCCGACTTCATGGCAGGCGCTGCAGGTGGCGCGCGGGCTTCGGGGCCTCGACGTGGTCGGCGCGGATCTGGTCGAGGTCTCGCCGCCTTTCGATGCGTCAGGCGGGACGGCCTGGCTGGGGGTGAGCCTCATGTTCGAGATGCTGTGCGTTATGGCGGAACGGGTCGCGGGGCGTTGACAGGGGGGCCGGGGGCAGAAGATGGCGAGCCGGGCAGAGACGATCATCACCAATGCAAAGGTATTGACGATGGACCCGGCGCTGCCGAGGGCCGAGGCGGTGGCCTTTGCCGGGGGGCGCATCCTGGCCGTGGGCGCACGGGCCGAGGTTGAGGCGCTGGCGGGACCGGGATGCCGGGTGGTCGATGCCGGGGGACGGACGCTGCTGCCGGGGTTCGTGGAAAGCCACATGCATCTGTTCGGCGGGGCCGAGTTGCAGCACCTGCAGCTGACCGGGGTCAGCGGGATGGCAGCCCTGACCGGCGCCTTCGCCCGCTATGCCGCAGCCAACCCCGATGCCGCTGTCCTGATGGCGGAAGGGGTGGACTACGGGATTCTTGGCCATGCCGTCACCCGTGCCGATTTGGATGCCGTCATGCCCGATCGCCCTATCGCAATGCGGGCGATGGATCATCACACGGTCTGGGCCAACACCCTCTGCCTTGAACAGGCCGGTCTCCTGCACGGCGCGGCGATGCCGGTCGGACATGAGGTGGTGATGGGGCCGGACGGTCTTGCCAGCGGGGAACTGCGTGAGTTCGAGGCCTTCGATACCGTCCTGGCGCTGGCCGGGGTCTCGCGGATGTATGTCGGCATCTCCAGAGGGGCCGAGCCTGCGGGCCCGGTGTCGGCGGAGGACCGGGCAGTCGACAAGGCCCATATCGAGCGGGCGATGCGCCACTGTGCGGCGCATGGCTTCACCAGCCTGATCTCGATGGACGGCAACCGCTACACGCTTGAGCTGCTGGCCGAACTGGAGGCGGAGGGCCGGCTTTTGCAGCGCGTCAAGGTGCCGTTCCATCTGAAGCCCGAGATGGACCTCGCGGAATTGGACCGCGCCTCGGCGATGGCGGCGGATTTCCGGGGTGACTGGGTGCGCTCGGGCACGGTGAAGATGTTCATGGACGGCGTGATCGACAGCCGCACCGCCTTTCTGACCGAGGATTACCCGGGCGTGCCCGGGCACCGGTCGATTCCGCTGTTCGACCCCGAACGCTTCAAGGAGGTCTGCACCGAGATCGACCGGCGCGGCCTGCAGATCGCCGTGCACTGCGTCGGCGACGGGGCGGTGCACGCGACCATCGACGGTTATGAGGCGGCGGGGCTGGCGAACGGATTTCGCGACATGCGCCACCGGATCGAGCATATCGAGCTGATCACCAGGGCTGACATCCCGCGCCTGGGGGCGCTTGGCATCACCGCCTCGGTCCAGCCACCGCATGCGCCGGGGGCGATGGACTTCCCGATCAGCACGATGCAGGCGGTTATCCCGCGGCACCGCTGGGCGGATGCCTATCTGTGGCAGACGCTGGCCGACCACAACGCTGCGCTGGCTTTTGCAAGCGACTGGCCGATCACCGACGTCAGCGCGATGCGCGGGTTGCAGGCCGCATTGACCCGGGTGCCCTATGCCGGGGCCAGCGACGAACGGGTGGGGCTGATGGCCGCCCTGCGCGCCTATACCGCCGGAGGCGCCCGGGCAGCGCATCTGGAAGGGCTGACCGGCACGCTTCGGCCAGGACTGGCGGCGGACCTTGTGCTGCTTGACGGCGACATCGACGCGATTCCGGCGCAGAACCTGGGGCAGACCGGAATCGCTTTGACGGTTTCAGGCGGCCGGGTGACCCACGACCCGGCCGGTCTTGTCGGTCCGACAAGCTGAAACCCTGGTGAAAACAGCTGGATTTGCAGGCGTTTTCGAGGTTTTCGAAAAAATCATCATGCCTCTGTCATTTTCCG
>PNJK01000009.1 GCA_013821825.1 Rhodobacter sp.
AGCGTCGATCAATCCTGGCCAACCGCGCCGCCGCAACAGCCAGATAGGCATCGGTCCCGAAATGGGCGTGCAAGTGGGTCGTGCCAAGACGACGCAGCAGTTCTGCACACCGCTTCACATAGCCGATGTCGAAAGGACCTCTTGCTGGTTGCACCACATGTATCGGAGCGGCATCGGCGATGAACGCCTCTGACTTCGGATAGTCCTGAAAGACCAAATGAAGGTCGGCCCGGCTTCTGCCAGCATCTTTCCCAGGGCGACAAGCCGGCGCTCGAATGAACCGTTCTGCATGGAAGGCCATCCCGCCACATGCGTGATGACTGGTCGCTTTACATCATCAAACTTCAATTGGACGCCTCCGAAGTGCCGTTGGACGATCTGCCCTTCATGCAGTCGCAAAGCCACTCGTGACTTCCCGGCGGCACCTGTTGCCGCATGCAGTCAGGATGAGCCGTATACCCGCCTTCCACGGCACAGAATGAAGCTGATCGAGGCTGCATTCAACGTGGATCGTGCACATCGAACGGAAGTTCATGTATCCGCAGCCTCCTGGCGGCGGAGCTTCTGCGTCCGTTGGATCAAGTCGAGCGAAATCACGGGGACCGCGCGTCGAGGAGTCGGTGTTCCGGCAACCGACGCCAGGAAGCCCAGACCAATTGCGCCGCTTTGGGGCAACCGCCGAATGACCATCGCCTGCTGCGGTTTTCGCAAGCATTCAGACCAGCAAGGCCGAACTCATTGAAATGTGCAAAGAATCCGATGTGGTCGCATCAGGCACCGCAAGCAGCTTCGGCAGGCCTGGCATGCTTCAGGATTCGGCCTGCGTGCTGTGCTTGGGCGGCGCACGAGGTGGATTAACGGGTGCTTTCTTGATGAAGGTCCTCTTCATGATGAGCAGCCTCCAGATCGGGGGCGGTGAGATCATCGCGGTGGCGCTCTTGCCAAGGTTAAGGAACCTCGGCCTCGACATCACCCTTGTGACAATGAATTCATGGCGGGACGATCCGGAACTGACCCGGCGGCTTCAGGCATCGGGCGTTCCGCGCCTTGATCTTGATGCCAGACGGCTGTTCGATGCGGGCGCGTCGCTGCGTTTTCTGGGCATGCTTCGCAGAGAAAAGTACGATCTGATCCATGCCTCCGACCAGGACACGATCATCCTGGGTGCGCTGGCACGTCGTCTTGTCGGCGTGCCTGCCGTGATGACGCGGCATGTCATGGATGAGCCGACCTTCACATGGAAGGAACGTGTCCGGGCAAGGATGGTGGTTTCGGCCATGCGCCGTGGGTATGACAGGGTCATTCCCGTTTCCAATGCCGTCAGCCATCACCTGTTTCATCGGTATGGGGTGCGCCAGAGTCTCCTGGAAACCGTCCACAACGGGCTTGAGCTGGATCGGTTCGATACTCTTGGGCAGCGCAGCCAGAAACGCGCTGAACTGGGCTGGGACAAGGACGACCGGGTGGTAATCATGGTGGCGATGCTGCGTCGGGGAAAGGGGCATGACATTCTGCTGTCCGCTGCACAGGAAATCCTGGAATCGAGCGACCGCGTGCAGATCAAGCCTGTGGGGGGAGGGGCGCTTGAATCCGACCTCAAGGCGCAAGCTGCGAAGTTTGGGGCGCGCGTCCAGTTCCTTGGTGAACGCCAGGATGTACCAGAGCTTTTGGCGGCAAGTGATGTCCTGGTTCTTCCCTCGCTGTCAGAGGCCCTTCCGACCGTGCTTCTGGAGGCTGGCGCCCCGGGATTACCGGTCGTGGCAACCGATGTGGGCGGAACGCGCGAGATCGTTGTGGAAGGCGAGACCGGCCTTGTCGTCAAGGCAAGCGATGCGGGGGCTTTGGCCGAAAGCGTAAAGCTGCTTTTATCTGATGGCACCCTCGCCTCCGAAATGGGTAGCAAGCTGAAGTCACCGCTGCAGTGAATGTGTAGTTCTGAACGAGATCACTGTCGAAGCTGTGACTTCCATGACTATTCGGTCTGGCGCAGGAATTGTATTTTCTGACGATTTCTACAGACCACCTGGTCGTGCATTTCTTGCGACTGCGACCTTCCCAGAACAGGTGCTGCCCGTAGGGTGGTGGAGTGCATCAGCCGTCAATGCAATTGATCCAAGAAGAAGCCGTTTGGATGTGACGTTGCCTGTCGAAAGGCCTTCCCAGGAAGCTGACGCTCTGCATCTGGCCAAAGCAATCATCGAACGGAAGACGACAGGTCACCGGCCCTGGCCGAGGGCAAAGCGCGCCTTGGATCTTGGGATTATCGCCCTAGCCGCGCCTCCTGTCATGCTTCTGTCCATGTTCATAGCCTTGGCGATCTTCATCGAAGACCGTGGGCCGATCTTCTATCGACAAGCCCGTGTCGGCTTGAATGGGGTACCGAAGGCATTCTTGCGATTCTTTCGGCCATTGCATTCAAGGACTGGCTGCAGCGCAAGACGCTGCCGCTGGTTCTTCTGCGTGCCGTTCCGGTCTTCGGGCTCCATCTGCTGATGATTGCCTCAAGCCTGTTTGTCACGGACGACATTGACATCACAAGTGAAGGGTTGATCGAGTCCATCAAGACCGTGGCTCTTGCGTTGATCTTGATCTGTGTTGTGAGGTCGCCGGACAGGTTCGCCGCCGCGATTGCAGGAATCCCTTGCGCGGCATCGTTTCTCAGCCTCGTCACCATATACCAGGCTGTGGTGGGGAGTATGGGAATGAGTTCCTGCGATACGCAAGCAACTATGTCTTGTATCCGGGCGGGGAAGTCTCAACGCTTCGCTTCGGTGGCCCTGTCGGAGAGCCGAACTATTATGCGCAAATTCTGCTTCTGGCCTATCCGATAGCTTTGTCCATGGCTCTTGCGGGAACCGGAAGGCTTCAGTCAGTGTTTTTATTCGGGGTGTCCGGGCCGGTCGCGGCCGCAATCGCCCTGACCCAGTCGCGCGGCGGGTTCATCTGCCTCTTGGTGCTGTCGATACTTGCCCTGAGACCGTCGCGCCGCAACATCCTTATTGTCCTGGGTTCTGTCCCTGTTCTGGGTCTTCTCCTCGCCCCCCTCGTTCCCGCAGAGTTCACCCTTCGAGTGATGGCTGCCTTCAGCGACGTCAAAGCTCTCGTTTCGGGCTATGGCAACGTCCTTGACACGGCAATTGCGGGCCGTGTTTCCGAGATGCTGGCGGCCTGGCACGTCTTCCTTGAGAGGCCCTGGTTGGGTTCCGGATACGCGACCTTTGAAAGCTTGTATCAGGATACCGCGCGTCGGTATGACCTCATGGCGCGTGGTGCTGACCGTCAGGCGCATAATCTCTACCTCGAGATTCTTGCGGAAACGGGTTTGGCAGGCCTGCTTGCCTATGCCTCCATGATTGCATTTGCGATCTTCTCTGCTTTGGCCGCAGCCCGGCGCCTTGCCCATGTCGAGCGGCCCCTGGAGTCGGCGGCGGCGGGCGGTCTGGCCCTGTCGATCCTGGGATGCCTGCTCAGTTCAGTCTTTCTGCTCGAGGCGTTTCAGTGGTATCTGTGGATGATGGTCGCACTGGCTGTCGCCGCTCCGGCCATGCATCGTGGATTGGCGACGGCGCATGCGGAGAATTAATATGAAGCCCGAAGGAAGCCGTGGAGCCCTTAGTTTGCGTGGACTTGTCCTTAAGTACATCCCCACGGTTGTTGCCTTCGCAGCTCTGGCCCGGTTGGCCGGGCACCTCGTCGCCCGGAAAGAGGTTCCAGCGTACGAGGCCAACGCCTCCGTGCTGTTTCGGTTCGGTATCGAATACACGCCCGTCAACCCGGCGTTCGATTCATGGCGCGGAGATCCAGTTCGCCTGTTCAATAACGACGCGATCTTGACCGAGCTTCAGATCCTTTCAAGCCGGAGAGTGCTTGAAAGAACGCTTGAAAGGCTGAAGCCGACCCATGCGGATTTGCCCGGTCTTCAGGAAGTCACCAATCGGCTGAGCGTCCGCAGGATCGAGGGGACCAATGTCGCCAGAATAAGATACAGAAGCGAAGATCCAGAGCTTGCGCTTGCCCTCGTTGGTCAGGTGTTGTCGGATTATCTGGAAATCAGGACCGAACCTTTTCGACAGGAGTCTTTCCAGGCATCGTCCACCTACGCAAATCAGGCCCGCGAGGATTGGATTTATGCCCTGAAACAACTGCAGCAGTTTCAGCGCGTGATTGACGCCTCGGGGAGCTCTGCGGATCTGTCGGATGACATGTCTGCGCAGCTAAGCATCCTTCAGGCCGCTTCCGAAAGTGCGCGGCGGCGCTTTGATGCTGCCACTCAACTCGCCGAGCGCTGTGACCTGTCAGAGCAGCTCGATATGGCGATGGGTCCGAACATCGAGGTTCTGGAAGACGCGGCACTTATCCCCGATCCGGTAGGTCTGACGATTGGTGCAAGTGCTGCCCTTGCCGCAGCGATCGGCGCCGCTTTCGGGGCATTTATCTCGGCCCTGCTTGAATGGCGCCGAATGACGAAATCACCTGTGTCTCGCGTGTAGGGGGGCGTTGGTATGGCCAGCTACCTTGTGACAGGCGGTTGCGGATTTGTCGGTCGCCACCTCTGCCGCTCCCTGCTGGCGAAGGGTGATGAGGTTGTTGTGCTGGATAATCTGTCCAACAGCAAAAGGGACGGCCTGGTTTCTGGCTGCGGGTTCCTGAATGGCGATGTCCGGAATCCCGAGGATGTGGCTTCGGCTTTGCGAGGGGTGGATGGGGTCTTTCACCTTGCGGCGGTTGCCTCGGTTGAACTGTGCAACCAACACTGGCGCGAAAGCCACCTTACGAACCAGGCCGGCTCTGTCACGGTGTTTGAGACGGCGGCCAAACTGGGTGTTCCGCGCGTGGTCTATGCGTCGTCGGCTGCCGTGTATGGCGATACCGCAGTGATCCCGACAGACGAACGCACGATACCGGCGCCGTTGACTGCCTATGGCGTTGACAAGCTTGGAACAGAACATCACGCGGCGGTCGCCGCCCGTGTTCATGGGTTATCCACGGTCGGAATTCGTCCATTCAACATCTATGGGCCCGGTCAGGACCCACACTCGCCCTATTCCGGCGTCATATCGATCTTTGTGTCACGGCTGCGTGCCGGGGATTCAGTGACAATCTACGGTGACGGAATGCAGTCGAGAGACTTCATTCATGTCTCGGACATAGTTGAGCTGTTCAAGGCTGCCATGACCCGCCCGATCAAGGCCGGGACCGTCATCAACGGAGCAAGCGGTCACAGCACGACCATCAACGAGCTTCTGCAGCTGCTTGCGGCCCTCCTTTTGCGGGAACCACGGATCGTCCACGCAGAAAGCCGAACCGGGGAGATTCGCCATTCGCTGGGGTCGACTGAACTGATGGCAAGCGTTCTTGGGGTCAAACCTATGGTCACTCTCAAGGACGGCCTTCAAGCGATGATCTCCGAAGCACGGGTCTGACCTGCCCGAACTTGTCACCATGCCGCGAGGCTTGCGAATGTTTAAGCGACAGAGCCTGACCATTCTTTGCTACCACGGGGTCGTAAGATCGGCTTTGCCGATTCCTGACTATTGTTTCCTCGAAGCCTCGCGTTTCCAGACGCAGATGCAGTGGCTTGCGCGAAGCCACTTCCGCGTGGCACCCCTCTCCGAGGCGATATCGGATCTTCTCATGGGTCGCGTCACCCAGCCTACGGTGGCCCTGACTTTCGATGATGGGTATCGCAACAACGTGGACGTGGCGCTTCCGATACTGCAGCGGTTCAACTTCCCCGCGACGATCTTTCTTGCGACGGGCCTTATCGGTTCTTCAAAGACGATCTGGCCGTTCCGCATCCTCCAAGCCCTGCAGTCAACTGCCGCTGACAGCGTGACTTGGGGCGGGCGTTCCTTTCCGCTTGCCACTCTGGCAGAGCGGACCGCCGCGAATAAATCTCTTCAGTCGAGAGTGAAAGAGCTTGCACCCGGCACTCCAGACAACGCTGCCGCCGAGATCGAACGTTTGCTTGAGGTTCAGGAGAACCCGGACATCGATCGCAATTCGCCCTTAGCAATGATGGATGCCGATGATGTGCGTCTTGGAGTTGAAAGCGGACTTCTGGAGTTCGGGGCGCACTCGGTCACGCATCCGATCCTTTCGGCACTTGATGACGATGGGTTGAGGCGTGAGATAGATGGGTCCGTTCAGTCGATCAGGCAGATGGTTCCCAAGCCCTCACGCTGTTTTGCATATCCCAACGGGCTCCCTGCCGATTTCGATGCCCGCTGCATCACCCGCCTGCAAGATAATGGAATCGCATTTGCCGTATCAACGGTACAAGCAATGAACAGGCCCGGGGCGGATGCCTACCGGTTGGGCCGGTTGTGCATCGGGTGCGATACGACGATGCTGAAGTTCATTGCCAAAACCACCGGCGTGTCGCGCCTGCCTGGCTTGGGATGGGCGAAAAGGATGATCGGACGATGAGACACCATTCATGGTTCCTGTCGACCTGCGCCGAGATGCGGCGATGCTTCGCGGTTTGCGGCGGAAAGGGCATTCATGGATTGGATTGACCTTGCCGCCATTGTCACGGTGGTCAGCATCCTTGTTCAATTCTACCACTACATCGGCTACCCGCTGCTGCTGGCTTTTCTGTGAGCCGTCCGCGCCCCCCGCGCGCAGTTGTCGGGCGACGGCCTGTCCGCCATCAGCGCCCATGTGTCCGCCATCGGCGCCTTGGAAAACCACCGCGTCGCGCAGGCCGAAGTCCCGGACAACATCGACGAAATAGACAATAAGCAATGCTGTCGCGACGATCCCCATCTCGGCAGGGCTAAGGATGCGCGCCAGGGCGACCGTTGTGACGAAATTCACCATCCTTGACAGGAAGTATGATGAAAGGGTCACGGATATGCCCGTCGCCATGCCCCGTCCGAGGTTCAGCGTTGGCTTCGACATACGTCACTCCGTCCGCGTGCGGGGCCACCCTGCCGGACGGGAATCAATTGCCTGCCCCGGTCGAGTGAACTGATTTCATACTTGGGCTTGCGGCTCAACTCGCAATGAGTGAATCGGCGCTGACAACGTGCCACCCGGACGGGCCCGTTTCGGAATGTCGGGCCATTCAACCCCGAGAGTGGTTCGGTGAAAACCAGATACTGTCCCGAGCCAGATTTCCAATGAAGAACAAATGCCAGGCGCCAAGCGTTGCGCTTTCATCTCGAGTTCCGGGCTCTTCGAACCGCGCAGATCATCAGTGTGGCCAAAGCCCCGGAGTGAAAAAGGGAAATCACGCCTCTGGTCTGAAAACACGCACCAAAGCCCGGCTGCAGGTCTTCTGACCCATTTGCCGCAGAACTTGGGATTCCTGCCCGGAGAGTTCAAAATCCGTGACGGCGCAACTCTGCCCCAAGCAGCGATCTGGATTTCGCATCACATGTCGGAAAAGCGGTGAAGTAATGCGCAGAGGTCGCATCCGGCTTGCGCTGGCGGACCGTTTGCCGCCAGTGCGCGGCTTGATCGTGACGACCAGCCAGACTGTTGGCCGCAACCGCAATCATCGCGATCAGGTAATGTGCGCCGGGCGTGATCGCCGCCCTGTCGCCCCAACGGGCGGCAGCGGCGTAGTCGCCGGTCTGCATGAAAATGAGCGAGCGTGCGCCGTGGATGCCGTAGAGCAACGGGTCAGGCGGGCTTAGCAGCAATGCCAAGTCCAGCCCGGCTTCGGCGGATGCGATGTCGCCGGTAAGCATCGAGGCCAAAGCCGAAGAATAGAACCCCTGTGCATAATTCGGCTTTAGCTGGATCGCCCGGTCAAGCCACTTTGCCGTAGTATCAAGGTCGTGGGTCAGCCAGTACGAGCGGCCCATGGTGAAATTCGCGAAAGGGTCGAGCGGGGCAAGTTCCAGCCCACGCTCGGCATGATGTCGCGCCGCGCGCCTGGCTTCTGGGACATTGGGGCCCAGCATCAGAAAGGCTTCCAGAAAACTTGTGAAGGACAGCCCCGCACGGGCGCGGGAAAAGCGCGGATCCAATGCCACCGCCCTCTCGAAACAGCCTTTTGCGCGCAGGTTGTCTGGCGCAGTGAAACGGTAAAGGTGCTGCAATCCAAGATGATAGTTGGCCCATGCGTCCAGTGTCTTGATCGGAGCCATCTGGGCAACCCGCGCCTCGTTGAGAGGAACGTAGATTTCCAGCGCTGTGACGAGATGCGCGACGATGCGGGCGCGCAGATCGCTGATGGCATCCAGCGGTGCAGCAATCCGATCCCCCCAGATCCCCTCATTGTGGCTTGTGTCCGAAAGTTCCAGCGTGACCGCGAGGCCGGACGCATTTGCTTCGATGATCCCCGAATGGATTTAGCGCGAGCCACGCGCGGTTGCGACAAGGCCAAGGTCCGGGTCGGGCTTGCGAAGCCGGAAGGTCGACCCGCGCGCGATCACAGCCAGCCAGCGAAGACGCGATAGGGCCTGAATGATCTCGCAGGGGATCGCACCCGCCAGAATCGCAAGGCTGGTGCCATGGCCAGCGGGTGAAACGGCAGAATGGCGATAGAAGGCCGGCCCGTCAGCACGCTGGTCGGCTTTACGCCAGAGCGTGTTGCAGGCACCTTCGCGGCGGCGGTTTCCCTAACCTCGGCCATGAACCGGAAGCTTCGGCCATGCACGGTGCGGATTATCGACTGATGCTGACCGTCGTCGCCCACCGCCTGCCGCAACGACTTGACGCGGCTGTAGATGCTGGCATCCGACGCGATCCGCCCCTGCCAGACCATTGCCGCGATCTCGTCCTTTGTCACCATGCGGTCCCGATTGCGGATCAGGTGCAAGAGAAGCGCAAGAACCTGCGGCTCCAGCGCCACCGGTCTCGTGCCGCGGCGGAGTTCGAACCGTTCGGGGTCAAGGCGAAAGGCGCCAAGAATCCATTCCATGGATCAGAGTGCTGCGGAATCGCCGGTTTCTTCAGGAAATCTTCAGAACTCCGTCAAGCCTGCCAGATGCGAAGGACGTACGGTGGGTGGGCAAACGCCTTTTCGCGAGTGACGACTTAACCACGCAGCGCCGCCCGAAGAGGCGACCAAACGCCTAAGGAGCATTTTGCTGGAAACGCCGGACCAACGGCTGATGCAGCTCGGGCAAGCTGGCTTTCGGGTTGATCGCCAGCGGTATCGAGAGAGTTCTAAGCCGCAGCGACTACTTGGAAATATCTCTGAGGCATGATGCATAGCATATTCCGACGTACGAGAGCGGGTTCAACCGATTCTGTTTGCGCCGCCCGAACCCCGAACTGATGGGACGGCCAGCCCGGACCGATGCGAACGAACGCAGATCCTGAGCACCTGATGGAGGAAACCGATGGATGCGATGACAATTCGGACAACCAATGGACGCGGAATGCTTTACGACAGCATTCTGGACACTATCGGGGACACCCCGGTCGTGCGGATCAACAACCTCGCACCCGCCGGAGTGCGGGTCTATGTCAAGGTTGAGGCGTTCAATCCAGCGGCCTCGGTCAAGGACCGGCTGGCGCTGAACATCATCGAAGCAGCGGAACGCGCCGGAACCCTCAAGCCGGGTCAGACCGTGGTAGAGGCAACCAGCGGCAACACCGGCATCGGCTTGGCGATGGTCTGCGCGCAAAAGGGCTATCCGCTGGTCGTGACGATGGCCGACAGCTTTTCGGTCGAGCGGCGGCGCCTGATGCGCATGTTGGGCGCGAAGGTCGTGCTGACCCCGCGCGCGCAAAAGGGCACGGGAATGTACATGAAGGCTGTTGAACTGGCCGAAAAGCATGGCTGGTTTCTGGCCCGCCAGTTCGAAACATCAGCCAATGCCGACATCCATGAAGCGACCACAGCGCGCGAAATCATCGCCGATTTTGCCGGGGATCGGCTTGACTATGTGGTGACCGGCTACGGCACCGGTGGCACGGTTACCGGTCTTTCTCGCGTGCTTCGCAAGGACCGGCCAGAGACACGGATTGTCCTGACCGAGCCCGCGAATGCGCAGCTGGTAGGCAGCGGGGTGGCACAGCAGCGGGGGGCTGGCGGTGCGCCTGCTGCCAGCCATCCAAGCTTCGAGCCGCATCCGATACAGGGCTGGACCCCGGATTTCATCCCGAACGTCCTTCAGGAATGTCTGGACAGCGGCGGGTATGACGAACTGATACCGGTCGCCGGTGCGGACGGTGTCGCTTGGGCGAAAAAGCTGGCGCAACGCGAAGGGATCCTTACCGGCATCTCTGGGGGAGCGACCTTTGCAGTCGCGATGGGCATCGCGCAACGTGCCGAACCGGGGTCAGTCATCATGGCGATGCTGCCCGATACCGGCGAGCGCTATCTGACGACACCGCTTTTCGCGGACATTCCGGAAGACATGGATGCGGATGAGGTGGCGCTGTCAGTGTCGACGCCCGGATTTCAGTTGGGCTGAAACCGCCGGCGCTGCAACAGGGAGCACAAGATAACAGCGCAGGATATGATCGTCTCGGAAGAGACCCTCGACCCGGCCGATTGGTCCAAGACCCGGGCAGTGGCGCACAGGATGGTGGATGATGCCATAGACCATCTTGCCGGTGTCGGTGACCGCCCGCTCTGGCAAGAGATGCCTGCCGTCGTGCGCGACGCTCTTGCCCGACCGCTGCCGCAGGGCCCAAAGCCACTTGAGGCAGTCTATTCCGAAATCACGGCCAATATGATGCCGTACCCGACGGGCAACATCCATCCGCGGTTCTGGATGTGGTATATGGGCGCCGGGAACGTCACCGGCGCGCTTGCCGACTTTCTGGCCGCAATCGACGGATCGAACCTGGGCGGCGGCAATATGGCGGCAGCTCGGGTGGACCGTCAAGTCACGGACTGGATTCGCGACATGATGGGCTTTCCCGGGGCGTCGAGCGGGACCCTGGTAAACGGCGGGTCCATGGCCAACATCATCGGGTTGATGGCGGCCCGCAACGCGCTGACGGGCGTCGATCTGCGCGAGGACGGCGTGGACGTCATGCCGCAACCGTTGCGGTTCTAAGCTTCCGATCAGGTTCACTACTGCCATCAGAAGGCGATGAACCTGCTGGGGCTGGGGAAACGGTCCCTGTTCAAGGTGCCATCGGACGATGCCTTTCGCATGGATCTGGGCGCCTTGAGGGATCGGGTTCGGGCCGATCGCGAAAACGGGGATCGGCCCGCTTGTGTGATAGCAACTGCGGGCACCACCAACACCGGATCCATCGACGATCTGTCCGCAGTCGCTGATCTTTGCGTGGCGGAAGGGCTATGGCTGCACATCGATGGCTGCATCGGAGCCCGGATCGCAATTGCACCCGATCATCGCCATCTGGTTGCAGGTATCGAGCGGGCGGATTCCCTGGCTCCCGATCTTCACAAAGGGCTTCAGGCCCAGTTCGATGTTGGCTTCGCTCTGGTTCGGGACCGGCGGAAGCACCGGGTGGCCTTTGCAGAAAATGTTGAATATCTTCAGAAAATTTCCCGCAGCGTCGCTGCTGGCGAATTCCTGCACGACTACAATCTGGATACGACACGCGGGTTCCGGGCGCTCAAGATCTGGATGATGCTCAAGGAACACGGGGTCGCAAAGTTCGGGCGGCTGATCGATCAGGGCATCGCGCAAGCTCAGTATCTGACCGGGTTGATCAGACGCCAGCCATTGTTGCAGCAGATGGCGCCAACCGTGATCGATATTGTCAGTTTTCGCTTCAATCCCGGTGGAATGGAGGAAGGCGCACTGCGCGCGTTGAACATCGAGATCATGCTGCAGCTGCAGGAGGCCGGGATTGCCGGCGTGTCGGACACCACTGTGAAAGGGCATTATTGCCTGCGCGTGGCCATCTGCAACCACCGGACCAGACGCGCGGATCTGGACTTGGCGGCCGAGGTAGTATGATTGGCTATGCAGGTTGCAGAGCAGTCCGTCCAGGACCGCGCATGAACTGAAACGTCGGCAAACGCCCATCGGACAGGTCCCCGTTCTACTGATCACCGGGGGACGCGCACAACGCAGCCGCCTTCGTGCCGACCGCCTGAACAATCGACATTTTGGTGGCTGAGTACAAACTCGACCTTGAGGTTCGGGTGCTTGGCTTGGAACCGGTCCAGAAGACCCGACTGCGTCAGGCGAAAGGCAATGGGTTCCCGGCACATCAGGCGAAAGATACCGATATGAGCGGTGCTCAGATCGTGCGCCGCCTGTTCGAAATGCTCCGCCGAGGCGGCAACGCTTTCGGGATGGGGCAGGATGACAAAGCCAAATTCGGTCAGTTGATGGCCCGACGGCAATCTTTACACCAAACGCTGGCCCAGTTGCGCCTCAAGATCGGCCCGTCTGCGCTGCACAGTGGATTGATAGACGCCCGGCACCTTCGCTGCAGCAAGGGTGCTGCCTTCGCGGGCGACCGCCAGAAAAAGAACGCAGATCGTTCCAGTCGAACATCGGCCCTCCGCGCCGGGACGATGCAACCCCGCAACTCTGCGGCTGTCTGTCCGCCAAAGCCAAGCGCATTTCTTCCTCAGGCGAACAGATCCGCCGCCCTGCCCAGACACCACACGTCCGCGGCGGTCGCAAACCGGGACACGTGACGGCAAATGCCGCTCGTCCGAGGCTGCGAGATTCGATGCCGCATTCTGTCGTCTTGGGCTGATGTTCTTGCCCAACCCTTGGGCAGGCCTCAAGGAAATCCACCGCGCACTCAAGTCTGGGGGGCGGTTTTGCAGCAGGGTCTTTACCGAACCGGAGGTGAACCCCTGCCTGCGCATGCTGATGTCAGCAGCGATGCGCCAAGCAGGGCTTGCGCCCCGCGATCCGTTTCAGCCCGGCAGTCAGGTTAGCCTTGGCAAGCCTGGTCTGATGGATGATCTCATGCAGCAGGCAGGCTTCCGGTCCGTCGCCACCCCTTGGATGAAGGTGCCGTTCAGGTTGCCGACGACCGACGACTAACTGACCGTCATCAAGGACCCGCCGGGCCCGATCCAGCGACTTCTCGCCCTGCTGGATGAAGCGGCTCGCGCAGCGGCCCGGGTGGACATCGCGGCACGGCTTGATGCCCTTCAAACCGCAGGTGGCTGGATCGGGCCGAACACCCCGCTGCTGACGGAGGGGAAAGAAGATGGAATATGATGGGGCGCTCGGCGCGGGTCGGAAAGTCACCATGTCAAAACGCGCGATCCTCGCCACCTTGCAGGTTGTCGCGATCATCGCAGCGTGGTCCTGCCGGTCCTGGTTGCCGGTGCTGAGAGAAGAACTGGTGCGCGACACCGTCGAGGGCCTTGACACTGCAGGCCCGCTGGCGCTGATCGGGTTGATGGTGCTGGCCATCGCGGCAAGTCCGATCCCCAGCAGCCCGATTGCCTTGGCGGCGGGTGCGCTTTACGGCACGCTGTGTGGAGGAGCGCTTGTGGTGACCGGTGCCGTTCTTGGGGGCGTTCTTGGCCTTTGGCGCAGCGCAGTATCTTGGCTTTGACGCCGTGCGGCGATCCACCGATCCTGTCCTGAAATACATCGCCGCCCCCCCGGTCGCAGTTCAGCCTGATGCTGATCGTCTTCGGCTCCCGCTTGATCCCCTTTATCTCGTTCGACGCGAACAGCTGCGCCGCTGGGATCACCTGCCTGTCGGTCGGCTGGTTCCCGGTCGCGACATTTCTGGGGGTCATGCCGATCTGCTTTGCACTGGCCACGATGGGGGTGGGCATGGCAGTGGGTGGCACGGACTGGATGTGGATCGTGGTCCTGCGTGGTGGGATTAATTGCTTCCACCTATCGGAAAATGGATTTGGGATCGGGTCAGATCCTGGAACCGTCCGCTGAACGAATTACGAACAGGGTCCGGGCGAAGGCCCGGGTGTGGCCCCTATCTGCCGGATGTCCGGCGACCCTTTGAGGGCAGGTCCCTGATCCTTCATCCCCTCGACAGGCCAGACGCCACTCGCGGACGGAGGAAACGCCCAGTGGCCTTCGACAGGGTTGCGTTGATAAGGATCAATTCGGGCAGGAGACGAGTGCGATAGCATGAAAGTCTCAGGGCTTCGCAATGTGGTAGTTGCTTTGCGTCAGGTCCGTTCTGCGGTGCCAGGGATGGCGACCGTGCATTCCGGGGAGAGCAATCATGACCGTATTTCAAAAGACACTGACGTGCGGGGCTGTGGCCTCGGCCTTGGCGATTTACACCGCTGGCGCGGCGCTGGCCTTCACCGCTTGTCAGGTCACCGATACCGGCGGCATCGACGACAACAGTTTCAACCAGACTGCCTGGAAGGGCGTTGAAGATGCAAAGGCCGAACTGGGCATCGAAGCGAGGTTCCTTGAGAGCCAGGCGGAAACCGACTATGAGGCCAATATCAACTCGCTGTTGGGCGGCCAGTGCGATGTGATCGTTACAGTAGGGTTTCTTCTGGGAGACGCGACGAAGGCCGCAGCTGAGTCGAACCCGGAACAGAAGTTCTCGATCGTCGACTATGCCTATGATCCGGTGGTGCCAAACATCCTTGGTCAGGTCTATGCGACCGACGAGGCGGCGTTTCTTGCCGGTTACCTTGCGGCTGGGATGACGAAGTCAGGCACTCTGGGTACGTTCGGCGGAATCAACATTCCGCCGGTCACGATCTTCATGGATGGGTTTGTAGCCGGAGCGAACTACTACAATGCGCAGAAGGGCACTTCTGTCACCGTCCTCGGCTGGAACCCGGAGACGCGCGAAGGCCTTTTCACGAACAACTTCGAAAGCCTCGACGATGGCCGTGCCTATGCCCAGAATCTCTATGACGAGGGCGCTGACATCGTGCTGCCGGTGGCGGGACCGGTCGGCCTAGGCTCGGCAGCCTTGGCCGATGAACTGGGGGTCGACAGGCTGAAGATCATCGGGGTGGATGCGGACCTTTACCTGACCGACCCGGACAAGAAGCATGTGTACCTGACCTCTGTCACCAAGCGGATGGACCAGACCGTCTACCAGGTCATCCAGCAGGCGATGGACGGGACCTTTGCCGGTGGCGTTATCGTCGGCACGCTGGCCTCGGGCGGTGTCGATCTCGCTCCTCTGCATGACTTCGAAGATGCGGTTCCGGCAGAGCTGAAGGCCGAATTGGCCGCCGTCCGCGCGGGGATCATCGACGGCTCGATCAAGGTTTCCGGGCAGTAGTCGCCCATCCCTTTGCGGCCCGCGCCCCTTTCCGGCGCGGGCCGCCCCTCTTCCCGGAGCCGGTCATGCAGGTTGAACTCAAAGGCATCACCAAGCGGTTCGGCCCCGTAGTCGCCAACCGGGATGTAACCCTATCGGTGAAGGGGGGCGAGGTGCTGGGCCTTCTGGGCGAGAACGGCGCCGGCAAGTCTACGCTGATGAATGTGCTCTGCGGTCTTTACGCGCAGGATGAGGGCGAGATTATCATCGACGGCGATCCGGTCAGCTTTGGGGGTCCGGGCGCTGCAATCGCGGCCGGCATCGGCATGGTGCATCAGCATTTCATGCTGGTCCCGGTGTTCACGGTCGCCGAAAACGTGGTCCTTGGGGTCGAGCCGACCGGCAGGCTCGACCGGCTGGACCTTGCGTCGGCGCGCGCGAAAGTGACGGAGATCGGAGAGAAATACGGGCTTCACGTCGACCCGGACGAGGTGATCGAAAACCTGCCGGTCGGGGTGCAGCAGCGCGTCGAGATCATCAAGGTGCTATTCCGGTCCGCCGATCTGGTGATCCTGGACGAACCCACCGCCGTCCTGACCCCGCAAGAGGTCGAGGAGTTCTTCGGTATCGTCCGCAGCCTGCGCGACGCCGGAAAGGCGATCATCTTCATCACGCACAAGTTGGGGGAAATCACCGAAATCGCAGACCGGATCAGCGTTCTGCGCGCTGGCGAAATCGTGGGCGAGGCGGACCCAAAAACCGCGCGGCTTGAAGATCTGGCACAGATGATGGTGGGCCGTCCGGTCAGCTTTGACGTCGACAAGCCGCCGCTTGAAGCGGGCGCGCCGATCCTTGCAGTGCAGGATCTGGTCGTTCTGCGCGAGGACGACGCCGTTGCGGTGGACCGGGTCAGCCTTACGGTGCGGTCCGGCGAGATCGTCGGGCTGGCGGGGGTGCAGGGCAACGGGCAGACCGAATTGATCGAGGCGTTGACCGGCCTGCGGATGCCGGCAGCGGGCACCATCACCTATCAGGGCGCCGACATCACACGCGCTACGGTGCGTGTGCGGCACCGGATGGGCATTGCCCATATTCCCGAAGATCGCCAGCGCAGCGGCATGATCGGCGCATTCACCGTGGCCGAGAACATGGTGCTGGACACCTATTACGACGACCGCTTTTCGCGCGGGCCGCAGATCATCTGGCCCAAGGTCCACGAACAGGCGGCGATCTCTGCGACAGAATTCGATGTCCGTACGCCGTCAGTCTTTTTGCGCGCTGGACATCTTTCCGGGGGCAATCAGCAAAAGCTGGTCGTGGCAAGGGAACTATCGCGCGAAACCAAGTTGGTGATCGCGGCACAGCCAACGCGCGGGCTGGATGTCGGCTCGGTCGAATACATCCACAGGCGGCTGGTAGAGGCGCGGCAGGAAGGCGATGGCGTGCTGATCATGTCGTCGGAACTGGACGAAATCCTGGCGCTCTCGGACCGGATATTGGTGATGTTCAAGGGCCGCATCGTGGCGGAGTTCGATGCAACTGCCGCTGCGTTCGACAAATCCGCCATAGGGCTGGCGATGGCCGGTGGCGCCGGTGCCGAGGTGGCGGCGTGACCACTCAGGGCACATTGGACGCCGCCTCTCGCGCTTTGCTGAAGCGCGCCGCTCCCGGTCGTGCGGCCTTTGAGGACCTGGTGGTTGTGCCGGTTTTCGCGGTGATCGTGGCGCTGGTTCTTGGGGCGCTGACGATGCTGGCCACCGATGTCGATCTGCCGACCATCGGACGGTCCTATGTGGCGCTTCTGGTGGGGGCTGTCGGGTCGCTGAACGCGATTTCCGAGACGCTTACCGCCGCGATCCCGCTGGTTCTGGCCGGGCTTGGCCTGGCCCTTGGGTTCCGGGCCGGGCTGTTCAACATCGGGGCCGAGGGGCAACTTCTGATGGGCGGCATCGCGGCGGTCATCGTCGGCTTCAGCCTCCCGGGTCTGCCCTTTGCTCTGCTGATGCCGCTTTGCCTTCTGGCTGGTGCGCTGGTGGGCGCGCTTTACGCCAGCATTGCCGGCTGGCTTCGTGCAGCGACCGGCGCGCATGAGGTTATTTCGACCATCATGCTCAACCTCATTTCGTACCGGCTGCTGGACTACATCCTGCGTCTTCCAACCGTTCAGCTGTCAGGCCGCGCCGATCCGATCTCAAAGCCGGTGCCGCTGAACGCCGCATTGCCCAGGCTACTGGACTGGATCGACCCGAACCTGCGGCTGCATGCGGGGGTCTTCCTGATGCTGGCGGCAGTGGCGGTGGTCTATTGGCTGCTGTTTCGCACCAAGCTTGGGTTCGAGTTTCGAGCCAGTGGCGAGAACCCCGATGCAGCGCGCTATGCCGGTATCCGCGCGGGCTGGGTGATCGTTCTGGCGATGGCGATTGCAGGGGCGTTGGCGGGACTGGCGGGCGCAAGTCAGGTGCTGGGCGTTCTGGGTCGGGCCACGCCGGGCTTTTCGGCCGGTATCGGCTTTGACGCCATCGCGGTGGCATTGCTGGGCAGGTCGCATCCCGTGGGGGTATTGCTTGCGGGACTCCTGTTCGGAGCGCTGGAGGCGGGCGGGCGCCAGATGCAGGTCGACGCCGGCGTGTCCATCGACTTGATCGGGATCATTCAGGCGCTGATCATCGTCTTCATCGCCGCCCCCCTTCTGGTCCGCGCGATCTTTCCCTGGGGCTTTCGTCGGCACGGATCCGAGGAGAACCGGCCATGACCGCCAACCCCATGACGGCAGTGGCCCGTGTGAAGACGGGCCATGAACGCCGCGCCCGCTATACTGGTGGCGTACTTGTGTTGCTGGCGCTGTTCGTGGTGGTGGTTTTCGGCCCTGGCGCCTATGGCGATGCGACCTTTCGCCTGTCGCGGCCAGGTGACGCCGTGGTGCTGGGTGATCTGGTGGTGCCGGCTGCGCCCTTCATCTATGTCGCGGCAAGCTTGCTTGCATTCCTCGGCGCGCGCCAGTTCTTGCGCGGGGGCGTCCGCTGGACGTCGCTGTCACTGGGCCTTGGGTTGGCGCTGGTGGTCCTGGCCTTTCTGGTCTGGGCAACGGCGGGGAACGCGTTTTCGCTGACCGGCATGCTGCAGGCAACCATGGTGCGCGCCGTTCCGATTGCCTTGGGCGGGCTGGCGGGCGTCATGTGCGAACGCGCCGGGGTCGTGAACATCGCCATCGAGGGCATGCTGCTGGCCGGCGCCTTTACCGGTGCGCTGGTAGGGTCGGTGATCGGGGGCTGGGGCGGGCTTCTGTCGGCGGTGGTGATTGGCGGACTGTTCGGGTTCATCCTTGCGGCACTGGTCGTCACCTACCGAATGGATCAGATCATAGCGGGCGTGGTGATCAACCTGTTCGTGCTGGGTCTGACAAGTTACGTCAGCAGCCAGGTCTTCTCGCAATACCGGGGCCTGAACAACGCGCCGGTGTTCCGGTCGTGGAAAGTGCCGCTGCTTGGCGACATTCCGGTGATCGGGCCGATGCTGTTCAATCAGAACCTGTTTGTCTACGGCGCGCTTGCCCTTGTGGCGTTGGCCACCTACTACCTGTTCCACACCCGGTCCGGCCTTCGGGCCCGCGCGGTGGGCGAACATCCCCGCGCAGCTGATACGCTGGGCATCAACGTCTACCGCATTCGCTATCTGCATGTGACCATGGGTGGCATGGTGGCCGGTTTCGGCGGCGCCTGGTTCACGCTGGGGTCGGTCGGGCGGTTTGATGAGGACATGACCGGCGGTCGCGGATTCATCGGATTGGCCGCAATGATCTTCGGGCG
This sequence comes from Rhodobacter sp., assembly GCA_013821825.1. Classification (GTDB taxonomy): domain Bacteria; phylum Pseudomonadota; class Alphaproteobacteria; order Rhodobacterales; family Rhodobacteraceae; genus Tabrizicola. The sequence continues at coordinate 18,879 of PNJK01000009.1, forward strand.
CTGGCATCCGGTGGGTGCGCTGGGCGCGGCGCTGGTCTTCGGCTTCGCGGATTCCCTGCAGCAGAAGCTGGCGCTGCTGGGCACGGGTGTGCCGTCAGAGTTTCTTGCCATGTCGCCCTATATCGCGACGATCATCGTTGTCGCGGGTCTTGTCGGGCGGGCGCGACCGCCAGCGGCTGACGGCAAGGCCTATGTCAAGGAGTAGGATCTGGGCGAGCCGACCAGAGCGCCAGGGGCGGGCTGCAAGCAAGAACACTCGTTCGGATCGCCCAGGGGCAGAGAGTGGCAAGCTTGAAGCCCTCTGCTGTCTGCTCGGGGGTCAGAGGTCTTCGACCGCCAGCACGCCCCGCATCGCCTTGATCGCCCCGCGGATTTGCGGGGTGACGGGATAGGGCTGCGGCAGTTCCAGATCAATCTCGCGGCCGGTCGGATCGGTCACGCAAAGGGTGATCTGTGCGCGGGTCCGCCCCTCGACGCGGGCAAGAAGGGCGGCGAGGGACGGGATAGCTTCAGCAAGGGACAGGTGGATGCGGATGGCTTGCGCGCCTGCCTGATCTGCGACGGCGTCGATGGGCTGGACGGCGTTGGCGAGGAGTTTCAGGGTTTCGCCTTCAAGTTCGGCCTTCACCGTCAGCACCACATTGCGCCCGGGTTCGAGGTGGTCGCGCGAGGCTTCGAGCGTGTCGGAGAAGACGGTGACCTCGTAAAGCCCGGTAGGGTCGGAAAGCTGAACGAAAGCAAAGCGGTTGCCGCGGGCGGATTTGCGCTCCTGGCGGGCTGAGACGGAACCGGCGAGTTTCGCGATAAGGGGTCCGCGTTCGGCAAGGGCCGTCACCTCGGTCAGCGTCTTCACGTCCCTGCGGCGCAGCGCGGACATGTAGTCGTCAAGCGGGTGGCCGGAAAGGTAAAAGCCGATGGCCTGATGTTCCTGCCCGAGCCGTTCGACCGGAAGCCAGTCATCGCGGAACGGCAGGCGCGGTTCTGGAATATCCGCCCCCGCCGCGCCGAACAGCGAGACTTGCGACGAGGCGGCTGCCTCGTGGATGGCGGCGGAATAGGCGACGAGGGGGTCCAGAGCCTCAAAGACGCGGGCGCGGTTGGGGTCAAGGTTGTCGAACGCACCGGCGCGGGCAAGCATTTCAAGCGGGCGCTTGCCGATCCGCTTCAGGTCAACCCGGCGGGCAAAGTCGAAGAGGGTGGCGAAGGGTTTGTCACCTCGGGCTTTGACGATCAGTTGCATCGCATCGACGCCGACGTTTTTCAGCGCGCCAAGACCATAGACGATGGCACCATCGCGCACGGTGAAGGTCGCAAGCGAGGCGTTGATGCAGGGCGCGACGGTCGCCAGCCCCAGCTTGTCGACCTCACGTTTGTAGACCGCCAGTTTGTCGGTCAGATGAATATCGCAGTTCATCACTGCGGCCATGAACTCGGCCGGGTAGTTCGCTTTGAGGTAGGCAGTCTGGTAGCTGACCACCGCATAGGCGGCGGCGTGGGATTTGTTGAAGCCATAATTGGCGAACTTTTCGAGAAGGTCGAAAACCTCGCCCGCTTTCGCGGCAGGGATATTGTGGGTGGCCTTTGCGCCTTCGATGAACTTCGGGCGTTCGCGGGCCATTTCCTCGGGGTTCTTCTTGCCCATCGCGCGGCGGAGGAGGTCAGCGCCGCCAAGCGAGTAGCCCGCCATGACCTGGGCGATCTGCATCACCTGTTCCTGGTAGACGATAATCCCTTGCGTCTCGGCCAGAATGTGGTCGATGGTCGGATGGATCGACTCCAGTTTGCGAAGGCCGTTCTTCACCTCGCAATAGACCGGGATGTTCTCCATCGGGCCGGGGCGATAGAGGGCGACGAGGGCCACGATATCCTCGATGCAGGTCGGCTTCATCCGCCGCAGCGCGTCCATCATGCCCGAGCTTTCCACCTGGAAGACGGCGACGGTCTTGGCAGCGGCGTAAAGCTCGTAGCTGGGCTTGTCGTCCAAGGGGATCAGGTTGATGTCGAAACTGATGCCGCGCAAGGCCAGCAGGTCCATCGCGTTCTGGATCACGGTCAGGGTCTTCAGACCAAGAAAGTCGAACTTCACCAGCCCCGCCGCTTCGACCCATTTCATGTTGAACTGGGTCGCGGGCATGTCGGAGCGGGGATCGCGGTAAAGCGGCACCAGCTCATCCAATGGCCGGTCACCAATCACCACACCTGCGGCATGGGTCGAAGCGTTGCGATAAAGCCCTTCGATCTTGGCGGCGTAGTCCAGTAGCCGGCCGACGACCTCTTCCTTCGCGGCCTCGCGCAGGCGGGGTTCATCCGCCAGCGCCTTGGTGATCGAGACCGGCTTGACCCCTTCGACCGGGATCATCTTCGACAGCTTGTCGACCTGACCATAGGACATTTGCAGCACCCGGCCCACGTCACGGACGGCGGCCTTTGACAGCAAGGCGCCGAAGGTGATGATCTGCGCCACCCGGTCGCGGCCGTATTTTTCCTGCACGTAGGAAATCACCTCTTCCCGGCGGTCCATGCAGAAGTCGATGTCGAAGTCGGGCATCGAGACCCGTTCGGGGTTCAGGAAGCGCTCGAAAAGCAGGGCATAGCGCAGGGGATCAAGGTCGGTGATGGTCAGCGCATAGGCGACGAGGGAACCAGCACCCGAACCCCGGCCGGGACCGACCGGGATGCCGTGGTCCTTGGCCCATTTGATGAAATCGGCCACGATCAGGAAATAGCCGGGAAAGCCCATCTTCTCGATGACCCCAAGCTCGAAATCCAGGCGGGCCCGGTATTCCTCGGGTGTCGCCGAATGGGGGATGACGGCAAGCCGGGCCTGCAGCCCGGCGCTCGCCTGGCGGCGCAGTTCCTGCACCTCGTCATCGGCAAAGCGGGGCAGGATGGGGGCGTGCTTCTTGACGACAAAGGCGCAGCGGCGGGCGATTTCGACGGTGTTCTCCAGCGCTTCCGGCAGGTCCGCGAACAGCGCGCACATTTCGGATTCAGACTTGAAGTAGTGTTGCGGAGTAAGCTTGCGGCGGGGTTGCTGCTGATCGACATAGGCACCTTCGGCGATGCAGATCAGGGCATCGTGGGCCTCATACATTTCGGCCTTGGGGAAATAGACGTCGTTCGTCGCCACCAATGGCAGGTTCATCTCATAGGCCAGTTCGACAGCCCCGCGTTCGGCAAGGGTCTCGGCCTCCGAAAGCTGGCCGCCTTGGCCGGGGTGGCGTTGCAGTTCAACGTAAAGGCGGCCCGGATAGATTGCTGCCAGGCGTTCCAGGATAATGCGGGCCTTCTGGTGCTGGCCCGCGGCATGGAAGCGGCCAAGCGGGCCATCGGGGCCGCCGGTCAGACAGATGAGTCCTTCGGCGTGCCGGCCAAGTTCGTCCAGCGTCACCTGCGGCAGGTTGGCCGCGCCGGACATGGCGCCATTGATGTAAAGGCGGGTGTTCAGCTGCATCAGGTTCAGGTAGCCCGCCTGGTCCTGCGCAAGCAGGACGATGGGCGCCGGAAGCCGAGGTTTCTCGCCCGGTTGGGCCGGGTCATGCGCCAGGCTGATCTGGCAGCCGACGACAGGCTGCAGTCCAGCGCCTGTGGCGGTGACGGAAAACTCCAGTGCGGCGAACATGTTGTTCGTGTCGGTCATGGCCACGGCGGGCATCTGCGCGTTCTGGCACAGATCGACCAGCTTCTTGACCGGGACAGCACCCTCCAGAAGCGAATGTTCGGTGTGGGTGCGAAGGTGAATGAATCGGGGGGCGCTGGACATGCCACCAGCCTAGCGAAGCGGTCGGACCAGCGAAAGACCGGACCTCTTTTCGGCAAAAGGCGAAACTGCTTTCGGGAAATCCGGAAAGGTTTGTCTTGCCATGTAGCCAAGCCCCGCGCTTCATGCTTTGAAGGAAGAACGGGCGCAGAGCCCGTGGGGGCGTGGTCCGCTTTACGCCGCATCGGGCGGGCGCGCAAATTACCTCGAGCGAGGAGAACGCGGCAGGTTGGGACATGTCCGGAATTGCGTTTCTGTTGAACGGAACGCCGGTGCGCGTCGAGGGGGAGGCCCCGACGCGGACCTTGCTGGATTGGCTGCGCGAAGATCGCGGCCTGACGGGAACCAAGGAGGCGTGCTGCGAAGGCGACTGCGGCGCCTGCACCGTGATGGTAACGGATGACAGCGGGTCGAAGGCGCTTAACGCCTGCATCCTGTTCCTGCACCAGCTTGACGGCAAGGCAGTGCGGACGGTCGAGGGGATCTCCGGGCCGGGTGGCAAGATGCATCCGGTGCAAGAGGCGATGGTCCAGCATCACGGCAGCCAGTGCGGTTTCTGCACGCCGGGTTTCGTCGTCTCGATGGCGGTAGCGCATCTGAACGGGGCGCGGGATCACGATGACCAGCTGGCAGGCAACCTGTGCCGCTGCACCGGCTATGCCCCGATCATTCGCGCAGCCGAGGCGGTCGAAGCAGCGCCGGTGCCGGATTGGATGAAGGCCGACCAGCCCCTTTCCCTTTCCCAGATCTCCTCGGTGAAGTCCGAAGAGCCAGGCAGCTTCACCGGGGGCTTCACCCCGCGCGACAGTGATGAACTGGCGGACTGGTATCTGGCCAACCCCGAGGCTGTGCTGATTGCAGGTGCTACGGATGTCGGCCTTTGGGTGACCAAATCCTTGCGCGACCTGAAACCGGTTGCGTTCCTTTCCGGGGTCAAGGACCTGCAAGGGATCGAACGTCGGGGCGGGCAGTTGCATGTGGGCGCCGGGGTGACGATTGCGGCCCTTCGGGAGGCCGTGGCGGGCCCCCTGCCATCCTTCGGCGAATTGTTGCGCCGCTATGCCAGCCAGCAGGTGCGCAACGCCGCGACGATCGGGGGCAACATCGCGAATGGCTCTCCCATCGGGGATGGCCCGCCGGCGCTGATCGCCCTGGGTGCGACCCTCCATCTGCGCCGGGGCGACGAGATGCGGAGCCTGCCGCTGGAACACTTCTTCCTCGATTACCGCAAGCAGGATCGGCGTCCGGGCGAGTTCGTGGTCGGGGTGTCCTTTCCCGATCATGCGCGGGGCTTGCGGTGCTACAAGATATCCAAACGGTTTGACCAGGATATCAGCGCGGTCTGCGGCTGCTTCAATGTGACTGTTGACGGCGGCACGGTCACCGATGCGCGGATCGCGTTTGGCGGCATGGCGGGCATTCCGAAGCGGGCGGCCCTGGCTGAAGCTGCTGTGTTGGGCCAGCCCTGGACCCTGGCCACGGTCGAGGCTGCCGCGCAGGCGATGGCGGGGGACTTCACGCCGCTTTCCGATATGCGGGCCAGCGCGGCCTATCGGCTGACCACGGCGCAGAACCTGATGATCCGCTACTTCCACGACCTGCAAGGCGTGCCGGTGTCGGTGCTGGAGGTGCGGGCATGAGCATGGGCAAACCCCTGCCGCATGATACCGCCCCGCTGCATGTGACGGGTCAGGCGCGCTATGTCGACGATATCCCGATGCCGGGCAACGCGCTGCATCTGGCGTTCGGGCTGTCCACTGTCGCGCATGGCGAGATCACGGGGATCGACCTGACCCTGGTCCGGTCAGCTCCGGGTGTGGTAGCGGTCTACAGCGCCGCTGATCTGGATCCGATGCCGGATTGCAGCCCATCGGCGCATGATGAACCGCTGCTGGCGGTGGGTCGTGTCCATTATGTCGGCCAGCCGGTGTTTCTGGTGGTGGCAGAAAGCTATCTGGCAGCGCGAAAGGCGGCGCGGCTGGGGAAGGTCAGCTATGCCGAACTGCCCGCGATCCTGACCGTGGATCAGGCGATGGCTGCGAACAGCCGGTTCGAACAGGGGCCGGTGATCTGGCAGAAGGGCGATCCCGCCAAGGTAATGGCCACTGCGGCACATCTGGTCGAAGGCAGTTTCGAGGTCGGCGGGCAGGAGCATTTCTATCTGGAGGGTCAGGTCGCTGCCGCGCTGCCGCAGGAAGGCGGCGACATGGTTATCCATGCCTCGACCCAGCATCCGACGGAAATCCAGCACAAGGTAGCACATGCACTGCACCTGCCGATGAACGCGGTGCGGGTAGAGGTGCGCCGGATGGGCGGCGGGTTCGGGGGCAAGGAATCCCAGGGGAACGCCTTGGCCATCGCATGCGCCGTGGCGGCGCGCCTGACAGGGCGGCCTTGCCGCATGCGCTATGACCGCGACGATGACATGATGATCACCGGCAAGCGGCATGACCTGCGGATCACTTACCGCGCCGGGGTGGATGGCGATGGGCGAATTCTGGGGCTGGAATTCACGCATCTGATGCGCTGCGGCTGGGCGCAGGATCTGTCCTTGCCGGTGGCCGACCGGGCCATGCTGCATGCGGATAATTTCTATCACCTGCCGAATATCCGGATCGAATCGCACCGGCTGAAGACCAACACCCAAAGTGCCACCGCCTTCCGCGGCTTCGGCGGCCCGCAGGGGATGGTGGGGATCGAGCGGGTGCTGGACCATGTGGCCTTTGCGGTGGGCCGCGATCCGTTGGCGGTGCGCAAGCTCAACTTCTATTACGCGGATGAAGGCGGGGGTGCCTCTGGCCGAGGGGTTCTTGACCACCAGAAGGTGCAGACAACGCCGTTCCACATGCCGGTGGAGGATTTCATCGGTCATGAACTGGTGGCCGAATTGGAGCGGACCTCGGACTTTGGCAAGCGGATGGCCGCGATTGCGGAGTGGAACAAGGGTTCGCCGATCCTGAAGCGCGGGATCGCGCTGACCCCGGTGAAGTTCGGAATCTCGTTCACGCTTAGCTGGCTCAATCAGGCCGGGGCACTGGTGCATGTCTATCAGGACGGGTCGATCCATCTGAACCATGGCGGGACCGAGATGGGACAGGGGCTGTTTCAGAAGGTTGCTCAGGTGACGGCGGCGGTTTTTGGCGTCGATGTCTCGATGGTGAAGATCACCGCGACGGACACAGGGAAGGTGCCGAACACCAGCGCCACGGCCGCAAGTTCCGGGGCGGACATGAACGGGATGGCGGCAAAGGCGGCAGCCGAAACCATTCGCGGGCGGCTGGCTGAGTACATTGCCGGGAAACATCAGGCAAAGGCGTCAGCCGTCCGCTTTGTCGATGGTCAGGTGAGAGTGGCGGGCGAAGTCTATGGCTGGGCGCAGGTTGTTGCCTGGGCCTATCAAGCCCGGGTGTCGTTGTCCTCGACCGGGTATTACGCCACGCCGAAGATCTTGTGGGATCGGGTGCGCGGGACCGGGCGGCCGTTCTTCTACTTCGCCTATGGTGCTGCCGTGACCGAGGTGGTGATCGACCGGCTGACCGGAGAGAACCGGATCTTGCGGGCGGATATCCTGCATGACACCGGGACATCGCTGAATCCGGCGATCGATATCGGGCAGGTCGAGGGGGCCTATGTGCAAGGCGCGGGCTGGCTGACCACGGAAGAACTGGTCTGGGACGGCAAGGGCCGGCTGACGACGCACGCGCCCTCGACCTACAAGATCCCGGCCTGCTCGGATCGGCCGGATGTGTTCAACGTGGCCTTGTGGGGCAAGCCGAACCGAGAGGATTCGGTCGGCAAGTCGAAGGCGGTTGGCGAGCCGCCTCTGATGTTGGGGATATCGGCGCTGATGGCTTTGTCCGATGCGGTGGCGGCGTGCGGCGATGGAAAGGTGTATCCTGCGCTGGACGCGCCCGCGACGGCGGAACGGGTGCTGATGGCGATAAACAAGGTGGAAGGCAGGAGGGCCAAGGATGTTTGATCTGGCAGCCCTTCAGGCGGCGATCAAGGCACATGGGCCGGTAGCACGGGTGGTGATTGCCGCGCATGACGGGTCCAGCCCGCGTGAGGTTGGCGCGGCGATGCTGGTCTGGGCAACGGGTCAGGCCGGGACCATCGGCGGCGGGGCACTGGAGTGGGAGGCTTTGGCGCGGGCCCGGGCAATGCTTGCGGCCGGGGGCGTCCGGCTGGACCGCGAGGCATTGGGTCCGAAGCTGGGTCAATGCTGCGGCGGCGCGGTGACGGTGCTGACAGAGGTTTACACGAAGGCGCCGGACGCAGAGGCCGGAGTGGTGGCACGGGGAACCGGGCCAATGCCTTTGGCTGTGAAACGACTGCTGGCCAAAGCGCGGGGCGAAGGCATGGTGCCCAAGCCGCACCTCGTGCAAGGCTGGTTTGTCGAACCGGTGGCCCGGGCAGAACGGCAGCTTTGGGTCTGGGGCGCAGGCCATGTCGGGCGGGCGCTGGTGGCGGTGTTGGCGCCTTTGCCGGGCGTCGCGATCACCTGGGTGGATATCGGGCCGGAACGGTTTCCAGACGTTGTGCCGGACGGGGTGACTGTTCTGCCAGTACCGCAGCCCGAGGCCGCGGTCTCGCTGGCGCCGAAAGATGCCGAGCATCTGGTTTTGACCTATTCCCACGCGCTGGACCTGGAGCTGTGCCACCGGCTGCTGCTGCATGGCTTTGCACGGGCCGGGCTTATCGGGTCGGCGACGAAATGGGCCCGGTTCCGGTCGCGGCTGGCAGGGCTGGGGCATCGTCCCGACGCGATTTCGCGGATTGCCTGCCCGATCGGTAACCCCGAATTAGGGAAACACCCGCAAGCAATCGCAGTGGGTGTCGCGGCAGAGTTCCTGTCGCATAAGATCAGCGCAATCGGGCGGGAGAAACTGGGATGACGGGCAAGGTTCTGCTAAGCGTCGAAGGCGTCACCAAGGCCTATCCCGGCGTGGTTGCCAACAGTGATGTGTCGTTCCAGATCTCGGAGGGTGAGGTTCATGCCCTGCTGGGCGAGAATGGTGCCGGCAAATCGACCCTCGTCAAGATGATCTACGGGCTGGTCCGGCCCGACGCCGGGCAAATGACCCTGCATGGCGCGCCCTATCACCCCGCCAAACCCGCCGAGGCGCGGCGGCAGGGCGTGGCGATGGTGTTCCAGCACTTCTCTCTCTTCGAAGCGCTGAACGTGGCCGAGAATGTGGCGCTGGGGATGGAAAATCCGCCTCCGTTGAAGGCGCTGGCCGGGCGCATCCGCGAGGTCAGCCAGGAATACGGGCTGCCCCTCGATCCCGCGCGGATGGTCGGGGACCTCTCGGCGGGAGAGCGGCAGCGGGTCGAGATCATCCGTTGTCTGCTGCAGGACCCCAAGCTGCTGATCATGGACGAACCGACAAGCGTGCTGACCCCGCAAGAGGTGGGCATCCTGTTCAAGACCCTGCGTCAGCTGGCCTCGGAAGGGACCGCGATCCTTTACATCTCGCACAAGCTGGAGGAGATCCGGGCGCTTTGCGATGAGGCCACGATCCTGCGCCGGGGCAAGGTGGTGGCCACCTGTACCCCGCGCGACCGCACCGCGCGTGAGATGGCCGAACTGATGGTCGGTACGGTGCTGACACCCCCGGCCCGCAGCGGTCGGGCCAAGGGCGACACGGCGCTGGAGGTGACGGGGCTGTCGGTTGCCTCGCCCATTCCGTTTGGGACATCCTTGAAAGATGTCAGTTTCAAGGTCCGCAAGGGCGAGGTTCTGGGTATCGCCGGTGTCGCGGGGAACGGGCAGGACGAACTGTTGTTGGCCCTGTCGGGCGAACTGAAATCGGCCCCCGGTGCGGTGAAGATTGCCGGCGTCGCGATGGGGGACACGGGGCCGAACGATCGGCGGCGGGCAGGCCTTGTCGCCGCGCCGGAAGAGCGGCTGGGCCACGCGGCGGCCCCGGACATGAGCCTGGTGGAAAACGCCCTTCTGTCGGGCGTCGTGCGCAAGGGGCTGACACGGCGCGGGTTTATCGACTGGGGTGCCGCAGAGGTTTTCGCCGCCGGCATCGTGAAGGATTTTGACGTCAGGACCCCGGGGACGCATGTTGCAGCCCGCGCGCTGTCAGGCGGAAACCTGCAGAAGTTCGTGGTCGGGCGTGAACTTAGCCAGACCCCTTCAGTCATCGTGATCAACCAGCCCACTTGGGGTGTCGATGCGGCGGCGGCCGCGGCGATCCGGCAGGCCATACTGGACCGCGCCTCGTCCGGGGCGGCGGTGGTCGTGATCAGCCAGGACCTTGATGAACTTCTGGAGATCGCCGACGATTTCGCGGCGCTGAACGGCGGGCGGCTGACACAGGCGCGTCCCGTCGAAGGCCTGACCGTGGACGAGATCGGGCTGATGATGGGCGGGACCCATGGCATGGAGGTCGCACATCATGGCTGATGTCTCAGGGGGGCTGTCTGCCCCCCTCGCCGCGCTGCGGCTCACCCCCCGAGGATATTTTCCCAGAGAGGAAGACCCATGCTGAGGCTGGAAAAGCGCCCCTCGCCCTCGGCCTTCTGGGAGAAGGCATCGCCATTCCTTGCGGTGATCCTGACGATGATCGCTGGTGGAATCATGTTCTGGATCCTGGGCAAGAACCCGTTCGAAGCGATCCGCACAATCTTTTGGGACCCGTTGTTCAACGATCAGTTCGCCAGTTATTCGCGGCCGCAGTTGCTGGTGAAGGCGGCACCGCTGATCCTGATCGCCATCGGGCTGTCGCTGGGGTTCCGGGCCGGCGTCTGGAACATCGGGGCGGAAGGCCAGTACATCATGGGCGCGATCTTCTGTGCGGCAGCGGGGCTGGCGGTCTACCCGGTCGAAAGCCGGCTGGTCTTTCCGGTGATGATCGTGGCGGGCGCGCTGGGCGGGTTCCTTTGGGCGATGATTCCGGCAATCCTGAAGACGGTGTTCCGCACCAATGAAATCCTGGTCTCGCTGCTGCTGGTCTACGTTGCGCAGAACATTCTGGCGATGATGGCCTTGGGCGCTTTGCGAAATCCGGAAGGCGGGGGGTTCCCGGGCAGCCGGAACCTGAGCCAGATCCCTGCGATGGCGAATCCCGAGCTTATCGCCGGCACTGGCATGCATTGGGGCGTGGTCGCCGCCTTCATGGCGGTAATCGCAGGCTATATCCTGCTTCAGCGTCATATCCTTGGGTTTCAGATCAAGCTGGCCGGTCAGGCCCCGAGAGCGGCACGGTTCGCCGGAGTGTCGCCCGCGCGGCTGGTGATCCTGTGTCTGGGAATTTCGGGGGCGCTGGCAGGGCTGGCGGGGATGTTCGAGGTCACAGGCCCGGCGGGGCAAATCAGTATCGACTTCAATGTCGGCTATGGGTTCACAGCGATCATCGTGGCCTTCCTTGGCCGGCTGAACCCGGTCGGCATCCTGTTCGCCGGGCTGCTGATGGCGCTGACCTATATCGGCGGCGAGCTGGCGCAGTTCATGCTGGGCCTGCCCTCGGCCGCGATACAGGCTTTCCAGGGAATGCTGTTGTTTTTCCTGCTGGCGACTGACCTGCTGACCAACTTCCGGATCCGGCTTGGACAAAGAAAGGCTGCATGATGTTCGGCAACATTGATCCGGCTCTGCTCATCGCGGCGCTGATGGTAAATTCGGTTCCCATCATGCTGGCTGCAACCGGCGAGCTGGTGGTGGAGAAATCCGGCGTCCTCAACCTTGGGGTCGAAGGGATGATGATCATGGGGGCGATCTGCGGCTTTGTGACCGCTGTCGTCACCGGGAACCCCTATCTGGGGTTTCTGGGGGGGGCTTTGGGGGCGATGGCCCTGTCAGCAATCTTCGGCTTTCTGACGCAGGTCTTGCAGACCAATCAGGTGGCGTCGGGGCTGGCGCTGACGCTGTTCGGGTTGGGGCTCTCCAGCCTGATCGGGCAAAGCTATGTCGGGATCAAGCCGCCCGCGACGGGCGACCTGCCGCTTGGACCCCTGAAAGACATTCCGTTTCTGGGCGAGGCGGTCTTCGGGCATGACTGGATGGTCTATGGATCCATCCTGATCGTGGCGGCGGTCTGGTGGGTGCTGAAATACAGCCGCCTGGGGCTGATCCTGCGGGCGGTGGGCGAAAGCCATGAGGCAGCACATGCGCTGGGCTACAAGGTCACGCGGATCAGGATGCTGGCGGTGTTGTTCGGCGGCGCTCTGGCGGGATTGGGCGGCGCCTATGTCAGCCTGGTGCGGGTGCCGCAATGGACCGACGGGATTACGGCGGGCGCAGGCTGGATTGCACTGGCGATCGTGGTCTTTGCCAGCTGGAGGCCCTGGCGCGTCTTGGCCGGTGCCTATCTTTTCGGCGGTGTTTCGGTCTTGCAGTTGAACCTGCAAGCAGCCGGATCGGTTATCCCGGTAGAATACTTGTCCATGGCTCCGTATCTGATAACCATCCTTGTGCTGGTCATCATGTCTTCGGGACGTGGAAAAGCCGCACTGGCTGCACCGGCCTGTCTGGGCCAGAATTTCCACGCCTCGCGCTGAGGCCTAACACTCCGGGGGTGGGAAAACCCCCGCACAATGGGGAGACGACCTATGAATCGCAGAAACCTGCTTGCAACCGCCGCGCTGGGCCTTGGCCTGAGCTTCGGCGGAGCGGCATTCGCAGAAAGCCACGCCAAGACGAAGGCCTGCTTTGTCTATGTGGGGCCGATCGGTGATGGCGGCTGGACCTACCAGCACCATCAAGGTGCACTGGCCGTGCAAGAAGCCTTTGGTGACAAAGTCGAGATCGCCTACCAGGAAAACGTGCCCGAGGGTGCGGATGCGGAGCGTGTGCTGACCCAGATGGCGCTTTCGGGCTGCAACATCATCTTCACCACCTCGTTCGGCTATATGGACCAGACCAACGCAGTGGCCGCGAAATTCCCGGATGTGAAGTTCGAACATGCGACGGGCTACAAGCGCGAGTATCCGAACGTCTCGACCTATAACGCGCGCTTCTATGAAGGCCGTGCCGTGCAGGGCCTCATCGCGGGCAGGATGACCAAGTCGAACAAGATCGGCTACATCGCGTCGTTCCCGATCCCCGAAGTCATCATGGGGATCAACAGCTACTATCTGAACGCCAAGAAGGTGAACCCGGCGGTCGAGCTTTCCATTGTCTGGGCCTTCACCTGGTTCGACCCCGCCAAGGAAGCCGACGCCGCGAAGGCGCTGATCGATCAGGGAGTCGACGTGATCGCGTCGCACACCGATTCGACCGCCCCGTTGGCCGAAGCAGCCAAGACGGACGGCGCTGTGATCGGCTTTGGTCAGGCCTCGGACATGGCGGAATACAAGGACGGGCCGCGCGTCAGTTCGATCATCGACAACTGGGCGCCGTACTATGTGAAGCGTGTTGGCGCGCTGATGGACGGAACCTATGAGCAGGCCGACACCTGGGATGGGATCGCCGGCGGCGAAGTCGAGATCGGCGAGATCACCGATCGCGTCCCGGCAGAAGTGAAGGCCGAGGCCGAGGCGTTGAGAGATGCCATCGCGGCGGGGACCTATCACCCGTTCACCGGCCCGATCAAGAAGCAGGATGGCTCTGACTGGCTGGCTGAAGGCGAGGTTGCGTCGGACGGTGACTTGCTGGGAATGGGCTTCTACGTCGAAGGCATTGTCGGCGATATTCCCAAGTAAGGGCGCACCCGGCGCAGGTTGGGGGGCAACCCCGGCCCGCGTTGTGAGGTGAGGGTTTCATACCCGACAGCCTTGTGGGATAGCTGATGAAGACAAAGGGGGGCATGGGATTCCGTGCCCCCTTTTTGAACGGCCGAGGGGTTGGGAATGCACTCGGATTTTCTGATCATCGGCGGTGGCATCGCCGGCATCTCGGCGGCGGCGCGGCTGTCGGCCCTGGGGTCCGTGATCGTGCTGGAGGCGGAGGCGGCGCTGGCGCATCACGCCTCGGGACGGTCGGCTGCGCTTTTCGAGCCGCGCTATGGCGCCCCCGCCGTCGTGGCCTTGTCCATGGCCTCGGGCGACTACTACAAGGGCGCGGCTGGCGTGCTGTCGCCGCGCGGGTTGATGGTTGTGGCCAAGGCTGATGCCAGGGACGCCTTCGATGCGGACGTGCTCGCGATGGACTTCACGCCGGTCAGCATGGCCGAAGCGCGGGCGATGGTCCCCATCCTCAACCCGAAAGTGGTGGCCCATGCCGCCTATGCCGACCACGCCGAGGATATCGACACCGACCTTCTGCTGCAAGGTTTTGCCCGTGAGGCAAAGTCGCGTGGTGCGCAGATCCTGACCGGGGCGCGGGTCGGCGCGATCGCCAAGGACGTCGCGGGTTGGCGGGTGGACAGCAGCGCCGGCACTTTCACGGCACGCATGATTGTCAACGCCTCCGGGGCCTGGGTCGATCATGTGGCGGCGATGGCGGGGGTGCGACCCTTGGGATTCATGCCCTTGCGCCGGTCGATGGCGCGCATTCCGGCTCCCGGTGGCCATGATGTCAGCCGCTGGCCAATGATGTTCGGGCCGGGTGAGGATTGGTATGCCAAACCTGATGCCGGGGCCCTGATCGTCAGCCCCGCCGAGGAAGACCTGATGGAGCCACATGACGCCTGGGCTGACGACTTGGTGCTGGCCGAGGGTCTTGCACGCTATGAAGAGATGATGACCGAACCAGTGACGCGGCTTCTGGCCAGTTGGGCAGGACTTCGCACCTTCTCGCCTGACCGAGTGCCAGTGATCGGGCCGGACCCGCGCGAACCGTCGTTCTTCTGGTTGGCCGGCCAGGGGGGGTACGGGTTCCAGTCCTGCCCTGCTGCAAGCCTGCTGGTTGCCGACCTTTTGGGAGGGCGGCCCCCTGAAATCGACGCCGGGCTGGTGGCCGCTCTGTCGCCCGCGCGTTTTGGGTAGGGCATTCCGCCGATCCGGGAAATCGCCTCGTGACAGCGGACCAAAGGCACGGCAGCATTCACCCCATGATGCGTGCACTTCCGGTTCTTGCCCTTTTCCTGCTGGCCGCCTGCGGTGGACGCCTGGCGCCGGATACGGCATCGCCGGACGAAGGCCCGCAGATTACGGTCACGTCCTCCAACTTCAGCGACGCAGACCCGACCGACTGGCCGGGCCGGTCGCCTGACCGCTACCCTGTGCACGGGATCGACCTGTCGCGCTTCCAGACATCGGTCGACTGGGCGACGGCCCGGGCCAATGGGGTGAACTTCGCCTTCATCAAGGCGACCGAAGGCGGCGATCTGGTGGATCCGATGTTCGAGGAGCATTGGCGTCAAGCCGGAGCTGCGGGCGTTAGGCGCGGGGCCTATCATTTCTTCTACCATTGCCGTCCGGCAGCCGAGCAGGCTCGCTGGTTCATTCGCCATGTGCCACGCACGCCCGGCAGCCTGCCTCCGGTGCTGGACATGGAATGGACGCCCACGTCGCCGACCTGCACGATCCGGCGCGATGGCGCGACGATCCGTGAGGAAGCCCGCATCTTCATCTCGATCCTCGAGCGCCACTATGGCCAGCGCCCGGTGATCTACACCACCGTCGATTTCTACGAGGAAACCCAGTTGTGGCGGCTTCCGGGGGTGGAATTCTGGCTGCGCGCGGTCGCGGGTCATCCCGGCGAGGTCTATGCAGGCCGACCGTGGAGCTTCTGGCAATACACCTCAACAGGCGTCGTTCCGGGCATTGCCGGTCAAGTCGACATCAACGTCTTTGCGGGGTCGGAGGCAGCCTGGGCCGACTGGATCGGCGGCCGCGCGCTTTAGGGACGCTTGCCGGATCGCCAGCGTCGCCGACACCGTCCGACGCGGTGCCGCGCCCGAATCACAAACCCCGAAATCGGGCCGCGCAACCTTGGCAGGTCCACCGCCAGGAACAGCAGGCCGATCGGCAGCATCCAGATGCCCAGGATTGGCAGGAACGAAAACAGCCCCCCGACAATGAACAGCAGGGCCAGAGGCAAGCGCACGACCCACCACCCCTTGCGCCTGAGCACGGTCAGCGGGACGCGCAAGGCGGGGAATGCCCGCTGCAGCGCGTCAAACTGCCTCTGAAACCGTCGGTCCCGCCGCGACATGTCCTACCTCTTCACGCCCACAAGATGGAGGTCGGGCGTGACGGCTTCAAGACGGGTGATCAGCCGTCGACACGGATCCGCGCGTTCGCCGGGTCGAAGGGGCTGTCTTCAGTGACGACGGCATCCCATTCCTTGAGCTGGATCTTGACCCGCAGCCTGGTGCCGGGTTCGGCTAGGTCCGGGCGAACATAGCCCATGCCGATCTGCTTGCCGAAGGCGACCGAGTAGCCGCCCGAAGTCAGGCGCCCGATCTTCTGGCCGTCAAGAAGCAGCGCTTCCTTGCCCCAGGGATCGGCGTCCGCAGGCCCGTCGATCAGCAGGGTCACGCATTTTGACCGGATGCCGGTGCCGATCATCATCTGCTTGCCGCGGAAATCCTTGGTCATGTCGACAAAGCGGTCAAGGGCGGCCTCAAGCGGGGTCGCGTCGCGGCCAAGCTCGTTGCCAAAGGCGCGGTAGGATTTTTCCTGCCGCAGCCAGTTCTGCGCCCGAGCTCCGACGCCTTTCAGGCCGTGCTTTTCGCCGACCGACCAGATCAGATCCCAGAGGTAGAG
Organism: Rhodobacter sp.; assembly: GCA_013821825.1. Lineage (GTDB taxonomy): Bacteria > Pseudomonadota > Alphaproteobacteria > Rhodobacterales > Rhodobacteraceae > Tabrizicola. The sequence goes on from PNJK01000009.1 coordinate 35,239, forward strand.
GCCGAACTCGACCGGGTAGTGAAGCTCCCAGCCAAGCTCGCCCGTGTAAGCCACGCGAACCGCACGGACCGGGCACATGCCAAGCTCGATGTCGCGGTAAGCAAGCCAGGGGAAGCGCTTGTTGGAAAGGACGGTTTCGGGATCGCGGTCTTTCACGATGTCCTTCAGCAGCGCCCGCGCATTCGGGCCGGCCAGCGCGTAGACGCCCCATTGGGTGGTTATGTCATGGATGTCGATATGGCCCTTGCCTTCCGCCATCCAGTCGTCTGCGGCCTTCTGCAGGAAATCATAGTCATAGGCCGTCCAGGCGCCCGCCGAGATCAGGTGGTATTCGTCCTGCTTCAACCGGACGATGGTGTATTCGGTGCGGGTGGTGCCGTGGTCGGTCAACGCATAGGTCAGGTTGATCCGGCCCACGTTCGGCAGTTTGTTGCAGGTGAAGTGGTCAAGGAAGGCCGTCGCCCCCGGCCCGCGCACCAGATGTTTGGTGAAGGCGGAGGCGTCGATGATGCCCACAGTGTTGCGGACGGCCTCGGCTTCGGCCTTCGCAAAGGGCCACCATGCACCGCGGCGGAAGCTGCGGCTGTCGTGGTCGAAGGTCGCCGGGGCATCGACGGGCCCGTAATAGTTCGGGCGTTCCCAGCCGTTCACCTGACCCATCTGCGCGCCCATTTCCTTCTGGCGGTCATAGGCGGGCGCCGTGCGCAAGGGGCGGCAGGCTTCGCGTTCTTCGTCCGGGTGGTGCAGGATGAAGACGTGGTCGTAGCATTCCTCGTTCTTGCGGCTTGCATACTCGGTGGTCATCCAGTTGCCAAAACGCTTGGGGTCGAGGCTGGCCATGTCGATCTCGGCCTCGCCTTCGGTCATCAGCTGGGCAAGGTAATGACCCGTGCCGCCCGCTGCCGTGATGCCGAACGAAAAGCCTTCTGCCAGCCACATGTTGCGCAGACCGGGCGCGGGGCCGACGAGCGGGTTGCCGTCGGGAGTATAGCAGATCGGGCCGTTGTAATCGTCCTTGAGGCCCACGGTTTCCGACGAGGGAATCCGGTGGATGAAGGACATGTACTCCTGCTCGATCCGTTCGAGGTCGAGGGGGAAGAGGTCGGCGCGGAAGGATTCCGGCACCTCATAGGGGAAGCGGGCCGGGGCGCCCTTCTCGTAAGGCCCCAGAATCCAGCCACCGCGCTCTTCGCGCACATACCACTTGGCATCGGCATCGCGCAGGACCGGGTGCTGCGGGTTGGTCTTGCGCCATTCGACGAGGGCCGGGTCGGGTTCGGTGACGATATACTGGTGCTCGACCACCACGGCGGGGGTCTTGATCCCCAGAAGCCGCGCGGTCCGCTGGGCGTGGTTGCCGGTGGCGGTTACGACATGCTCGGCGGTGATGTCGAACTTGTCGTCGGAGGCGACAAGGTTGCCGCCCTGTTCGACCATGCGGCTGCAGGAAACGATCCACTCCGAACCCGTCCAGCGGTAGCCGTCGACCTGCACCTTGCGCTCGAAAGTGCAGCCGAACTGGCGGGCACCCTTGGCCATGGCCTGCGTCACGTCGGCCGGGTTGATGTAGCCGTCCTGCGGGTGGTAAAGCGCGCCGATCAGGTCTTCGGTGCGGACCAAGGGCCAGCGGTCCTTGATGTCCTTCGGCGTCAGAAACTCGTGGTAGACCCCGGCGGTTTCTGCGACGGAGGAGTAAAGCATATACTCATCCATCCGCTGCTGGTGTTGCGCCATCCGCAGGTTGCCGACGACGTAGAAGCCGGGGTTGAGACCCGTCTCCGCCTCCAGCCCCTTGTAGAAATCAACCGAGTATTTGTGGATATGGGTCGTGGCATAGGACATGTTGAACAGGGGAAGCAGCCCCGCCGCATGCCAGGTGGAGCCCGCCGTCAGCTCGTCGCGTTCGACCAGCATCGTGTCCCACCCCGCCTTGGCCAGATGGTAGGCGATCCCGGTGCCCACGGCGCCACCGCCCACGACCAGTGCTTTGACATGCGTTTTCATTTGAAGGACTCCCGGAAGACGTTTGCCCCTATCTGCCAGACCCGGGCCAAACCGGACAAGTCCACCCGACCATTGGCGTCAGAAAACGACATGGCGCAGATTAGCGACCCCTCGTCCTGTCAGCCCGCCCGAATCAGCGGGCAAGACTGGCGGTGTGCCGGGCGCTGACCCGGTGCAGATCGGCTGGCGGACTGTCCTCGGCCTTGACGAATTCGACGAACAACTGGTTCAGGCTGTTGAAGATCACCTGACCCAACGCCTCGGTGTCGATCCCGGGCAAGGCATCGCCGCGCGATTTCAGGGCGGCGAGCAGGTCGCAGGCCTTCGCGGCAAGCATCGCGTCAAGTTCCGTATAGCGCTTTGAAAACGGGGGTCCTGGCACCTCGATCGAAAATGCCATGGCCTTGCGCCCGACCGGTGGCAGTGATTTCAGGTGGTTCCGTCAAAAAATCACCACAGTTTAGGCCCTACTTATGTCACATTAGCAGTGCTAATAATGATCATAGTTTAGTGAGTGGCATGGGTAACAAGTGACGAGTGAGTGTCCTGATCGCCCCTGTTTTCGAGTGATCGTGGTGAGCGGTGCGGTCGGTAAGGACTGAAGTCAAAGGTGAGCGGGTTTGGGCCGTCCTAAGCGTAGCGTGCGATCGGGACCGCCATGAAACCGGAAAATGAAGCGAAGGTTGGTGCTGTGATGATGACATCTTTTATTGCGACCGCTGTGGTACTTGCGCTGTTCTCGGCGCTTTGGGTACGCATCACCCGACGTGACCTGGAGGCCGCAAGGTCCCGGGCCCTTCTGGCGCATCTCGATTGGCGTCCGGCTCCCAAGGCGAAGCAGAAAAGACGTCGCAACCGCTGAGGTGAGGCAGCTCTGGCCTGCTTCCGGTTTCGTGGACAGGCAGTTGAGCTATCCCGGCCTTTCTTTCGAACGCGACGGGGCGAAGATAGCCGATGGTCGAGCGCCTGCGGACCGTGTTGTAGAACCGTTCGACGTAATCGAACTCATCTGCCCTCGCGCCCTCGCGCGCCCGGTAGGTCTTCTTGCCGATCCGTTCGGTCCTGAGCGAGCAGAAAAAGCTCTCCATGGCTGCGCTATCCCGGACGTTGCCGGATCGGCCTAAGTACCTGGGTGTTTGGTCCCGGCATCTGGTGGATCGGGTCGAGGATGAATCGATCCGGCTCTGATGTCCAGATTTTGCAGATGTATTCGTAGAGCGTGTTCCCCCACATGTCGCTGCGCGACAACATGGCCTTTGGTCTGCGGATGCGGCGGAAGTGCCGAACCGAACGCGCGGCAATGGCCGATGCGATGCTGGTGCTGGTCGGACTTGAAGGCCGTGGCGAGCGCCGCCCGCACGGGCTTTCGGGCGGTCAGCGGCAGTGCGTCGCGCTGGCCCGCGCGCTGGCCGTCGAACCTGATGTGCTGCTTCTGGATGAACCGCCTGGGGCACTGGACCTGAAACTGCGGCGGCAGATGCGGGCGGAGCTGAAGGATATCGAGCGCCGGGTCGGGGCGACCTTTGTCCACGTCACCCACGATCAGGAAGAGGCGATGGCAATCGCCGACCGGATCGTGGTGATGAACGCCAGCCGGTTCGAGGATGTTGGACCCCTGCGTGACGTCAACCTGCCCCCGAAATCTCTGTTCGCCGACAGCTTCATGGGCGAGGTCAATCCTATTCCAGTGGCTTCGGGCCACACGCCTTTCGGGCCGGTGCTGCTGCCTGATGGCACGCTTTGCCCGCGGCCCGCGGCGATCAGTGCCACGGGCTCGTTTCACATCGGCTTTTGCAGGGTCTTGGATGTGGCTTTCTTCGGGACCCATGTCCGCGCCCATGTCACGCCGCTTGCAGCACCGGACTTGCGGCTGGTGGAGCATCTGCCGCAATCTGAGGCACCCGAGCCGGGCGCGGTGTTCGACCTGGGTGCCGAAACCTATGTGGTGCTGAACCGATGATGCGCGCAAAGCCGGAAGACTGGTGGCGGGTCCGTTCCATGGGCGACGGCGTCACCCATATCGACGAGCCCCACATCCGCGAATTCTATCGCTGCAATCTATGGCACGTCCGGGGCCGTGACAGCGACATGCTGGTCGACAGCGGCATGGGCGTCGTCAGCTTGCGCGACCGGGTGCCGCTGGTCACCAGGCGTCCCTTGCAGGCGGTCGCCAGCCACACGCATTTTGACCATATCGGCTGCCATCATGAATTTCGTTGCCGCCTTTGCCACGGGGCCGAGGCGCATCTGCTGCGCGCGCCCACGCGCGAGAACACCTTTGCCGACAAGTATGTGACCGATGACATCTTCACGACGCTGCCGCCCGAACCCTACACCTCCGAGACCTATCAGGTCGGGGCCGCCCCCGCGACGCGGCTGCTGTGGGACGGTGACATCGTCGACCTCGGCGACCGCCATTTCGAGGTGATCCATACCCCGGGGCACTCTCCCGGTGGCATCGCGCTGTGGGAAGCGGCGACGGGCGTGCTGTTTTCCGGCGACATCGTCTATGACGGAGAGCTGATCGAAGGAACCACCGCGCAGGAGCAGGACCAGTATCTGCGCTCGATGGAACGGCTGCTGCGCTTGCCGGTCCGAGTGGTGCACGGCGGGCATTTCCCAAGCTACTCGGGTGAACGGCACCACGAGATCATCAGCGCATGGCTGCAAGGCAAGCGGTAAGTGTCCGACCATTCGGTTCGTCGGCTTCTGTGCCCTTGATTGACGCGGGTCAAGGCGCCCACATCCGGTCTGACACATACTTTTTGACATAGTCCATGGGTGAGAAGGCGGGATTTCATGAAAAAGGACGCATCCAGAGTCTGGGCTTTGGCCATCAACAGCACGCAGGCCCGCATCGTACGCGGTTTGGGAACCGGGGAAAACGCGGCTCCTGCGGAACTTGTCTTGAAGACCAGTGCGAAAAAGCCGCGCGATATCATGTCCGACAAACCCGGACGCTCGTTCGCCTCGAAGGGCGGGGGGCGCAGGTCGGCGATGGAATATTCCTCCGATCCGGTCACCGAAGTGCATCGGGATTTCATCCGTCAGGTGATTCAGCTTCTGGAAAGTCACAGGCGCGCGGCAGAGTTCGACCAGCTTGCGATCTTCGCCGAGCATGACATGCTTGGACTGCTGCGCCCGATGCTGCCGCAGCCGCTCAGCGCGCTAGTGATCAAGGAGGTGCCGAAGAACTTTCTGCACTTGTCGGAACACGAACTTCCCAAGGCAATCCTGCACGAGTTGGCGGATGGCCCCCGTATTTCCTGATCGGCGCGCGGGGGGGCGGGCGCTTGCCGAAAAGCTTGGCCACCTTGCGGGGGAGGATACAGTCGTGCTTGGGCTGCCGCGAGGCGGCCTGCCAGTGGCAGATGAAATCGCCCGCGCGCTTGGTGCGCCGCTGGATATCGTTCTGGTCCGCAAGATCGGGATGCCGCTGAACCCGGAGCTGGCGCTTGGTGCCATCGCCGGGCCAGAGGGCGGCACGCTGGTTCTGAACGACGAAATGGTTTCGGCTTACGGCATCGACGCCGACACGATCGAGGCGCAGGCAGCGCCCTCCCGTGCCGAACTTGCCCGGCGCAGCGCACTTTGGGGCACGCGTCTGACGCCCGGAGCGCTGAAGGGCAAGCGGGTGATCCTGGTCGACGACGGTATCGCGACCGGTGCCACGATGCGCGCCGCCATCGCCGCCGTCCGGGCCGACCGTCCAGCGCGCGTGATCGTGGCAACCCCGGTTGCCCCTCCGGACACGATTGCTGCTATGGCCGCGCTTGCGGATGAAGTGGTGTGCCTTGCAACCCCCGCCTTCTTCACGGCAGTCGGTCTGCACTACGCCAGCTTTCCACAGCTTGACGACGACGAGGTGCGCCGGATTCTGGCCGGAGCCGAGCGGCCTGACAGACCGGCCAAAGATGGCAACGGGGCAGGGCACTCTCGACCTCCGCCGCAGCGCTAGGCAAGTCTGCGTCGCCGGGTTATCTGATACAGACACAAGGGGCCGCATGATCGGGGCCCTGCGACAAGGATTTTCCGATGACGCACTTCAACCAACCGCTTGGCGGCAACGACATGCCCCGGTTCGGCGGCCCGGCCACGATGATGCGCCTGCCGGCAGCGACCACTCCCAAGGGGCTTGATGTTGCATTCATCGGCATTCCGATGGACCATGGCACGTCGAACCGCCCCGGCACCCGGCTTGGCCCCCGGCAGATCCGGGACGAATCCCGCATGCTGCGACCCTACAACATGGCGACGGGGGCCGCCCCGTTCGAACACCTGCAGGTCGCCGACCTTGGCGACGTGGCGATCAACACGTTCGACCTGAAAAAGACCGTGGACATCATAACCGCCCACTACCGCGAGGTTCTTGGCCACGGGATCATCCCCTTGACCCTGGGTGGGGACCATACTCTGACCTGGCCGATCCTGCGCGCGATCAAAGACCGGCACGGACCGGTGGCTCTGATCCACATTGACGCCCATGCCGACATCAACGACACCATGTTCGGCGAAACCGTCGCGCATGGCTGCCCGTTCCGTCGCGCCTGGGAAGACGGCTGCCTGATCAATAACAAGGTGTTCCAGATCGGCCTGCGCGGCACCGGCTATGCGCCGGAAGACTTCGACTGGGCACGGGGGCAGGGTTGGACAGTGGTGCAGGCCGAGGAATGCTGGCACAAATCCCTGACCGGCCTGATGGCGCAGGTCCGCAAGACGATAGGGTCCGCGCCGGTCTACATAACCTACGACATCGACAGCCTTGATCCGGCCTTTGCCCCGGGGACGGGCACGGTCGAACCTGGCGGCCTGTCCACCTGGCAGGCACTTGAGATCATCCGGGGTTGCGCGGGCCTGAATATCGTCGGTGGCGATCTGGTCGAGGTGTCGCCCCCCTATGACCCCTCGGGCAACACCGCGCTGATCGGGGCGAACCTGCTTTACGAGATGCTGTGCGTCCTGCCCGGCGTGCCGCAAGCCCCGCCGCGTTTTTCGGGGCTGACCTTCTAGGAGAGGCTGAACCTTAGCGCTACAAGCTGGTCAGTCGCCCACCGTGCAGCGCTTGGTCCCGCCGACCCCGGTCAAGCAATCCGCAACAACGCCGGGTGGTTGGTTTTCGGTCTCTGACGCCAGGTCATCCCCAGCCGAGCCATCCTTGTTTGCCTCCGCTGCGGCAGCGGCTTCGGCTTCGGCGGCCTTGCGATCCTCTTCACGAAGGGCGACTTCTTCGGCCGCGCGCGCGGCTCGGTCGGCCTGGTAGGCCTCGCGCCCGGCCGCGTCGAGGGCTGAGGCCAGCACGATCACCGGCACGTCGCCCAGCCCCTGCCGCTTGTCCACGACCGAGGCGTTCATCGCCTTCACTTGCAGGGTCTGGAAGAAGGCCACCAGTTCCGGGTCCTTCATGCGATTGGGCGCAAGGACCCAAAGGTGGATCTGCGCGCCAATATCCGCCATGAAGACCCGCCCGCGCATCCCGCCCGGCAGAATGTCCTCGGTCACGTCCATCCCGCGCACTGTCATGAAGCTTAGTCCCCGGAACTTCGGGGACATCATCTGCAATTCCAACCGCTGCTGCATCGCCGTGAAGCTGGTGAAGATGAAATCAGGATAGCGGACGGCCTTCACCACAACCCGCTGTTTGCCTTTTTCATAGGTCAGAATGGCGACGTCCGCACCTTTCGCGACCTTCGCGCTACCGATCGAGGTGACAAGCGCGATTGCCTCTGGATCCCCATCGGCGCGGTTTTTCGGCTGGAATACGTCGACGTCTTTCGGCACGGCGGGGCGCACAGTCCAACCTTCGGGCGGTTTCGGCAGCATGTCGACCAGGGCCGACGGAAGGCCCGGTGTCCTGGACGATGCAGTGATGCTGGCGATCCGTCCCGACAGCCCTCCCAGGTATTCCCGGATGGTCAGGCCGTCTTCGTCCCCGGCGCTCGCCCATTGGCGGGACATGTTGTAGTCCAGAGCCAGGAACCCGCCCAGCCCCACAGCCGCCATCATCAGAAATCCGATCAGCCGCAGCACTGCACGCTCCGTTTCCTTGTCTTGATGCAGGACTAGCGGATGATTGGGGCAAGCTTCGGGCGAGAGGGCGGAATATTTCCGCCCTGTTGGTGGGCTTCAGCGCTGTCGGCGCAAGGCGCAGAGGGCGAAAAGCAGCGCTGCCACCACGACGATGGATGGCCCGGTGGGGGTGTCCTGCCAAAGCGAAAGCGCCAGCCCGCCCAGCCCTGCGATTGCGCCAAGGGCGACAGCGCCCAAAGCCATCGCCTCGGGTGTGCGGGCAAGGCGGCGGGCCGTGGCCGCCGGGATGATCAGCATCGCGGCGATCAACAGCGCCCCCACCACCTTCAGCGCGACGGCCACCACCACGGCCAGGGCGATGACCAGAACCAGCCGTTCGCGGTCGGGCTTCAACCCTGCGGCATGGGCCAGATCCTCGCTTAGCGTTGCGGTCAAAAGCGCCTGCCAGCGCCAGACCAAAAGCCCCACGACCGCCAGAGATCCCAGCCACACAAGTCCCAGATCAGCACGACTGACGGCCAGGATATCTCCAAATAGAAAGGCCGAAAGGTCGGTGCGCACCTTTGGGAAATAGCTGACAGCGACCAAGCCGAAGGCGAGTGCGGAATGCGCCAGCACTCCCAGTGTCGTGTCCATTGCCCAGCCCCGCGCCGACAGGCCCGCCACGGTGACCGCCATGGCCAAGGCCACCACCAGTGTGCCAAGTCCGATCGGCAGGTCCGTCGCCAGCGCCAGCGCCACACCCAGAATGGCCGCATGGGCGGTCGCATCGCCGAAGTAGGCCATCCGCCGCCAGACGACAAAGGCCCCCAGCGGCCCCGTCGCAAGGCTGAGCCCTACTGCCGCAAGCCCGGCGCGTACCAGAAAATCATCAAGCATTGTCATGCTCGTGCGCGGTGTCATGGTCGTGGTGATGGTGATGCGCGGAACCATCCTCGGCCCGGTGCTCGTGGTCATGCTCGTGCCGATAAAGCGCCAGCGCGCCTTGGGTGCCCAGACCGAACAAGGCGCGGTATTCCGGCGCGGACGAGACCACGCGCGGCGTCCCCTCGCAACAGATGTGGCCGTTCAGGCAGATCACCCGGTCAGATGCCGCCATCACCACGTGCAGATCATGGCTGACCATCAGTATCGCAGCCCCTGTATCGCGGCGGACCTCTTCGATCAGCCGGTAGAACGCCGCCTCGCCCGGCTGGTCCAGCCCTTGTGTCGGTTCGTCCAGCATCAGGACCTGCGGATCGCCCAGGAGCGCCCGCGCCAGCAGCACTCGCTGCAACTGCCCGCCGGAAAGAGCGGTCATCTGGTTTTTTCCGTGCCCCGCCATACCAACGCGCGCCAAAGCCTCGGTCGCGGCCACATCGTTGACCCGGATGGGCAGCGACAGGAACCGGCGCACCGTGATCGGCATTGTCCGGTCGATCATCAGCCGCTGCGGCACGTAGCCGATCCGCACACCTGCTTGCCGCAGGATCCGCCCCTCTGCCACCGGAAGAATTCCCAGCAACGCCCGCAGCAGCGTGGATTTGCCTGATCCGTTCGGGCCTAGGATGGTCACGATCTCGCCCGGCGCAATTTGCAGGCTGACGTCGTGCAGCACTTCGGCACCGTCAAAGCGGACGCAGATATGGTCGGCGGCGATCAGGCTCATGCCGTGGCCTCCCGGCAGGCGGGGCAAAGCCCCAGCGCCTCGATGGTGGAGCGTTCGATGCTGAAGCCAACCTGCGCTGCGGCTTCGTCCAGTGCGGCGCGGACGGGGCCTGCCACGGCCTCGGCCACGGCGGAACAGCTGCGGCAGATCAGGAAGGCAGGGGCATGCGCCTCGCCGGGATGGGTGCAAGCAGTGAAGGCGTTGAGGCGCTGGATACGGTGGGCAAGTCCTTGTTCGACAAGGAATTCCAGCGCGCGATAGGCGACGGGGGGCTGGTTGCCAAAGCCCTCGGTCGCAAGGCGAGCCAGCACGTCATAGGCCCCCAACGCCCAGTGTTCCTCCAGCAGGATTTCCAGCACCCGGCGGCGCACCGGGGTCAGCCGCGCACCGGCGGCAGAGGTCACCACCTCGGCCCGGGACAGCGCATCGGCGGCGCAATGGGCATGATCATGCGTCGCAAAGGCCAGATCAGGCGCAGCGCAACCTGGGCAATCGGAGTGTTCGTGCAAGGGGGCCATCTGCGGGCTTGACCTGTTATGATATTACATTCATAGACCAACACGATCCAAGAAAGGGGCTCCCATGCGTTATATCATAACTCTCGCCATTGCCAGCACCCCCGCATTCGCCGAAGTTCCAAAGGTGGTGACCGACATTCCCCCCGTCGATGCCCTTGTGGCCCAGGTGATGGGCGATCTCGGCCAACCCGAGCTTCTGCTGACCAAGGGCGCGGACGAGCATGACTTTCAACTTCGTCCCAGTCAGGCAGGCGCTGTCGCCGGGTCTGACCTTGTGGTCTGGATCGGGCCGGAACTGACTCCCTGGCTGGAAAGCGCGATGCAAAACCGGCCTGAAGGCGCCGCGTCGATTGGCCTTCTGGACGCCGAAGAAACGATGCTGCGCGGTTATGGTGAAGACGTAGGTGCGGGGGATCACGATGAGGCCGGACAAGATGGGGCCGGACAAGATGGGGCCGGACAGGATGACCGCGCCGATGGCGACACGGATCCGCATGCCTGGATGAATCCCGACAATGCTCAGCGCTGGTTGGGGCTGATCGCAGCTGAACTCTCGCGGCTTGATCCCGAAAATGCCGCCACCTACGCCGCCAACGCACTGGCAGCATCAGAACGGCTGGTCACACTCGACAATGAAATCGCCGCGATGCTGGCGCCGGTCCAGGGCAAGCCCATCGTCACGTTCCACGACGCCTATGGCTATTTCGCAGCGCACTACGGCCTGAAGCTTTACGGCAGCATCGCCCTTGGCGACGCCGCTTCCCCGGGCGCGCTGCGTCTGAAGGAACTGCGCAAAACGATGGAGAGCGGCGGCGTCTTGTGCATCTTCCCCGAAGCTCAGTATGACTCCGCGCTGGTCCTGCAGATGGCCGAAGGCACCGGGGCGCGGGTGGGCGGCACCCTCGACCCTGTCGGTTCGACACTGGAAGCCGGGCCAGGCGCCTATGACGCGTTTCTCAAAGGGATGGCCCAGACCATTGCGGACTGTGTGCAGGGCTGAACTGGCTTCAAGCCTGTTCGGCAGCGACAGGGCTGGACCGGCCAGCTACCGACGGGTGCTTGCGGCCGATCAACCTGTCCATCTGCCGGGATACGCGTGCCAGATGGCGGTCGCGGCTTTGCGGGGAGGAGCTGTCCATCCTGTAATGCGCGGCAAAAGCCGTGCGCTTGCCAGGCTGGCAAAGCAGACCGACCCCGCGCGTCAAGGTGCGCTTGCCCGGTGCCCCGACGATCTGCGTCACCAGCCAGCTTGCGCCGCAAGTGGTGAAGATGCCCAGCCGAGAAATGTGAAGCAGGCCGGGGCGGATGGCCTTGTGGTTGGCGTCCGGCATGTGAAAGGCGACGTCAGGCAGCAACACCCGGTCAAGCCAGCCCTTCAGCATGGCGGGCAGGCCATACCACCATGTCGGATAGACAAAGATCAGCGTGTCGCACCAGCGGATATCTTCGACATCCCGCTCGACACAGGCAATGTTGTTCGGGCAATCAAGGTAGCCCTGCCATTCCGGGCCGCTCAGAACCGGCTGGAACCCGCGGGCGTAAAGATCAGACAAGCGAACCTCGGCGCCGGAGTCGTGAAGCTTTGACAGGACAAGATCACGCACCGCCGCGTTAAAGCTGTCGGGGCGGGGATGGCAGAACACGACAAGCGCACGCATGGGAATGGCCGGACTGTCGTTGCCGGGTCGCAGGATAGCGGTCCGGAAGGCGCACACGCCAAGATCACGATAACATGGGCCAAGGTGCCCCCTCAACCGTGATGTTCCGGCACGTCCCTCGACCGAACGGTCAAGGCCTGAAATCCGCCAGCCCGTCGGTAAGAAAGCGTTCCGCAAGCTCGACAGTGCCTTGGGTGTAGGCGGCCCCGCCCAGAGATTGTGCAGTATCGCTATCGGCCCGGGTAGACAGCCAGGCCGTCAGCAGCACACGGCGCAGCAGGATCAGCGCCGGGATCATCGCGCGATCAGCAGCCGCAAGGGGGGCCACACGGGCATAGCCCTCACACCAGCGGGCGATCAGGTCGGGCAGGCGGGGATCGGTCTCGATGAACGACAAGGCCGAAGCCAGGTCATAGGCCCACCAGCCAAAGCCGCAATCGTCGAAGTCGATGGCCCAGAGGCCCAGATCATCGACCATCAGATTGGCCAGCCGCAGATCGGCATGGATCAGACCGAAAACCTTGGCGTCAGTGCCATAGACGCGGAGCCGGACCGCAAGGTTCCCGGTCGCGCGCTGCAACAGCTCCTCACCCGCAGACTCAAGCCCCTTCGCCAGCCGCCAGTGTCCCCAGTGCGGATGGGGTCCAAGGATCGTCTCCACGTCCCAGCGCTTGCGGGTGAACCCTGTGGGCGGCGTCCAGCCGCGGGCGTGCAAGTGAAGCCGGGCAGTCACCTCTCCCAAGGGGCCGAACCACTGCGACAGGTCATCTCCGGGCTGCAACTCCTGCCCCGCGATACGGGCGAAGCCCACGACCAGACGCCCGTCCACTTCGCTGACCGGGCCGTCCCTGCCCGCCACCGGCCGCACGGCGCGCAGGCCGGAAAGACCCTGCAACGCCGTCAGCCATGCAAGCTCGGATGCGATCTCCTGCGCGGTATGATAACCGGGCCTGTGTAGCCGCAGGATCAGGTCCCCAGCGCGCCAGGTCTCGTTTTCGGACCGGTTCAGGAGGGTCAGCGCAGCGTCGGGCGGCAATCCGTACAACGGCAAGGCGCGGGCGATCAGTTCAGCGGTCATCGCCGCGCCGCAGGAGGTAGATGTCCATGATCCAGCCATGCTGCGCCCGAAGTGCAGCACGGGTGGCGATGATCCTGTCGGCAACCTGGCTCAGGGGGCCATGGATCAGTACCTGATGCGGCATGCCGACATAGGCGCCCCACCAGATTGTCACGCCCTCCGGATTGACGGATGTAAAGGCGCCGCCGCTGTCCAGCATCACGGCCAGCGAATTCGCTCCGACGGGCCAGCCTTCGTCCCGCAGGCGGCGTCCGGTGGTGATGGTCACCGGGGCGGCAAGCGTATTCAGGGGGATACCATGCGCAGCCGTCAGCACCTGCAGCGAGGTGATGCCGGGAATGACCTTGACCGACACTCCCGGCAGCCGCGCGGCAATGCGCAGTGTGCTGTCGTAAAGCGACGGGTCACCCCAGACCATCAGTGCGACCTCTCCGCCACCCGGGAGTCGGGCGGCGATGGTGCCGGCCCAGACCTGCGCAATGGCATCGTGCCAGTCGTTCACCGCGCCAAGGTAGTCCGCCTGGTCGGCCCGCTGCGGCACGTCATATTCGGCGACCGGGACCAGGTTGGTCAGCACCTGGCTCAGGATCTGGTGACGGACATCGGCAAGGTCGGATTTGTCGTCGCCCTTCCGTGGCAGCAGGATCAGGTCTGCCGCGTTCAACGCCTGCGCTGCCTGCGCGGTCAGGTGATCCGGATTGCCGGTGCCGATACCGATTAGCGACAGGGTGATCATGGCAGCGTTGTGCCGTCCGCCAAGGGGCCGAAAAGTATCAGGCCGGGCAACGGGCTGCGGTCCTGCGCCAGGGTCTCGGCCAATGCTGTGATCGTCGACCGGTGCAGGCGTTGGTCAGGTGTGCTGACAGCCTCGGCCAGCAGCGCCGGGGTGTCGGGGGACAGACCGTGGGCGATCAGGGCAGCAGCAAGGGCCGGGAACGTGCGCTTTCCCATGAAGACCACGGTCGTCGCCTGCGGATCCGCAAGGGCTGGCAGGTTCAGCCCCGGCGGCAGCCTGCCCGAGCTATCGGCGGCGGTGATGAACTGCACCCGTTGCGCGTGAAGCCGGCGGGTCAGCGGGATCCCCGCCAGCGCCGCCGCAGCCGAGGCAGAGGTGACGCCGGGAATGATCTCGGAGGGAATGCCGGCCTCGCGCAGCGCGGTCAGCTCCTCCTCCAGCCGCCCGAAGATGCCAGAGTCGCCTGACTTCAGCCGTACCACATGCGCGCCGGTCAGGGCGTAATCCACCAGCAACTGGCTGACGTGATCCTGTTTCGGCGAGGCGCGGCCCGCGCGCTTGCCCACTCCGACAAGGTCCGCCCCGCTTCGGGCAAGCGCAAGGATCGGCCCCGACGAAAGGTCATCGAACAGCACCGCGTCCGCCGCCTGCAGCGCCTTGACTGCCTTGACGGTCAGAAGGTCCGGGTCCCCGGGGCCGGCGGAAACGAAAGTGACGAAGCCGGTCATGTCGCTCCCGCGATCAGGTGAAAATAGGTGCCTGTGGATAGCCCACCCCCGGTTTGACGTCGATAGGACCCGGTTTCGGAAACCGGGGCGCCTGTGGCGTCGGTGACGTCGGCAAGCGTCGCGTCCGGCTGGGTCACTATCGTTGAATAATGGAACTCATGCCCTGCCAGCCGCGCGCCCGCCGCATGGCCTGGAATCGCCTCTGCAAGCCGTGCCATCCGATAGCCAAGATGCATCTTCCGACTTGCGTATGAGGTCACAAGACCCAGAAGCCCCGCCATTTCATGCCGGGTCCCCGCCTTGTCCACCAGTCCCGCACCCATCGCCATGTAGCCTCCGCATTCGCCATGAACCGGTTTCGTCTCGGCAAAGCCCCGCAGGCCCGCGCGGAACCGCGCTGCCGCAGCAAGTGCGCCCGCGTGCAGTTCGGGATAGCCGCCGGGCAGCCAGCAGACATCGGCGGTGTGCTCCGGCGCCTGATCGGCGAGCGGCGAGAAGGGCAGCACCTCGGCCCCTGCCGCGCGCCAGCCGTGCAGAAGATGCGGGTAGACGAAGGAAAAAGCCGCGTCGCGGGCCAAGGCGATCCGCTGCCCGGGGGGCGTTATCCTTGCCTCTGTCGAGGGGGTTGCGCAGGTGGCAGCGGCGGCGAGCAGGGCGTCCAGATCTACGCACTCGCGCATCAGGCCCGCAGCTTCGGCGATCAGGGCTTGCAGGGCTGGCTGTTCCCCGGCCTGCACCAGGCCAAGATGGCGTTCCGGCATGGCGATGGCTGCGCGCTTGGGCAGGACGCCAAGCAACGTGATCCCCGCCTCCTCCATGCCCTTGCGCACCAGCGCCTCATGCCTTGGGCTGGCGATCCGGTTCAGGATGACGCCCGCCACCCTTACCCCGGGTCGAAACCGCGCCAGACCCAAGGCCACCGCAGCCGCCGTCTGCGCCTGACCCGAGGCGTCGATGACCAGAACCACCGGCCATCCCATCCGCACCGACAGATCCGCCGTCGCGCCATTGCCCGAGGCCCCGGGCAGCGCCACCCCGTCAAAAAGCCCCATCGACCCTTCCGCAAGGATCAGGTCCGCCCCCTCCGCCGCGCCAAGCAGCCCGTCAAGCATCGTGCCGGCCATCGCCCAGCTGTCCAGGTTGAACGACGCCCGTCCGGACGCCGCCTGATGAAAGGCCGGGTCGATGTAGTCCGGTCCGTTCTTGAACGGCTGCACCATCAGGCCCCGGTCGCGCAATGCGGCCAGCAGGCCCAGCATGACCGTGGTCTTGCCGGTTCCCGACGCCGGGGCCGAGATGACAAGCCCCGGGATCATCCACCCGTCCCCGGAAAGCGCGGGTGGGTGCCAACCGGGCGATAGCGGCGGTCATAGTCACCGGCGTAAAGGCGGCTTTCCTCGAATCCCTCTTGCGCCAGTGCCGGGCCGACAAGGATCAGCGCGGTACGCTCCACCTCGGCCGGAACGGCGGCGGCAAGGGTGGCAAGGGTGGCCCGGATCACCCGCTCATCCGGCCAGCTTGCGCGCCAGACCACGGCGACGGGGCAATCCGGGCCGTAATGCGGGGTCAGGTCCGCGACCAGCTTGTCGATCAGGTGGATCGACAGGTGCAATGCCAGGGTCGCCCCGGTAGACCCAAAGGCCGACAGGGTCTCACGCTCGGGCATCTGGGTGGCGCGACCTTCGGTACGCGTCAGGACGACCGATTGCGCCAGACCCGGCAGAGTCAGTTCCACCCCCAGCGTCGCGGCGGCGGCGGCAAAGGACGGGACACCCGGCGTCACATCGAAAGGGATGCCAAGCGCGCGCAGGCGGCGCAGCTGTTCCCCCATCGCCGACCAGACCGAAAGGTCACCCGAATGCAGCCGCGCCACGTCCTGACCGGCGGCATGGGCGGCACTGATCTCGGCCATGATCTCGTCCAGGGAAAAGGGAGCGGTGTTCACGATCCGGCACCCCGTCGGGCAATGTGACAGCACGCCCTCGGGAACAAGCGAGCCGGCATAAAGACAGACGGGCGAGGCAGCGATCAGGTCGCGCCCCCGCAGGGTCAGCAGGTCGGGCGCACCGGGGCCGGCGCCAATGAAATGGACGGTCATGGGGTGATCCTTTCGGCAAGGGCGGCGGTAGCGGTGCCGTCCTGCGAGGCAACACGGGGGGCAAGCAGGCGCGCGCCCGGCCCGGCGGCGGCAAGGGCGGCGGCCTCGGCGACCGATCCGGTGCCATGCAGCGCCTCGACCCGGTCCGACCGGGTCAGGGTGGGCTGGCCATGCAGGGCTTCTGGCGGCAAGGCCACGACAGGCAGCCCCAACGCCTGACCAAGCGGCGCGAGGCCCGGGGCTTTGGCCGCAAGCGTCGCAAGATGAGTCACGCCTTTGGAGCCGCCTGCCAGCGCCAGCGCATCTTGCAAGGCGGCAAGAGTGGTTTCCGACCGAAAGCCAAAGCCAGCGACGATCATCGGGTGACGCTCCACTGCAGGATCGGCAACGCCGCCCGCCAGCCGCGTTTGCGTCCGATAGCGGCAGGTTCCGAGAGTTCGACCTTCAGAAGCTGGCCGCCGTGACGGACAGACCAGTCCAGCACCAACGCCTCGGTCTCGATCGTGACAGCGTTCAGCACCAGTCGGGTGCCGACCGGCAAGACCTCCCATAGCCGCGTCAGCAGTGCCTCGCTTGCTCCGCCACCAATGAACACGGCGTCTGGTGGGGTCAAACCCTCCAGCCCGTCCGGCGCGCGCGCTTCGTGCAACCGGTGGCGGTGGGCCAGACCGAAAGCCTCGACATTGCCGCGCGCCCGGGTGGAGCGGGCCGGATCAGCCTCCAGCGCTTCGACTCGTGCGCCACCGGCCAGCAGCCATTCGATGCCTACCGACCCGGACCCCGCGCCGATATCCCACAGAACCTCGCCCGCCCGGGGGGCCAGCGCCGACAGGGTCAGCGCACGGACCGGGCGCTTGGTGATCTGGCCGTCATGGGCAAAAAGCCGGTCCGGCAGGCCTGCAGCGCGCGGCAGCCCGGTTTCGGTGGCCTCGATGGCCACCGAAACCGGGGCCATCAGGTCTTGCGGAACAGCGGTCGGGGCAACGGGACGCACCCTCTCCTGCGGGCCGCCAAGCCGCTCCAGCACCGTCAGTCGCGCGTTCGGGTGGTCGTTCGACAGCAGCCAACCGGCCAGCTCTGCCACCGCCACGCCATCACGCACCGTGCAGATCACCCGCACCCCCCGGCCCAGAAGCAGACGCAGGCGCGCAAAAGGCGCGGCATGCAGGCCAAGGCAAAGCACCTCTTCCAGCCGCCAGCCCAGGCGGTTCGCGGCAAGCTGAAACGTTGAAGGTGCGGGGTGCGATACCCACTCGTCCGGCAAGAGATGCGCCATCAGACTGCCTCCGGCGCCGAACCAGAATGGATCGCCCGAGGCAAGGACGACCGTCGCCCGCCCCCGCCGCGCCAGCACAGGGGCCACGTCAAAGGGCACGGGCCAGGGTTGACCCCGCCCGTCCGCCCCGATCAGTTCCAGGTGCCGGGGGCCGCCAAAGACGGTTTCTGCTTCGGCAAGTGCGGCGCGGCTTGCAGTGGACAGGCCTGCCGGTCCATCCTCACCCAGCCCGATCAGGGTCAGCCAGGGATTACCCATGACACGCATACTTCTGCTGGGCGGCACGACCGAGGCCAACCTCATGGCCCGCGCCATCGCCGAAGCGGGGCTGGCGGGGGTCTATTCCTACGCCGGGCGCACCGAGGCGCCCATGGGTCAGCCGATCCACATGCGGGTCGGCGGATTTGGTGGCGTCACAGGGTTGCGGGCCTATCTGACGGCGGAATCCATCACCCATGTCATCGACGCGACCCATCCTTTCGCCGCTCAGATGAGCAGGAATGCCGTGAGCGCCTGCGAGGCCTCTGGCATCCCGCTGATTGCGCTGGAACGCGCTCCCTGGACGGCGGGAGAGGGTGATCGCTGGACGATGGTCCCCGACCTGCCTGCCGCGGTCGCCGCCCTTGCCGGTCCGCCACGAAGGGTGTTCCTGGGCATCGGGCGTCAAAATCTGGAGCCCTTCGCTGCCCAGCCGCAGCACCATTATCTTCTGCGGCTTGTCGATGCGCCGACCGGCCCCTTGCCCTTGCCGCAGGCGGATGTGGTAGTGGCTCGCGGGCCCTTCGACGTGGCCGGCGACAGCGCCCTGATGCGCGACCACGGCACTGAGGTCGTCGTAGCCAAGAATGCGGGCGGCAAGGGGGCAGTGGCCAAGATCGCCGCTGCGCGGGCCTTGGGCCTGCCGGTGGTGATGATCGACCGCCCGATGATTCCGCCACGACCCGTGGCGCGAAGTGTGGCCGCTGTGATGGACTGGCTGCATCATCCCGCCCTCCGGGGCGAGTAGACCCAGCGCCCCACCCGTCGGGTGGCAGAGTTGCCGACGATCACCACCGTACGCATGTCGGCCATCTCGGGCGTCGCCTCGCCCAAGGTTATGGTCGCGATCCGCTCATCCGGCGTCGAAACCGCGCGGGCGAAAGTGACCAGCCGATCCGAGCCGCATTCCTCGCGCAGGACTTCCAGCGTCCGGGCAAAACCCTCGGGGCGGCTGGCCGAGCGGGGGTTGTAGAAAGCCATCGCAAGATCGGCCCTTGCGGCAAGGCGCAGCCGGGTCTCGATCATTTCCCACGGCTTCAGATTGTCCGACAGGTTGATGCAGCAGAAATCATGGCCCAGCGGCGCCCCTACTGCCGCCGCCGCCGCCAGCATCGCAGTAATCCCCGGCAGCACGCGGATATCCAGCGCCTGCCAATCCTCGCGCCCCTCCAGCGCCTCGAACACGGCGCTCGCCATCGCGAAGACGCCGGGATCGCCGGAGCTGACCACCACGACCCGGCGGCCATCCGCCGCCATCGCCAGCGCGGCGCGGGCGCGGTCAAGTTCCACGCGGTTGTCCGAGGGGTGCAGCGTCAGCCCTGCGCGCGGCGCCACGCGGGCAACGTAGGGGATGTAGCCGACCACGTCGGTCGCCTCGGCCAGGGCGGAAACGACTTCGGGCGTGACCAGACGGTCATCCCCCGGCCCAAGCCCCGCGATGATCAGCGAACCGGTCATTCCGCGATCTCCGGGCGGCGGCCGTGACCGTGCACGAGGACAATCGCGAAATAGGGGCAGTCGGCGGTGTCCACCTCGGCCAGCCGCGCAACACGCTGGTTCGGCATCGTGCCGCGTTCCACCAGCCAGGCCGCATCCAGCCGTCCGGCCCGTTCCAGCGCCCGCCGGACGCGGGGCAGGTTGCGCCCGGTTTTCATCACCACCAGCGCGTCGGCGCTTTCCATGTGACGCACCAGATCATCCTCGGGCAAAGTGCCCATCAGCACCGTCAGCACATCGTCGCCCCAGGTGATCGGTGTGTCGGTCGCATTCCAGCAGCCGGTCATGCCGGTGATACCGGGGATCACCTCGACCGGGACGCGGCCTTGCAGGCGGGAATGCAGGTGCATGAAACTGCCGTAGAAAAACGGATCGCCTTCGCACAGGACCAGCACATCCGCAGTGCCGGCCAGATCCGCCAGCCGGTCCGCCCATGCGTCATAGAACCGTGCCAGCGCCTCGGTGTATTCCGAGCTATCGAAGGGCAACTCAGTCGTCACCGGATACTCCATCGGGTATTCCGTGACATCAGCCGCCAGCATCCCCTCGACGATGCGCCGCGCCTGCCCCGCACGCCCGGCCTTTCGGAAATAGGCCACATGGCGCGCCTCTCCGATGGAGCGGGCGGCGCGCAGGGTCATCAGGTCGGGGTCGCCGGGGCCAAGACCCGCGCAGATGACGCGTCCCATGGTCATTCCTTCCGGCTGGCGAGCGCATTGACGGCGGCCACCGTGATCGCCGACCCGCCAAGGCGGCCCTTGACGATCAGGCTGGGAACCGGCGGCACCTCCATCAGGGCATCCTTCGATTCCGCGGCTCCGACAAAGCCCACCGGGCAGCCGATGATCGCGGCGGGGCGGGGGCAGGCGGGGTCTTCCAGCATGTTCAGCAGATGGAACAGCGCCGTCGGAGCATTTCCGATCGCCACCACCGCGCCTTCAAGATGCGGGCGCCAAAGTTCCACCGCCGCTGCGGACCGGGTGTTCTTCATGCTTGCCGCAATGCCGGGGACAGCCGGGTCCTGCAAGGTGCAGATCACCGCGTTGTCGGCTGGCAGGCGCTTGCGGGTGATACCTTCGCTGACCATGCGCACATCGCACAGGATCGGCGCGCCGGCCTCCAGCGCGGCCCGCGCCGCAATCGCCATGCCGGGGGAAAACCGGATGTGCGGCGCAAGATCGACCATCCCCGCAGCATGGATCATCCGGACAGCGACCACCTCTTCTTCCGGAGTGAAGCGCGCCAGATCGGCCTCGGCCCGGATCATGGCGAAGCTTTGGACATAGATCGTGGCGCCGTCGGTTTCATAAAGGTGGGGCATGTTGGGCCTTCAGCAGGTCAGGAAGTGCGGCGGGTGAAAGGCCGCGCCGCTCGGGGGTGTCGGACGCCGTGCCGCCACGCACAAGATCATAGCCTTGGGTCGAGGCAACCAGGGTCAGGTCGGTTGGTCCGGGATGGGCGCAGCCCTTGGCACAACCGGAAACATGAAGGTGCCTGCCATGGGGAATATGCCCCGCGAGGCTGCGGGCCAGAGACCGGGTTTCGCCCAGCGCCTGCGGGCACCCCGGAGCACCAGTGCAGGCCATGACCTGCAGCAGCGGATCGTCGGGCGAGGCAATTACTTCGGGCAGGACCGGCATGGCCTTCACCCCGGCCAGCATCAGCATCCGCCACGGCGTCGGGCGGATCTCGTGACTCAGCGCGGCAAGGACGGCAAGCGTCCGCGCCGCCATCTGGCCAAAGGCCAGCGCCACCAGAGCGCCTGCGGGGTGAAGGCCGGGCCCGGGTTGGGAAAGGGGTTCAGCCGGGGGCGTATTGCAGCCGTCCGGCACCATACCCCGGCCAATCAGCGCCGCCATCCTGCCCCGACCGTTCGTCATTCCGCCCAAGGTCAGAAACCAGTCCGCCATGGACAGGACATCCGTGCCAAGGTCAGTGACCGGCTTGCCGAAGGGGTGCCCGTCCGGGCGCAGGATCAGCTGCCCATCTGCCGACCGTTCCACCCGGATATCTGCGGATGCGTTCGTCAGCACCGGACGCGGGCCGCAATCCAGCGCAAAGCCGAATTTCCCCGGCAGGCGCGGCAAACGCGTCAGAGCTTTCGCAAAGCCGGTCGCCAGCGTCTCGGTTTCCTCATCCCGGAACGGCGTGACAATCAGGTTGCGCAGCGATTCCGTCTCGATGTCGGGATCAATCAGGCCCAGCGCGTCGAGATCGGCGATCAGCGGCCCGTGCGACGTCTCGCTGACCCCGCGCAGTTGCAGGTTGGCACGGGCGGACAGGTCGATGATCCCGTTGCCATGGGCCAGGGCCGCACGCGCGATCCCCTCGGCCTGCGCCCGGGACAGCCTGCCCCCCGGTGGGCGGATGCGCACCAGCCAGCCGTCGCCTGACAGCATCGGCCGCAATGCGCCGGGGCACCAGCCCTTGACCTCGAACCCGCTCATGCCAGCACCGCCGCAATGGAATTGCGCCGGGTCAGCCAGAGGTCTGCGTCACGAAGGCGGCGGAAGAGGTCTTCCATGGCTTGCAGGGCAGCCGGGTTTTCGCGGCCCAGGAAGTCGCGGACCTCAGCGCGGCCCAGCGTCGCGTCGTGGTAGAGGTCGAAGAGATGCGGCGGCACGGCCTGCGCCAGATGGGCAAAGGCGGCCATGTGGTCGAGCGTTGCCGCGATTTCCGCCCCGCCCCGGTAGCCGTGGTTCATCATGCCGGCGGCCCAGTCCGGGTTCGCGGCGCGGGCGCGGACCACGCGGGCGATTTCCTCGGTCAGGGTGCGGGCGCGGGGGCTGTCCGGGTGGGTAGCGTCGAGATGGTAGAGGGTTGGCGCCTCTCCGCCCAGCCGCGCCACCGCTGCTGCGAACCCCGCCTCATGTGCCGCATAGTCGGCGGCGACCAGCACGTCGGTTTCCGGCAGGTCTTGCGCATGGACAAAAGCATCCGCCCCCAGAACCCGCGCTTCCAGCCCCTTGCGATCTTCGGTCGATTGCCCGTCTGCCCCGATTGCCCAGCTTGACGCGGTCAGCCAGGCTTCGCCCGCCGCAGCCCGCGCCGCATCGGTGAAGCTGTCGGCGGCGGTCCCCATGCCAAGGCCGTAAAGCCCCGGCTGCGGACCAAAGACCCGGGCCGCGCGCAGGGTATAGGGGTTGTCCTCCGCGGTCTCGTCACGGGCCGACAAGGCCTCGGCCCCTGCCTCGAACAACTGGGCCAGACCGGGGAACACGTCGCGGAACAGGCCCGAGACACGCAGGGTCACGTCGATCCTTGGGCGGCCAAGCAGGGCAAGCGGCAGAATCTCGAACCCCGACACCCGGGCCGAGCCTTCGTCCCAGCGCGGGACAAGGCCGGCAAGGTGCAGCGCCATGGCAAATTCCTCGCCCGCTGTCCGCATCGTGGCCGACCCCCAAAGGTCCACCACCAGCCCGCGCGGATAGTCGCCATGGTCCTGCAGATGTCGACGGACCAATTCTTCCGCCAGCTTCACGCCCTGCGCGTGCGCATTGCGCGACGGCACCGCCCTTGGATCGACGCTGTAAAGATTGCGCCCGGTCGGCAGCACGTCGCTGCGCCCCCGGTTGGGCGAGCCTGCCGGCCCTGGCGCCACGCGGCGACCGGCCAGTGCTGCCATCAGGCCGTCGCGTTCCCCGACACCCTGACCGAAGACGTGCAACCCATGACCAAACTGGCTTTCCTTGATATCGCAGACAAAGCGGTCGATCCGGGTGATCACCTCGGCCGGGGTCGCGTCCACCGGAAGCCCCAGATCAGCCGCCACGCCAGAGGTCGCCGCCTCGTCCCGGATGGCGCCGACCAGCCGCCCACGGCGGGCCGGGTCCAGCCCGTCAGCGGTGGAATACTCGTCCAGCAGACGCTCCAGCCGGGCCAGTTCCGGCGGACGGCGGCTTTCCACCATCGGCGGCGGCAGATGCCCAAGGGTCACCGCGCTGATCCGCCGCTTGGCCTGCGCGGCTTCACCGGGGTCGTTGACGATGAAGGGATAAATCACCGGCAGGGGGCCGATCAGCGCCTCCGGCCAGCATGTGTCGCTCAGTGCCACCGATTTCCCCGGCAGCCATTCCAGCGTGCCATGCGCCCCCATGTGGACCAGCGCATGCAGGCCCTGCGCCCGAAGCCAGAGGTAAAACGCCACATAGGCATGACGCGGAACGCGCGAGAGATCGTGATAATCCGCCTCACGCCCCTGAACCTCGCCGCGTTCGGGTTGCAGAGCGACGAGGATCCGGCCCCGCCGCGCGGCTGGAAAGCGGAAGGCACCGTTCTCGACCGAGGGGTCAGCTTCGATGGCGCCCCATGCTGCGGTCAGATCGGCGCGCAGGGGTTCGGGCAGACTGCCAAGCTCGGCAATGTAGTCGGCCACAGGCCATTCGATCACCTCGGTCAACGCTTCGGGCAAGGGTCTGCCCGTGGCGACGGCGTAGCCCTCGTCGGCCATCGCCTCCAGCAACGCCTCGACCGAAGCCAGCGCGTCCAGTCCCACCGCATGCGCCATCTGGTGCGCCCGTCCGGGATAGGTTGACAGGATCACGGCAAGAGACCGCTCTGCCGCCGGGGCAACCGCGAGCCTGTGCCACGCGCGGATCCGGCCCACCACCGCGTCAATCCGCGCCTGATCCGCCCGATGCGCAAAGCGCGAGAATTGCAGTTCCGGGTGTCGCTTGCCCGGGGACTTGTGGCTTATCAGCCCGGCGAACAGCCGCCCGTCCACCTCGGGCAGCACCACATGCATGGCCAGATCGGCAGGCGAAAGCCCTCGGTCGGACGCCACCCAATTCCGCCGCCGCGCGGTGGACAGTGCCACCTGGAACGCCGGGCAATCCACCGCGTCAAACGGCGTCGCCCCATCCGCGCCCTGCGCCGAAAATGCCGTGGCGTTGACAATGGCTACCGGTGGTCGCTGTGCAAGATGTCCGCGCAGCCAATCCGCCACGCCGTCGGCCTTCAGGCTGGGCGCAAAGGCGCCATATGCGGCAAACCCGGCCCTGCGTAGCGCAGTGATCAGCGCATCGATCGGAGCGGTATCCCCGGCGGTCAGGTAACTGCGGTAGAAAGTCACCAGCACCGGGTTTTCGCCCGGCGCAGGCGAACAGACCCCGCTCAGCGGGTCGTAAAACCCCATCTCCGGCACGGTCTTGTCACCCGCCACCGGCCCGGCATAAAGCCCCGCCGCCAGCGCAAGCTGGGCGAGCGCCGCCTGCGCCGCCACCGCACCGCCCTGATCGCACAACGCCTGCAGCCGCCGCAGGGTCGAGACCGGCAGGGTCGAGATCGCATCCAGCCGGTCGTCAGGCCGCCCATCCGCAGGCAGGACGGCCAACGCGATACCCTGCCGGCGGGCCATGTCCTGCAAGACGGCCAGCCCATGGGGCCAATAGGCCTCGCCCCCGATCAGACGGACAAGCACGGCCTTGGCGCCAGACAACGTGCGCTCGGCATAGGTGTCGACCGAAACCGGGTGCTTCAGCGCGATGATATTGGCCAGCCGCAAGGTCGGGTGGCCAGCGCCGCCTACCCGACACGCCCGTTCATAACCCGCCGTGAAAGCGCCAAGATCGCTGTCGGAAAACGACAGCACCACCAGATCGGCCGGGTCCTGACCCAGGTCGAACGGGGTGTCCGTTTCCTCCAGCCCATGACTTTCGCGGAAGACGACGTGCATGGTTTTGCCTCAGACCCCCAGAACCTTGCGGATCGCCGCCGGATTGAGGTCGTCATGCTCGGCGATGACGACCAGTTGCGACCGGCGCGGGCCCGCCCCCCAAGGCTTGTCGAACTGCATCCGGACCCGGCCCCCCACCGCCTGCACCAGCAGCCGCATCGGCTTGCCGGCCACCGCGACATGACCTTTCACTCTCAGGATCTTCTGTTCCTCAGCCAGCCGGGAGATGGCGGCTGCAAGGGCCTCGGGGTCGGTCACTTCGGGCAGATCGATCACGACAGAGTCGAAATCGTCGTGCTCGTGGTCGTCCTCGCCGTCATGGTGTGAAGGGCGGGCGGCCAGATCGTCCTCGGCTGCCGCGCCAAGGCCAAGGATCACCCGCGGGTCGATCACGCCTTCGGTCATTGCGAGCATCGGAACCACCCGGGTCATCTCGGCGGCAATCACCGCGCGCGCGGCGGCAAGGCCCGCTTCACCGGCAAGATCGGCCTTGGACAGCAGAATCAGGTCGGCGCACAGGATCTGGTCCTCGAACACCTCGGACAGCGGTGTCTCGTGGTCCAGCGAAGGATCGGCGGCACGCTGGGCGTCCACCGCTTCCACGTCCGGGGCGAATCGGCCAGCCGCGACCGCCTCGGCATCGGCAAGCGCGATCACCCCGTCCACGGTGATACGGCTGCGGATCGCGGGCCAGTCGAAGGCCTTGAGCAGCGGCTTCGGGAGAGCCAGGCCAGAGGTTTCGATCAGGATATGGTCGGGGCGGACCGGCATCGCCATCAGGGCCTCGATCGTCGGGATGAAGTCGTCGGCGACGGTGCAGCAGATGCAACCGTTGGCCAGCTCGACGATGTTTTCCACCGGGCACATCTCATCCGCGCAGGATTTCAGGATATCGCCATCGACGCCCACCGTGCCGAACTCGTTCACAAGGATCGCCAGCCGCTTGCCTTGCGGGTTCTGCATCAGATGGCGGATCAATGTGGTCTTTCCGGCCCCCAGAAAGCCGGTGAT
This sequence comes from Rhodobacter sp., assembly GCA_013821825.1. Classification (GTDB taxonomy): domain Bacteria; phylum Pseudomonadota; class Alphaproteobacteria; order Rhodobacterales; family Rhodobacteraceae; genus Tabrizicola. The sequence goes on from PNJK01000009.1 coordinate 61,450, forward strand.
CACGGTAACGGGGATTTTCGTCAGGTTGGTCATTCGGCGGCCTCATGCGGGGGGAACTGGGGCGGGATACGGGCGATGCTTTGCTTGCGGAAGACAGTCGGTCGGTCGCGCCAGGGGACGATTCCATCCACGGTGGCTGCATATTTCTCCGCGCCTTCCAGGATTGCCGGAACGTCGTCAAGCGAAAGGCGGCCGTAGACATAGGACCAACCGCCCGCTTTCGAGAGCGACACCGCGCAGCCGGTGTTGCAGGCCGACAGGCATTCGACCCCGACGATGCGCACCCCTTCAGGTGCCCCCTCGGCAACCAGCGCGGCATGCAGCCGCGCTCCGGGGGTGGGCGTGCCCTCCGGTACGGGCTCGCCGGCCTTGCAGGTGGTGCAGACATGAAGTGTTGTGACCATCGCAGCCTTCCATTGGCGAAAGGGGCGCGGGCCAGAGATGGCGGAAAACCTCCGCCGTCTGCCGGTCGCGGAACACCCCGTCCGCCGGTTCAGTCCTTCGCGCTGGCAGGTCTCCCGGCTTGCGGATCCGGGGGCTTTGGCCCCCTCGGCCCCCCGCCTTCCCGGCCGTGATGGCCAGTGGCACTGGAGACCTCTCCGGTCACGGTCGCGGGGGCGGCTGCGATTGAGGCTTTGCAGCCCTGTCGCATTCCCTCTTCGCCTGTCATAAACAGGAACCAGCGCCAGCCCACCTGAGGCAGAAAGCCCCTTATTGTCAAGGACGCGACCGACCATGACCGAGATCATAGCGACACCCGATCCCGAAGCCGAGCTTGCGCGCCACGCCTCGAAGATGGCCAAGAAGAAGGCCGCGCGTGACAAGATCATGGCCGGGAAGGAAGGCGAGAAAGGGCTGATCATCGTCCATACCGGGGCGGGGAAAGGCAAATCCTCCAGCGGGTTCGGGATGATCCTGCGCTGTGTGGCGCATGGGATGCCCTGTGCCGTTGTGCAGTTCATCAAGGGCGCATGGGATACCGGCGAGCGGCGGCTTCTGACCACCCACTTCGCCGACCTTTGCCAGTTCCACGCGATGGGTGAGGGCTTCACCTGGGAGACGCAGGACAAGACCCGCGACATCGCGGCGGCGAAGGCCGGGTGGGAGAAAGCGAAGGAACTGATCCGCGACCCGTCGATACGGATGGTTCTGCTGGACGAGATCAACATCGCGCTGAGGTATGATTATCTTGACCTCGCAGAAGTGCTGGACTTCCTGCAAACCGAAAAACCCCCCTTGACGCATGTCGTCCTGACAGGTCGAAATGCGAAGGAGGCACTGATCGAGATGGCGGACCTGGTGACCGAGATGACGCTGGTCAAGCATCCGTTCCGGTCGGGCATCAAGGCGCAGATCGGGGTGGAGTTCTGACCTTCCTCACCGGGGCAGTCTTCGACGCGACGTGAAATCAATGAGTCGACTTTTCGCCCCAGGAGTCTGGCTTGAATTGGAGAGACGAGATGACGATACGGAAACTCACCGGGCTGGGCCTGCTTCTTGGTATGCTGGCGACAAGCGCCTGCGCACCTTTGGTTGTTGGCGGCGCGGCGGCTGTGGTTGCCGATGAGGTCATCGAGCAGGAAAAGGGCGGCGACGGCCTGTTCTGACGGCCAGGTTCGTCGCCTGACCTGAAACGGGGTGCCGTCCTCGGGGGCATCGAGCCCCGCTTGGACGGCGTTGCCACGGAGTAGCGTCCGGCATCGTTCCTTTTTCCAACCAAAGACCGGGGGCTGCTTGCCCCCGGACCCCCAGGGATATTTTTGCAAAGAGGAATGGGACAAGAGGTCCGACACCCCGCCGCCGGGCAGCCTGACTGGCAACCCGGCATGCGAGGTGTCTTCCCCTCTGACGGTCATCGGCGTCCCCGCCTGTACCGCCTGACCACCCTTCACCAGAGGCATAAAGAAGCCGTTAACGTTAATGGCTTCCTCTCTGGAAAAATATCCTCGGGGGGTGAGGCGCGTCGGCGCCGAGGGGGGCAGACGGCCCCCCTGCGACGGATTTCGGCGGCACCGGTGGTGGGCTACTGGGCGCCTCTTGCCAGACCGAGGAGGCGCGAGCAGTCGACATGGGCGGCCAGATGGTCCGCCAGCGTTTCAAGCGTTTCTTCGACCGTCGCATCGTAGCTTGCGTTGCCTGGCGTCGCGCCAAGGCCCGCGAGAAAGGCTCGGCGGAAGGCGTCTTTTGTGAACATGCCGTGCAGATAGCTGCCCATCACCCTGCCATCCGTGCGCTGGGCGCCTTCGGGCTGGCCGTCGACGACAAAGAGAGGGCGGGCGCGGTCCGGGCCTGTCGTCCGGCCGAGGTGGATTTCATAGCCCCTGACCATGGTGCCCGAGGCTGGATGAAGGGCGCGGGTTTCGGTCACGCGCTTGTCGGCAGTCATGACGGTGGTCACGTCCAGAAGGCCAAGGCCGGGAACTGCGCCCGGTTTACCCTCGATCCCGTCAGGATCGGCAATTTCCGTTCCCAGCATTTGATAGCCGCCACAAAGGCCAAGGACCCGTGCGCCGCGCCGCATTGCGGCGGCGAGGTCGATGTCCCAGCCCTGTTCCCGGAAATGGTGAAGGTCGGCGATGGTGGCCTTGCTGCCCGGCAGGATGATCAGGTCAGCTTCGACCGGCAAGGGCTGGCCAGGTGGGATGATCTTCAGTGTGACGCCTGGCTCTTGTGCCAGCGGGTCAAGATCGTCGAAGTTGGCGATTCGCGACAGGTGAGGGACGGCGATCAGGAAGGCCCCGGTGCCACGCGTACCGCGAAGGTCTGCCGCGTCTTCTGCCGGAAGACGGTGCGCGTGGGGGAACCATGGCACAACACCGAGGCCGGGCCAGCCGGTACGCTGTTCGATCATCCGGTAGCCATCGTCGAAAAGGCGCCGGTCGCCGCGGAATTTGTTGATCAGGAAGCCCCTGATCATCGCTGCGTCGGCTTGATCAAGTACTGCCTGCGTCCCGACCAATTGCGCAATCACCCCGCCCCGGTCGATGTCACCAGTCAGGATCACCGGCACATCGGCCGCGCGGGCGAAGCCCATGTTGGCGATGTCATTGGCCCTCAGGTTGATCTCGGCCGGGCTGCCCGCGCCTTCGACGATGACAAGGTCGGCCGTGGCCATCAACCGCTGGAAGCTGAAAAGGACCGGGGCGATCAGCTGCGGCTTCAGCGCCGCGTAGTCCGTGGCGCGGACGGTGGTCAGGCGTCTGCCCTGCACGATGACCTGCGCGCCGGTCTCGGATTCTGGTTTCAAAAGCACGGGGTTCATGTGGACGGTGGGCTGAACCTTGCAGGCGCGGGCCTGCAGGGCCTGGGCGCGGCCGATCTCTCCCCCATCCGCGACGGCCGCGTTATTCGACATGTTTTGCGGCTTGAAGGGGCGGACCGTCAGCCCCTGCCGGGTGAAAAGCCGGCAAAGCCCCGCAACCAGCATGGACTTACCGACGTTCGAGCCGGCGCCCTGGATCATGATGCGCGCGGTCATGTCCTGCGCGCCATCAGCCACAGGAAGAACACCCCGCCGATCAGGCCGGTGACGACACCGATCGGCATGTCCTCGGGCGCCATGATGACCCGAGCAAGGGTGTCGGCCAGGACAAGAAAGATCGCTCCGAACAAGGCCGAAAGCGGCAGGACGCGGGCATTGTCGCCCCCCGCGATCAGACGGACGAGGTGGGGCATCATCAGGCCGACAAAGCCGATGATGCCGGAAAACGCGACCATGACGCCGGTTATCAGTGCACCGGCGACGAAGACCGACAGCCGGAAGCGGGCCACGGGGATGCCAAGCGAGGCGGCGGTCTCGTCCCCCAGGCTCATGGCGTTCAGGGCGCCGGACTGCGACCAGAGCCAGAGGCCCGCGGGAAGGACGACGACAAGGGGGTAGATCAGGTGCGACCACTGGGCAAGGCCTAGGCCGCCGAGCATCCAGAAGACCACCGTGTGGGTGGCCTTGGGATCGCCAAGGAAAATCAGCACATTGGCTCCGGCCATGATGATGAAGCTGACGGCGACACCGGCAAGCACCAGCCGGTCCGCACTGGTGGCCCCGGTCAGCCGGGCAGCGGCCAGGACCATGAGGGTTGCCGCAAGAGCGCCCCCGAAGGCCATCAGCGGCACGGTGAGGAGGCCTAGGAAGAGGCCGGTGTGAAGCAGGGCGGCAATGGCCCCGAACGCCCCTCCCGACGAGATGCCCAGAAGGTGGGGGTCGGCCAAGGGGTTACGGGTGACCGACTGCAGGGCGGCGCCGGTGATCCCAAGCCCCGCGCCGACAAGGACGGCCAGAAGAGCGCGGGGGAAACGGATTTCCCAGACGATCGCCTCGCGCCCCGGGGTCCAGTCGGGGGTGACAATGCCGGGGATCAGGTTGTTGGCAAGGATGCCCCAGACGGTTGAAAGCGGCACGGCGACCGCACCGACCGAGACTGCAAGCAGGATGACTCCAAGCAGGACCCCGGCGCCGCCCAGACCAGCCGCCGCCGCTCGGGTCAGGCGCAGCGAGCGGCTGATGGGCGTGGCGAGCGGAGTTTCGGTCATCTTACTTGGCCCAGAAGCCCGCGATCAGCTTTTCCACTGCGCGGATGTTGCGGGGGCCTGGGGTGGCCTCGACATAGTCCAGCACCACATAGCGGTCGTTCTTTACCGCGTCGATGTTGGCGAAGGCGGGGTTTGATTCCAGGAAATCGATCTTCTGGTCGGCCGTCACCTCGCCGTAGTTCACGATCACGATGATCTCGGGGTTGCGTTCGACCACCGGTTCCCAGGCGACACTGGCCCAGCTTTTCTCAAGATCGTCCATGATGTTGCGGCCGCCTGCCAGACCGATCATCGCGGTCGGGATGGCGTACTTGCCTGCGGTGAAGGGGGTTTCCTCGCCGCTGTCATAGACGAACACGCGCAGCGGCACCTCGGGGCTTACCTCTGCGGTCATGTCGGCCAGACGGGCGTTCCAGCCGTCAACCAGCGCTTCGGCACGATCGGACACGCCGAAAATCGCCCCAAGGTTCCGGATGTCGGCATACATGTCCTCGATCGAGGCCGCCGACTTCGGGCCGACGAAGATGCAGCTTTCCGTCAGCTCGTAGGTCTTGATGCCGAACGGCTCCAGCGTCTCCGGGGTCACCTCGCCGCCGACCTTCATGCCGTAGTTCCAGCCGGCGAAGAAAAAGTCCGGCTCGGCGCCCAGCAGGACCTCGCGGGTGGGGTAGAGGGCCGAAAGCTCGGGCAGTTCGGCGATGCCTTCGCGAAGTTCTTCGTCCAGCGTCTTCCAGCCGGAAACGCCGGTATAGCCGACCATCTGGTCCCGCAAGCCAAGCGCCAGCATCATCTCGATCAGGTTGACGTCATTGGCGATGGCGCGGGCGGGCGGGGCGTCGAAGGTGACCTGCCGGTTGCAGCTTTGAACCGTCACGGGGAAGGCCAATGCCGGTGAGGCGGTGAAGAGAAAGGCGAAAAGTGCGGCGCGCATGTCAGTGTCCTTGAAGGTGAAAGGAAAAGCGGGGGGTGTCGCCGGACCGGTCGACCCGGGCGGCAACGTTGAAGGCGGCGGCGATGGTCGCCTCGGACAGCGCCTGATCCGGAGGTGCGTCGGCAATGACGCGGCCCTGCTTCATGATCAGCACCCGGTCGGCGAATTCGGCGGCAAGGGTCAGGTCGTGCAGCGTGCAGACAACGGCAAGGCCAAGCCCGCGCAGAAGCCGCAGCAGTTCAAGCTGGTGGCGGATGTCGAGGTGATTGGTCGGCTCGTCCAGAATCAGGACCCGGGGTTCCTGTGCCAGCGCCCGGGCCACCATCACCCTCTGGCGCTCGCCGCCCGAAAGCGTGCCGAAACGCCGGTCGGCCATGGTCACCAGATCCATGCGGAGCAGCGCGGCTTCGACCATCGCCTGATCGCGCAAGCCGGGCCCAAAGCCCTGCCCGAAACCGCCGCGATGCGGCAACCGACCCAGGGCGACGATCTGCCGGGCGGTCAGGGCGAAATCGGTCGGCTGTTCCTGCAGCACGGCGGCGACCGTCCGGGCGACTTCGCGCGCCGGGCGATGCCAGAGGTCGCGGCCGTCCAGCACGACCTTGCCCCGGTGCGGCGCCTGATGCCGATAAAGCAGACGGAGAAGCGAGGATTTGCCGGCCCCGTTCGCGCCGCAGATCGCCAGCACCTCGCCCGGATGCAGGGAAAAACTGATGTCATGCAGGATGTCCGGTTGCCGCCCCGGCCCCCAGCACACGTTGCAAACTTGAAGCAGGGGCGTCACGCGCGCCCCCTTTGCCGGTCGAATGGCGGGGCCGGTGGCCACGCGGGACTAGTCATCGCAAGCTCCTTCCGGGGCACCCCGCCCGGCGTTCCGTTGATGCGATGGCAGGTCTCCTGACTTCGCGGGTCTGTGCTTCCCCAACCTTCCCGACCCAAAAGGGGCCAGTGGTTTGCAGAGGTCGCTCGCCGCTTACAGTTGCGGGGGCAGTCACGGGATTCGGCGGCTGATGCCTACACCCCACCCGTGTTCCCTTTTCACCCGGCCGCGCTTTGCTTGGCCGGGAACCATCGTTGACCACCTTTCTGCCTGGCGGGCTGAAAGGTCAAGATCCGGCAGCGACACATGACGAGGCGGAGGCGTCACGGGGTTGGGCGCTTGCCGCCAGCCGTCGGCGACGATGCACGGAGCCCCGTTCAAAGCGAAATGGTGATCCCGCCATCGACATAAAGGATATGGCCATTGACGAAGCTGGCTGCGTCCGAGGCAAGAAAGATGCAGGCGCCCTGCAATTCGTTGACCTGCCCCCAGCGGCCCGAAGGGGTGCGTTTCGTCAGCCAGTCGTTGAAGGCGGGGTCTGCAAGAAGCGCCGCGTTCAGTGGCGTCTCGAAATAGCCGGGTGCGATGGCGTTGCAGTTCAGGCCGTGGCGTGCCCAGTCGGTTGCCATGCCCTTGGTCAGGTTGGCGACCGCACCCTTGGTGGCGGTGTAGGGCGCGATGGTGGGCCGGGCCAGCGCGGTGTTGACCGAGGCCAGGTTGATGATCTTGCCCCGCCCACGGGCGATCATGTGGCGGGCAACGGCCTGGCCGACATGGAAGACCGAGGCGATGTTGGTCTGCAACAGACGCTCGAAGGCCTCGGGCGGGAACTCCTCCAGCGGCGCGCGGTGCTGAATGCCGGCGTTGTTCACCAGAATGTCGATCGGCTTTCCATCAGCCTCGAAGGTGTCGACGGCGGCACGGGCGGCGTAATGGTCTGTGACGTCGAAGACCAGCGTTTCGGCGCCGGGAATGCTGGCGGCAGCGGCCTGCGCCCGGGCAGCGTCCCGGCCATTCAGCACGACTTGCGCCCCGGCCTGGGCAAGCCCCTGCGCAAGGGCAAAGCCGATTCCCTGCGAAGCGCCGGTGATCAGGGCACGGCGACCGGAAAGGTCAAAGAGCGGGTGGGTCAAGCAGGCCTCCATTTCTTGGCAATCCTACAGGCGAAGCCAGCGGCTTGCCACGCCGAAGCAGTCTTTCCCTAGCGGATCCACCGCGCGCCTGCCTTGGCCAGCGCTACCGCCAGCACGATCCGGGCAACGTGGTGGGCGGTCACGTAGATCACACTCATTTTCAGGCTGAGGGCGATCAGGCTCATTTCCGCCAACCCTCCCGGCGCGAAGGCCAGGAAGACGGCGGCAACGGGTTCGCCCACCAGCGTTTCCAGCGCAAGCGCGAAGCCAAGGGCGATTCCCAGTGCCACGGTGCCATTGATTGCGGCCAGCCAGGCCCCGCGCCGCAGGACCCGTGCGTCCGCCCCGGCAAAGCGTGCGCCCAGGCCGGTTCCGACCACGACCTGAGTCACTGCGATCAGCCAGCCGGGCGGCACCCCCTCGACCAGGCCCAGCGCATGCGCGGCGGCCGACAAGAGGATCGGCCCTGTGATGATCCACCCCGGAAAGTGCATGATGCGCCCAAGCCCCACGCCGGCAAGCCCCGCCGCCACCAGAATGGCCACGTCGAACAGGCCAAGCGGCGCTTCTGCCCCGACCATCTGCACCCCGGAGGCAGACCCCACCGCAGTTCCTGTCACCCACCAGAAGATCAGCGGCACCGCGACAATGGTCCCGATCAGCCGCAGGAACTGCAGGACCGTCAACAGGGCCACATCCGCCCCCGCCTCCTCCCCCAGTTGGACGCTTTCGATCAGGCCGCCGGGCACCGCGCCAAAAAACGCGGTCTTCTGGTCCAGCCCGCCCCAGCGGAAGATCAGGAAGGCCACCGCATGGGCCAGTGGCACGAAGACGCTCAGCGCCAGCAGGGACGGCACCCACCCAAGCGCCTGCGAGGCGACCGCAGGCGTGAAGGCCCCGCCGATAGCGACCCCGACGATCGGCACGAAGCACATCCGCAGGGGGGGCGGCAGGGTGATCCTTCGGCCAAACGGCCTGATATCCGCCGCAGCAAGCACCCCGGTCACCAGAAGCGAGCCGAGGAGATAGCCAAGCGGCAGGAGCAGGGCTTGCGCTATGACGCCGCCGATGGCCCCAAGCGTCAGGGTCAGCACCAGCGCGGTCGGGTCCGGCCCGATCAGGCGGGAAAGGACAGGCATCACCAGTGGGGCGGCCTCTGGTTCGCGGCGGGGGCATCGCCGTCAGCCTCGCGTTCGGCCTCACGCTCGGCCAGAAGACGGGTGAGGCGGGTGAGTTGGTCGATCTCGGCCGTCTGGCGCGCCACCACGTCGGAAAGATCCTCGACCGCGCGGGTCAGATGCGCGATGCGTTCTTCCAGGGTCTCGATCCGGTCCATGGCCCACCCTTCGGGCGCTTGCCGCCCCTTGCCCCATCCGATACACGGGCCGCGACGAAAAGCGAAGGGTCTGAACCCATGGCAAACGACAAACCCGCCCGCCGCCCGCGCGCCGAAACCCCCAAGGGGTTCCGCGACTATTTCGGCACGGAAGTGACCGAGCGGAAAGCCATGCTGGACGCGATTGCCGGGGTCTATCACCGTTATGGGTTTGATCCGCTTGAGACGTCGGCGGTCGAAACGGTCGAGGCCCTTGGCAAGTACCTCCCCGACGTCGACCGCCCGAACGACGGCGTCTTCGCCTGGCAGGACGAGGATGCCGACTGGCTGGCCCTCCGCTATGACCTGACCGCCCCTTTGGCGCGGGTCGCGGCGCAGTATCGCAACGACCTGCCCTCGCCCTATCGCCGCTACGCGATGGGCCCGGTCTGGCGGAACGAGAAACCGGGGCCGGGCCGGTTCCGGCAGTTCTACCAATGCGACGCCGATACGGTGGGGTCGGCCTCTGTAGCCGCCGACGCCGAAATCTGCGCGATGCTGGCCGATGCGCTTGAGGTCGTCGGCATCCCGCGTGGCGATTATGTCGTGAAGGTCAACAACCGCAAGGTCCTGAACGGCGTGATGGAGGTCGCGGGAGTGCTGGACCCGGCCGACCCAGACAAGTTCGCCCACGAACGCGGCATCGTCCTGCGCGCCATCGACAAGATCGACCGTCTGGGGCCAGAAGGGGTCCGCGCCCTTCTGGGCGAGGGCCGGAAGGACGAGAGCGGGGATTTCACCAAGGGTGCAGGACTTCCGGCGGACAAGGCCGAAGTGGTCCTTGCGTTAGTCAGAGCAAGAGCCGCTGACAACGAAGGCACGATCCTGAAGCTAATGGAGCTGGTTTACGGTTCCGACATCGGGCAGCAGGGGGTGGCTGAGTTGCAGGACATTGCCGAACTCCTCTCAGCCCAAGGCTACGGCCCTGACCGCATCGTCATCGACCCCGGGGTCGTCCGTGGCCTCGGCTACTACACTGGCCCGGTCTATGAGGCGGAACTCACCTTCCAGATCACCGACGAAAAAGGCCGCCCGCGCAACTTTGGCTCGGTCGCCGGGGGTGGGCGGTATGATGGGCTGGTGAAGCGCTTCACCGGGCAGGATGTCCCGGCGACGGGGGTCTCCATCGGGGTGGACCGCCTCCTCGCCGCGCTGCGGGCCAAGGGGCGTTTGGGCGGTGAGGCGGCGGGGCCGGTGGTCGTCACCGTGATGGACCGTGACCGGATGGCCGACTACATGGCCATGGTCGGTGAGCTTCGCGCGGCGGGTATCCGGGCCGAAGTCTACCTCGGCAACCCGAAGAACTTCGGCAACCAGTTGAAATACGCGGACAAGCGGCAGTCGCCCATCGCCATCATCCAGGGCGGCAACGAGGCGGCGGAAGGCAAGGTCATCCTGAAGGACCTGATCCTTGGCGCGAAAATCGCCGAAAGCGCCACGCTGGAGGAATGGAAGGACCGCCCGGCTCAGGTTCTGGCGGACCGCGCCGATCTGGTGGCCGCTGTCCGAAAGATGCTGGGGCAATGACCCCCAAGGCCACAATCCGGGCCGAGGCCCAGCGGCTGCATGCTGCCTTCGTTGCCGCCGGGGCGGTGCCGGTCGAGGCCGATATCCTGCTGCCAGCCGAAACCCTTCTGGACCTTTACGGCGAGGATATCCGCGCGCGCGCCTACACGACGCATGACCCCCTGCGCGGCGAGATGATGCTGCGCCCGGACTTCACCGTGCCGGTGGTGCAGGCCCACATGGCGCATGGCGCGGAACCGGCGCGCTACTGCTATCTGGGTGAGGTGTTCCGTCAGCAGGACCGCGCCTCGGACCGCGCTTCGGAATACCTTCAGGTCGGGTTCGAGGTCTTTGACCGATCGGCGCCAGAGGCGGCGGATGCCGAGGTATTCGCGCTGTTTCAGGGGATGCTGGCCGATCTGGCCCTGCGCCCGGCGACCGGCGATATCGGTATCCTGATGGCCGCCGTTCGCGGCCTGGACACCACGCCCCGCCGTCGGGCGGCTTTGCTGCATCACATCTGGCGGCCAAGGCGGTTCCGCGCTTTGCTGGACCGGTTTGCCGGTCGTGCTGCGGTGCCTGCGGCCCGCGTGCGGTTGCTGGAACGGCTGGCCAAGGGAAGCCCCGAAGCGCTCATCGCCGAGGCGGGGACATTTGTCGGTTTGCGCTCGGCCGAGGAGATCTCGGCACGCGCGGTGGCCTTGCTGGAAGACGCCGGCGAAAAGCCGATTTCGGCGCCGGAGGCGGCGATGCTTTATGACCTGCTGACGCTGGAGGCCCCGGCTGCGGCGGCCCTCGCGCATCTCAAGGGCATCACGCCGCTGCTGCCCGCCATCGCCCTGGCAGTTGACCGGTTCGCGGCCCGGCTGGACGCCCTGGCGGCGCGCGGAGTGGATGTCGAGGCCCTGCCTTTCGAGGCAAGCCACGGGCGCACCTCACTGGAATATTACGACGGCTTCGTCTTCAGCTTTCACGCGGTCGACAAGGGAATGCCGCCGGTGGCGTCGGGCGGGCGCTATGATGCGCTGACCGCGGTTCTTGGCGCGGGCGCGTTCATCCCGGCGGTCGGGGGCGTGATCCGCCCCGGCCTGGTCGCGCGGATCAGGGGGCTGGCATGATCAAGATCGGGGTGCCGTCGAAGGGGCGGCTGATGGAGCAGACCTTCACCTGGTTCGGAGCGCGTGGTTTGACGATGCGTCGCACCGGGAACGAACGCGAATATGCCGGCGCAATCGACGGGATGGACGGGGTGGAACTGGTCCTCTTGGCCGCCTCGGAAGTCCCGCGTGAGCTGGAGGCGGGACGGATCGACCTTGGCGTCACCGGGACCGACCTTGTGCGCGAGGAGCTGGCAGACTGGACCTCGGTGGTCACCGAGGTCGCTCTGCTGGGCTTTGGCCAGGCGGATCTGATCCTTGCCGTGCCGTCGGTCTGGGTGGACGTCGATACGCTGGACGATCTGGACGCGGCTGCGACGGCGTTTCGGGCGGCGCATGGGTTCCGCCTGCGGATCGCGACCAAGTATCACCGGCTGGTGCGAGAGTTCCTGACCGAGAACGGGGTCGCGGATTATCAGCTGGTCGACAGCCTTGGAGCGACGGAGGGAGCGGTGAAGAACCTGACTGCCGAAGCGATTGCCGACATCACCTCGTCCGGCGAGACGTTGCGGGCGAACCATCTGAAGATCCTGTCTGACGGGGTGATCCTGCGGTCCGAGGCGGTGCTTTGGGCCTCGCGCGGAGCTCTCCGGTCTGAGGAGAACCGGGCGGCGATGGGGCGGCTGGCGGGGTTGCTGGGAGTGCGGTCTCCAGTCTGAGGGGGTGTCCCGGGCGGGGACATGTGGGGCCTCTGAAGGACTGAATGGCGATGGCGCTGGGCGGAGGCTGATTGAAGAACGCCGGCACCTGATCCCGCCTTGGCACGCCTGTGCCATCGGGGATGGCGACATCGTCAGGCCCCCAAGACCAACGCACCGGACGATCTGCTGACAGCGTTCACGGCTTCGGCGGCAACATAAGGATCGCGCGGAAATCGTTGACGTTGGTCAGGGTCGGGCCGGTGATGACCTGCGCGCCGGTTGCAGCAAAGAAGCTGTGACTGTCATTGCTGGCCAGTACTTCGACCGGGTCGCGACCACTTGCGGCGGCGCGGCGCAGGATGTCCGGGCCGATCACTGCGCCCGCCACCTCGGCCGCGCCGTCGACGCCATCGGTATCGCAAGCAAGAAGGTGAATGCCCTTGGCGCCCCGCAGTGCAATTGCTGCAGCGAGTGCAAATTCGGCGTTCGGACCACCACTGCCGGATCCGCGCCGGGTGACGGTCAACTCGCCGCCCGAAAGCAGCAGAACCGGGGCGCTGCCGACCAGGCTGGCCTGTAGCCGCAGCGCAAGTTCAGCCTGTGCCGTGCCAACGTCCCGGGCTTCGCCCTCCACGGTGTCGCCAAGCAGGACCACCAGAACACCCGCTGCGCTTGCAGCCTCTGCGGCAGCCGCAAGCGACTGCGCCGGGGCGGCGATGACGCGCGTTTCGACATGGGCAAGACGAGCGTCACCAGGCGGGGGATCACACCCGATCCGGTGGCCAGCGCTGCCATCGCGGCCGCCGGTACCGGTATGTTCCAGCGCCGGATCACGGCCAGCGCATCGTCAACCGTTCTGTCGTCACCCACCGTGGGGCCCGAGGCGATCATCCCCGGATCATCGCCGGGGACGTCGGAGATGAGCAGCGCCAGCATGGGCGCAGGTGCTGCAATCGCGGCAAGCTGACCGTCCTTCACAAGGCTCAGATGCTTGCGCAGCAAGTTCATTTGCGAAATCGGCGCGCCCGAGGCCAGAAGAGCCGCGTCCACAGCCTGCTTTTCGGGCGGGGGATCTTCGCTGCTCTGTGCGGCCACCACGCGCATCGGGTCGGCGGTGGCCACGGCCAGATCAAAGAGGTCGCGCAGAAGGACCTCGGCCTCGCCGATCATGCCAGCCAGCGGGCGTAATCGCTGACCAGAAGGCGGCTTGGCGCCTCATCCTCCTCGACCGTCGCAAAGCGACCGATCGGCTCGCGGTGATGTTGTCGGTCTCGTCGTCGTTGACGGTCGAGACTTCACCCACCAGGACATCGCCGCCCTCGCCCCAGAAGGCATGCCAATCGCCCGGCATCAGCGTGACGCTTTCGCCGGGGGCGAGGTGCAGCTTCTCGCCGGGGCCGAAGTCGCACCCGACGCCGTCGCAGAACACGGTGCCGCCCCGGTCTTCGGCAAAGCCGCCCGCATCGTCCCAGCCGCAGCGGGCAAAGATCACCTTGGCCGCCACCCCGCGCCGCGCCCGAAATTCGCCCGGGGTCCAGTTGGCGAAGGGCGGCAGGACGAAGCCGTAACGCGGATCATGTCATCCGCTTCGGCCATGATCGCATTGATGCGGGATCGGTTCATGCCAGGGCCTCCATCGACAGGAACTCCAGGACCATCGCGGCGGTTCAGGTAAAGCGTGCTCCGCCAAGGGGTTCGTCGGTCTGCGGATCATAGGATTCGGCAAAGCCGCTTTTGCGGATGAGATTAGGGCTTGAAGCGGCGACGGCGGCTGCCGCTTTCCTTTGCCCGGCCCGCGCAAGCCGTCTGCGATCATATAGCTCACCACCAGCCATGCAGGGCCCCGCCAATATCGCTTGCCGTCATAGCGCGGGTCCGAGGGCGGATGGCTTGCAACCCGATACTTCGTGCCGTGCGCTTCGATTGTCTGGGCGATGGTTGCCGCGCGCTCCTTCGGTACGGTGCAGAAACAGGCCAGAAGCCCGGCAACCGACCGGCTGTCGACCAATTGTCCGCTGACCCGGTCGCGGCAGAGGTACTGGCCGTGGTCCGCCGACCACAGATCTTCAAGTGCCGCCACCCCCCGCGCCGCATAGGCCCGGTTTTTCGGCTGCGATATCGGCCATGCCGATCACATCTGCCAGGACTGCAAGATCGTCGCAGGACCGCAGCAGGATTGCGTTGAACCCTGGATCGACGACAGGGAACGGAGAGGCGTCGTGAAGCTTCGATGTGTCCCACTTCAGCTTTCGGAAATGCTCGATCAGCCAGACCACCCGGTCATAGAATTCCTGTGTCGGGCGGTGCGAAGGGTCGGCATGCAGGATGTCCTTGCGGACGTAAGGCGTGGTGGTGCGCCCCACCCGCTCAAAGGCCGTGTCCCAGTCGACTGAGTTGTCGCGTCCTGTCTCCCAGGGATGAATGATGGCCACGAGCCCTTCGCCCGCCGGGTCGCGTGTGGTGAAGAACCAGCGGTGCCATTTGGCAACCTTCGGCAGCACCTCACGCAGACGCGCGGTCGCCGCCTCCATGTGGGCGGTTAGCTCACAAAGCTTGCGCAGCGCAAAGCCGGTGACGGCTGGCTGCATGATGCCCGAGGCTGGCACCGGACGACCCGTCTGCCAGAAATCGGGTCCGAGGAAATCGCCGTCATCATGCTCGTGAAAGTTGATGTGCGGTACCATTCCGCACGGCCATTGATGCGCCATCAGGGTCTCGATCTCGGTCCAGGCGCGGTCTTCGTCGAAATGCGCCTGTCCCAAGGCCGTCAGGGCGCCGTCCCAGTTCCACTGGAACAGATGGGGCCCCTTGGTCGGAACCGTGTACTGGCCCCGGTCATTCTCGCGCAGGATTTCGATCGCGCGCGAAATCAGTTCGGTGTTGTCGCCAATCAAAATACCCTCACTGCACGGCCAGAGAGGTTTGCTTGTCGAAGCAGCGCACGCGGTCCGGCATCGGGGCAAGGTTGATCCGGTCACCGGGGGCGACGCGGGTGTCGCTTTCCAGGATGGCGCGGAACGGGCAGCCCGCCACGTTGCAGGTCACCAGCGTATGCGCGCCCAGCGGTTCGACCACGCGGATCGTCGCATCAAGCTTGGTCCCGGTGCCGTCGATCGCGACCATGTCTTCTGGGCGAATGGCGAACTCGATGTCCCTGTCGGTCTGCGGTCCGTCCATTTCGACACCGGCCACGCGGCAGCGGCCCGGCCCCAGACGCTCGACCGAAAGGAAGTTCATCGGCGGGTTGCCGATGAAGCCTGCAACGAAGCGTGCGGCCGGATTGCGGTAGACCTGAACGGGATCGGCCGAATGGACGATGTAACCGCCTTTCATGACCGAGATCCGGTCAGCAAGGCTCATCGCCTCGACCTGGTCGTGGGTGACATAGATCGCGGTGGTCTTCGATCCCGCAAGCACGCCTTTCAGTTCCGACCGCATCTCAAGCCGCAACAGCGCATCGAGGTTCGACAGTGGCTCGCCCTTCAGGATCACCTCGGGTTCCATCGCCAGCGCCCGCGCGACCGCCACACGCTGCCGCTGGCCGCCGGAAAGCTAGCCCGAGTAGCGCTTGAGCAATTGCTCGATATGCATCAGTTCTGCGGTGCGGTTCACCCGACGCTCCACTTCCGCTTGCGCCATCTTCTGCATCCGCAGGCCGAAGGCGATGTTTTCGAACACGGTCAGATGCGGGAATACGGCATAGTTCTGAAACACCATCGCGATGCCGCGTTCCTTGGGCGGCAACCGCAACGCCCCGCTCCGCCACCAGCCTTACCGCCTCGATCCTGAACTCGCGGCTGAACTTCCGTCGTATCATTTGCATCCTCCAATTCCATGGTCACGATCTTATCTTCGCGTCCACGAAACCGGCAGCAGCTCATCATGGTGACCACCGCCACCTTGATCGAGGTCCAGAGCGCATGCAGCACGCCGTCGAACTCGATGAAGAACCGGATCGACGCAAGGTCGAAGGACGGGAAGAACGCCTTGGGAAAGCCGTTCACCTCTTCCGGCGTGGAGAGCGCGTTGGTCACCGGAAGGTAGATCGGCAGCAACGTCCACACGCACAGAAGGATGACACCCGTCTGGAAGACCCGGCGTCCAGCCTTCTTGACCAGTTCGGCCGCGATTGTCGGCGCGGGTTGATGGGCTGCAGTGGTCATGTCCGGGCTCCTTTCGGAACGCGCAGCGCACGCAGGATGACAAGGGTGAAAAGCACCGACACGGCGAGTATCACCATGGCGTGGGCGGCGGCGACACCGCGGTCTTGCAGAACGAACTGCCAGTTGAAGGTTTCACTCATCAGGACCGGCATCTGCGTCCCGCCAAGCGCCATCACGACAGCGAAGACCTCGAATGCAAGGATCACGCGCAGGATCAGGGCGGTCTGGAGCGTGGGCTTCAGCATCGGCGGCGTCACCTTGATGAAGCGCTGCCAGCGGGTGGCGCCGAAGACCTCGGCGGCCTCGCCGTATTCCTTGGGGATCAGTCCGAGACTGGCGACCAGGATCACCATCATGATCGCCGTCGCGCGCCAGACTTCGGCCAGTATGATGCCGACAAGGATGATCCAGGGTGTCTGCTAGCTTAGGTAGAGCACCGGCTTGTCGACGACGCCTAGGCCGACGAGAAGGCTGTTGAGGAACCCCGACTGTTCCAGGATCGACAGCCAGATCAGCCCGGCGGCCAGGACTGGTTCACCCGGCGCGTTCTGGCATGGCGGGTGTCGATCACCCTTGAGGCCGGTTTTTGCATAGAAGCTGTGGAGGAGGCGCTCGCGCGGCACGGCGCGCCCGAAATCTTCAACACCGACCAGGGCAGCCAGTTCACTTCGACCGAGTTCATCAAGGTGCTGGCAGCCCGCGAGATCAAGATCAGCATGGATGGCAAGGGCGCGTGGCGGGACAATGTCTTCGTCGAGCGCTTGTGGCGGACCATCAAATACGAAGGGGTCTACCTGCGCGCCTATGCCAGCGTGTCCGAAGCCCGGGCCGGGATCGGACGATATCTGACTTTCTACAATGGCCGCCGCCCGCATTCATCGCTTGACGGGAAAACCCCCGATCAGGCCTACTTCAACCAGCCGATGCCCGAAGCGGTGGCGGCGTAACCGAGGCGGAAAACCACTTAGAAAACGCCCGAAACCTGTTCAGATCAACCGAACCACCTCTATCCACCCCGCCTTCAAAGCCGGCCACCACGGATTCGCGCATCTTCTGCGTCTCTTCCACGGGCTGCGCCTGCGTGGACCAAAACAGAACCTCTGCCTGCGCACCACCAGCCATAAGGCCAAGTACCAGCGCCGAGGCAGCGCCAAGAATTTTCACTTTGGTTGACATTCTTCCCTCCCTTTCGGGGCACCGCCGACTGAAGTGTCAGCCGAAAACTCTCTCCGATGATTCCCGCTGTTGAGGATTTTCTTCCAACGAAATAGCGGAATAAGAAGGAATATTGTTATGGAAATCAACGCTCCATGATAAGTACATCGTAGGCGACGGGCCGTATTTGAAAGAACGTCATACCATTACTCCGAAGCGTGCTACCCTTCATAGCCTTGCTGCCGCCGCCGGCGTTTCACTGGCGACCGCAAGCCAGGTAATGCGTGGAGCTGGCAGGATCTCGGAACACACCCGGGAAGGTGCTCGCGGCGGCGCGCAAGATCGACTACGTGCCGGACGGGCGTGGGGCGGCGATGCACAGCGCCAGCAGCGCCAAATTGAAATGCTGGTCGGCAACGCGCGGGCTGGAATCATGTGGGTTCCTGCCATCGGCACCTCTGCCGATACGATCCGGCTTCTGAGCCGCCGCGCCGTGCCAAACGTCACCTTCCTGCGCCATGCTCCATCGCACCCGGCTGACCATGTCGGCATCCAGAACCGGCTTGCCGCCAGCGCGGTGACCACGCATCTGGCTGATCTTGGTCACAGCAGGATAGCCTTCCTTGGCGCCAACCTGGATGTGGAATCGCGACGCGACCGGATCGCTGGCTACAGCGATATCCTGGCAGAGCGCGGGCTTCGCGGGCCTGTCGTCTGGTCCTGCCCGGACAGCCGCCGAGGCGGCATGAGCGAGTTCGCCGAACTGATAGCGGCGCATCCAACGACAAACGCCGTGGTGTGCAACGGCGACACGATCGCACTTGGCGCGGTTATTGCCATGGCGCGGGCGGGCATTCTTCCTGGTCGCAATGTCTCTATCACCGGCTTTGACGGGATCGAAGGGGCCTCGCTCGTGGTGCCACCGCTCACCACGGTTTCGATTGCGCCCTACAAACTTGGCCGCAAACTTGCCGAGACCTTGCTCAGCCGTATCCGTTACCCGGACCAACCGCTCGTCGACCTTTCCGTTCAAGGCAAGCTGGTCATCGGAGCGACCAGCGGACCGGTACCGGCAAGCTGACCGCAATGACATACCTTCCGTTCAGGGTGACGCGTCCTGCGCGCCGCCCGCCCGAGCGAGGCCGGCAAGTCTGTCCGGCCAGAACGTATGAGCTGTCGCGGTCTGGTTGCGCGCGTGCCAGTACGGCGCCATGCGCAAACCGTCCTGGGACCATTGCGCCGCGACATGTCCCAGCCCCGCCTCTCCGGTTTCACTGAGCGACTTGGGCAAGGCTGCTATGATCGGGGTGCCACCGATCAATCGCAGCGCGGTGTCGAAATCACCGACCTGAAGCGCGACCGTCCGGGTTCGGTTGATCCGGGCAAATTTTGGTAAACCTGGAATCCGGCATCCGGCCCGAAGGCGACCCTCACCTGCGGTCTCGAGCTGAAAGCGTCAAAATCACCCTCAGCCAGCGGATGGGCCGGTTCGAAGAACATTGCGTCGCGTATGACCAGCAGGCTGTGCTGCATGATACCCTCGCCCTCGACGCCCGCAGGCTTCAAGGCGAAATCAATTGCCTTCTGGCGCAGCCTGTCGATCATCTGGCGCGATGATCCGGGTGGCTGGATGTCAAAAGTCAATCCTGGCGCAACCCGTATCTCGTGCTCCAGAAGCGGCGCGACCAGAGCATCCCGTTCGACCGCCGCAGCCGAAGACCTCAATGCCCCCAAGTCCTGCGAAGGATCATGGGTTTCGCGTTCGAACGTAGCTTCAAGGTCCGGTCCTGCATCCGAAAGCGAAGCCTGACCGATGCCCGGATCCGCAAACACCCGTTCGTCGATGGGGCGGTTGGCGGAGCTGCCAGGGGTGCGGTCCCCCCTTTGAAGGGGAGTGTCCACGGTGGACTGAGTGGGGCCCGCAAGGGATTTCAAGGGGTTAGCTATGAACGTTAAGGGTTTGGTAAGGAGTTGACGCACCAAGATAGAAGAACCCAGGGTTCAGTCTCCATTGCATCAAGGGTGTTGTCGTGCAGCTTACGTCATTCTCAGTTTCAGAGGGGGTCCATGGCGGGCTCCTGTTGGCGGGGGCAGGAGACCGGGGATCGGTTAGGGCCGGGTAAGCGGGGCGCGCGCTGGCGGGGTCAGCGCAGCCCGATGTCGGCAAGCGCCTGGGCCAGCGCCGGGGGGAGGGGGTCGTCCTTGGCGCGGCCTTGCGGCAGGTCGCGAGGGGTATCCTTGGGGTCAAGGTAGCGCCAGCCCTGGAACGGACGCCGGGGGGCGGCTTCGGTGCGGATGACCGCTGCGTCAAGGACGAGGGCGCAGCGCGAGATGCCGTCTCCAAGATCGATCTGCTCCAGCCCGACAATCCGTTGCCGGACAAGGATGACGCCCTTGATCACCCAGTAAAGCGAGCCACCGTTCAGCACTTCGGCCTCACGCTTCGGCCACATGCGGGTGACGTGGACGGCGCGGCCTTCTGGCCAGCGTCCACGCTGGGTGTCCTGCCAGTCGGTCAGGTCCTCGACGCTGTCGGTGCCGACGCAGAGTTTCAGAAGATTGACGAATCCGTCGGTCATTGCGTCCCCCGGGGAAGACCTAGCAGGCCGACGCAGCGAGGTGAAGGGCGACCGGTCGCGGGTCGAATCAGAGGCGTTGCCGGTCGACGCGGATGCCTTGTTCCATCGCCGTGCACGGGTCGTAGATGAAGACGTCGAAGTCCGAGAGCTTGTCGCGCCATTCCGGGGCCAGTTCTGCCACGCATCGCACGGTCACGCGATCGATGAAGCTGTCGAACACGGCCCAGGCGTTTGTGGTGTCCGCCGGGTTCATGGCTTCGGCAATGGCGGTCGGGTCAAGCGTGTTCAGGGCGGTGGCATGCAAGTCGGTCAAGAAGGCAAGCTGCTCATCCACATCCGCTTTCGTGCCTGCACGTCCGGCATGACCGGCGACAAGAAGTCCAAAAGCGTATTTCGCGTTGATCCGGCCAACGAGGCCGAGGACCCCCGGAATGTCCTGCGCGATCGCCATGCGGCGCGACATCATCCAGCCCGGGAAGATGACGTCGATCAGCATCAGGGTCTTGCTTTCGGGATGCCGGATTTCAATGCTGCCGAATTCGTGGTTCGGGCCGGAGGAGTTCAGGTCCGGCACCTGGTTCGCGGCCTGCACGGTGAAGGGCACGTCAATGCCGTCGAATGTCATTGTCGGTAGCGGGCGGTTGGGGTCGGCGGTATCCTGATGCGCGATGATCTGCATGCCCGGGTTGGTGGCGACGATCTGCGCGGCAAAGCTGATATGGTCGACATGGGCGTGGCTGTAGATCGTGGGTGATCTTGGCGTCGGGCGCGATTTCCTTTGCAGCTTTCACGATCTTGTCGCCGATCGGCGGCGAGGCGTCGATGACGACGAGGCCAGCCTCGTGGATCGGGTCGTAAGGGTCGTTGTGGACCATCGGGGGCGCGATGTCGCTGGCGCCGGGGTAGGGCGTCAGGATTGGGCATAGCTGGGCAGAGCCAGCTATGCCGACAACATCAGTCAGCCCGCAAGGCTGCGGGTGTGCATTTGGGATTCCTTTCGTGGGGGCGCGCAAGATGCCAGTGGCTTTCTGCGCCGGTCTGGTGCGGTGACTGATACCGAACCGGGACCCGGCGCGCGCGGGATTTCAATGGTGGAAAAAAAGGGGGTGACCCGTGGAGAACGCCCGCGGGGGTTCGATACCGACGCCGGCCTGGCTAGGGCGACGCGGCTCTTCTGGAAAAGGGGCTATGACGCTGTTGGCGTGGCCGAATTGGCCCAGTCGATCGGGACCAACCCGCCCAGCCTTTATGCGGCCTTCGGCAACAAGCGCGAGCTGTCCGAACGGACGATTGATCATTGCTCAGCGACCCAGGGCGAATTCTTCGGCTGGCTCGACGATCCCGACGCCCCGGCCTGCTTCATCTTCGTCCTGACCGCGATTTCCGGGTCGGCGATCAATGGGGTCCCACTGCTGTGGCTGCTGCAGGACATCGACCTGGCCAGCCGTGGATTGCGCGCGATCCTCGGGTAAGGCTGAAACAGCGTCGGCGCGCCCATGTCTCGGGCGCCCCCCATATCTCGGGCCGGGCGGGTTACGATCCACAAATGCTGTTGAAAGCGCCGCATACGAGGCGTAGGTTGAACCTTCCCCAAAGCCAGAGAGCCTGCCGCCCATGAGCGCCTTTTCAGCCCCCATTGCCGAAGCCATCTGGGACATGAAGTACCGCTTCAAGGCTGCGGACGGGAAACCGCTGGACGGGTCGGTCGAGGATACCTGGCGGCGGATTGCCCGGGCCTTGGCGGAGGTCGAGGCGGACCCGGCGAAGTGGGAGAGTGAGTTCTATGCCGCGCTGGAAGGGTTCCGGTTCCTGCCAGCGGGGCGGATCACGGCGGGGGCGGGAACGGGGCGCAGTGTCACCCTGTTCAACTGCTTTGTCATGGGCACGATCCCCGACACGATGGAAGGCATCTTCACCGGGCTGAAAGAAGCCGCGCTGACCATGCAGCAGGGCGGCGGGATCGGCTATGACTTCTCCACGATCCGCCCGCGCGGGGCCGAGGTGAAGGGGGTAGCGGCGGATGCCTCTGGTCCCCTTTCATTCATGGACGTCTGGGATGCGATGTGCCGCACGATCATGAGTGCTGGCAGCCGCCGCGGCGCGATGATGGCGACGATGCGCTGCGATCATCCGGATATCGAGGCTTTCATCGAGGCGAAGAAAGACCCGGCCCGGCTGCGCATGTTCAACCTGTCGGTGCTGGTGACCGATCCGTTCATGGCGGCGGTCAAGGCGGACGGGCCGTGGGAACTGGCTTTCGGCGGCAAGGTCTACAAGACCGTGCAGGCGCGCGACCTGTGGAACCGGATCATGCGATCGACCTTTGATTTCGCGGAACCTGGGGTGATCTTCATCGACCGGATCAATGCGATGAACAACCTTGGCTACGCCGAGACGATTGCCGCGACCAACCCCTGCGGCGAGCAGCCTTTGCCGCCTTATGGCGCCTGCCTCCTGGGGTCGATCAATCTGGCGGCGCTGGTGAAGGATGCGTTCGAGGCGCATTCCAGCATGGACGTTGCGGCGCTGGACCATCTGGTGCGGGTGGCCGTGCGGATGATGGACAATGTGGTCGACGCCAGCCGCTTTCCGCTGCCCGAGCAGGCGGCAGAGGCGCGGGCCAAGCGGCGGATCGGACTGGGGGTCACCGGCCTTGCCGATGCCTTGCTGATGGTGGGCCTGCGTTACGGATCGGAAGAGGCGGCGAAGGTCACCGAGCTGTGGATGCATGCCATTGCGCAGGCGGCCTATCTGGCTTCGGTCGATCTGGCGAAAGAGAAGGGCGCGTTTCCGCTGTTTGACGCCGATGGCTACCTTGCCAGCGGCAACATGCGGCAGATGGACAAGGACGTCCGCGATGCGATCCGCAAACATGGCATTCGCAACGCGCTTTTGACCTCGGTCGCGCCGACGGGGACGATCAGCCTTTATGCCGGGAACGTAAGCTCGGGGATCGAGCCGGTCTTTGCGTATGTCTATACAAGGAAAGTGCTGCAGAAGGATGGCAGCCGGACCGAGGAAGAGGTGGTCGATTATGCCGTTCGGCTGTGGCGCGAGAAGTTCGGCGATGCGCCCCTGCCCCCGCATTTCGTGAATGCCCAGATCCTGCCGCCGCTCGACCATGTGCGGATGCAGGCGGCGGCGCAGAAATGGGTGGATTCCTCGATTTCCAAGACGATCAACTGCCCGGTGGACATCAGCTTTGACGATTTCAAGGAGGTCTATATGGCCGCCTGGGATCAGGGCTGCAAAGGCTGCACGACCTATCGGCCGAATGACGTGACCGGATCGGTGCTGACGGTAAGCGAGGCCAGCGACAAGGCACCGGGGGAGGCCCCGGATCAGGTCCGGGGCGGGGCTTCGACGGGCGAGGTGGTGTATCTGTCGGAACCGCTGGATCGGCCTGCCGCGCTGGAAGGGCAGACCTACAAGGTGAAATGGCCGGGGTCAGAGCACGCGCTTTACATCACGATCAACGATGTCGTGACGTCAGGGCATCGGCGGCCATTCGAAGTGTTCATCAACTCGAAGAACATGGAGCATTTCGCCTGGACAGTGGCGCTGACCCGGATGATCTCGGCGGTGTTCCGGCGGGGCGGAGATATCTCGTTTGTCGTGGAGGAGCTGAAGGCGGTCTTCGATCCGCGCGGCGGGGCGTGGATGGAAGGGAAGTATATCCCCTCGATCCTGGCGGCGATCGGCGGGGTGATCGAGCGGCACCTGATCGACATCGGTTTCATCGAGGGCGAGGGGCTGGGCCTGAAGGCCGATCCCAAGGCCGAGCTTCTGCGGGTCGGCGAAGCCCCGCGCGGGAAGTCGTGCCCGGCCTGCGGCAGCTATGACCTGCGGATGATCGAGGGGTGTTTGGTCTGCGGGTCCTGCGGGCATTCGAAGTGCGGGTGAGGCAGATGGTAGCACGAAGCTAACACTACAGTTTCTCCATAAGCTACGCTGGGCTAGCTAAGCGTTGGTGAGCCCTGCGACCGCATGTGTCAGAAGCGACACATGAAATGTGATCAACTTGTTATCCAGCCATTCTTGTAGAATCGCAGTGTCGAAGTATATACTCTGTATCTACGCCTTGGAGGGCGTCAAACAAGGAAGAGAATGATATGCAACTCAGCATAGCCAAGTGGGGCAACAGCCTTGCACTGCGGCTGCCGAGCCACATTGCCAAGGAAAGCAGGCTGGAAGAGGGGGCCACTGTAACAGTGGAAGTTCAGGAAGGTGGGTCACTAATAGTGACCCCGACAAGGAAGCGGTTCAAGCTTTCGCAGCTTCTCGAGAACCACCCCAAGAGAGAAGTGTCTGCAGAAGTCGATTGGGGACAACCAAAAGGCGAAGAAGCTTGGTGACCCGGTCGCTGTATCAACCAGATCGTGGCGACATAATCTGGATGGACTGGACGCCGCATGCTGGAACAGAGCAGGGCGGGCGTAGGCCCGCCCTGGTGTTGTCGGCGATGGATTTCAACATCGCGACCGGGCTGGCGTTCTGTTGCCCCATCACTAGTCAAGGCAAGGGTAGCTCATTTGAGGTTCCCTTGCCTCGCGGCGTTGGTGTGAGTGGATTTGTACTAAGTGACAATCTTAGGAGCCTTGACTGGATTGCTCGAAATGCAGAGTTCAGAAGTAAGGTGAATAAAGAGGTTATGTGGGAAGTTCTCGGGCGGATAGAGGCTATTATGTGCGTCGATCTTGCCTGATCTGGTCTTCTAAACCACCCAACACTTTTGCCTCCCTCCGCAGAAGACCGGGTCAGAGCACATTAGAGTGTGCATCTGCTCAATGAATAAATGCACACTCTAATCATCGACAAAACAGTAAGAACTACTTCACCCCATTCGCCCGCGCGATGAAGTCCGTCAGGTGCGGGACATAGTCCTCCGGCCTCGCCCCGCCCTGCGTTATCGCGACCGCGAAACTGTTCTTCGTGGCGCTGGCAATCGAGGTCGTCACGGTTGCCGTGTTTGCCATCGACTCCACATAGCGCAGGCCCTTGTGGGCGTTGGTCGGGGTGAAGCGATGGGCCTTACG